>NZ_CP080377.1:5499664-5849496 GCF_019443505.1 Janthinobacterium sp. PAMC25594
ACGCCGTTTTCGGAGTTAATCGACCTCAATGTGGTGGCCAGCAGCAGCCGTGGCAACCAGAAATACATGCCCGAAGCGCTGACCAATTTCATCAATACGAATGCGGCCAACCGCGCCGACGCCTTCGACATCAACAACACCAGCAGTTTCAAGCTGGCCGGTGGCGATGCGCTGGTGACCATCGGCGGCAAGCTGATGCGCAACAAGTACAGCAAGCACGTGGAAAGCCTGGTCAACGACCCGGACAACCGGGACGCGAACCAGCAATCGATTGAAAACAACACGTTCGGCCCCGAAGGCGTGCAAAAGATCAGCAGCCTGTATGCAGGCTTGCAATACAACCGCGGCATTGTTCAGGTCAACGCGGGCCTGAACACCACGCACTTTGATTTGACCGGCTACAAACCCGCTTGCGACCTACGCGTGCAGTGTTTCCCGCAGGGGGCGTCGCACATTGCGCTGAAGGAGCATGGCATCAACCCATCGCTGCTCGTTTCCGCGCAAGTGACGCCGTGGTTCCAGCCGTTTGCCAGCGCCGAGCGCACCATGCGCGGACCGAATCCGCAGGAAGTATTCTTTTCCAACGATGGCGGCGCCTCGATGAACCCGTTTTTGAAAGGCGAGCGGGCCAGCACCTACCAGCTGGGCTTCAATTCCAGCCTGCATGGCTTGCTGAGCAAGAATGACGTGCTGAACTTCAAGGCCCTGTATTTCAAGAGCAAGATCGACGGCTATATCACCAGCCAGTCCTTTCTTGTGTGCGACAGCGGCCGCAAGTGCAATATCGCGGAAGTGCTCGCCAATGACTGGAAGAATGTGGATGAATACGTGACGAATATGTATATTTACATCAACTCGTCCACGCCCGTGCACGCGCGCGGCTGGGAACTGGAAGCGCAGTACCAGCTGGGGGCCACGTATGCGCGCCTGTCGTATACGCGCGACAAGACCAGCCAGCCCACCTCGATCGCCAGCGCGTGGTTTGGCGCGGCCGACATCGGCGACTTGCCCAGCACATATTACAACCTCGACGTGGGCACGCGCCTGCTGGACAACAAGCTGGAAGTGGGCGCCATCCTCAAGCACACGGGTTCGAACCGCCGCCTGTCGCCGGAGAATGAAGCCGATGAAGCGACGGGCGAAGTGCTCAAGGCCGAGAATCCGAAGATCCCGGCCGTGATCGACTTGTATGCGAGTTACCAGGTCAGCAAGAACCTGTTCCTGCGCCTGTCCGTGCAGAACGCCATGAACAAGGATTTCTCGGAAGCGCTGAACCGGCTGAACTCGATGCCGTCGCAGTCGCAGGACAACACGCCGCTGAGCACGGCGCGGGGCAGGACGTATGTGGCAGGGCTGGAGTACCGGTTTTAGAGCAGACCTCAGCCCCGCGCTTTTGCTTAATTAATACTCGCGTGGCGTGGTGCCGTAGTAGCTATGGATCGAATTGGCCCACGCCTGGTCCGCCATGTTCGGCCAGTTATCCGTGTCGAAGCCGGGCGCGTTTTCGATGCGTTCCTTGTCGACGTTGAGCGTGAAGCGCTTGTTGACGGTGTCGAGCAGCAGCGCTTCCCAGGGCACAGCGAACAGCTTTTCGCCGATGGTGAAGACGCCACCGTGCGACATGACGGCGTAGGCAATTTTGCCGCTGCGCATGTCGATCATGATTTCCTTGATTTCGCCCAGGTGTTCATCCTTGGCGTTGTGCACATGGTCGCCGATCAGGGTGTCGGCACCCATCAGTTCAGGGCCGGGGCCTTTGTGGCCGCGGTTGACATACATGCCGTAGGCGTCGCGTTCTTCGTAGCTCATGGTGGACCTCCTGTTGAAAAATCCCAGTCTGCGGCCAGGGCGCGGCAGGGTCTGTTCGCTCGCCCACACAAATTAAGGAATTGAAAATATTTTAATTATTACTATTGAGTAATTTTGTTGTGCGTAGACCGCAGGAGCGGGGGTGATCGTCGGCATTTGGCGCAAATTTCCACGCGCGGGGGGCGACGCAGGCGGGCTTTAGTGTATAATTTCAATTTCCCGCACGTGCCGTTCGGCACCATCTGCAATGACCAAATTTGTCTTCGTCACTGGTGGCGTTGTGTCTTCCCTTGGAAAAGGGATTGCCGCCGCCTCCCTCGCCGCGATCCTCGAATCGCGCGGCCTTAAAGTCACCATGCTCAAGCTCGACCCGTATATCAACGTCGATCCTGGCACGATGAGCCCTATGCAACACGGTGAAGTATTCGTCACCGACGACGGGGCCGAAACCGACCTCGACCTCGGTCACTACGAGCGCTTCATCTCCACCCGCATGAAAAAGGTGAATAACTTCACCACTGGCCAGATCTATGAATCGGTGATCCGCAAGGAACGCCGGGGCGAGTATCTGGGCAAGACCGTGCAGGTGATTCCGCATATCACCAATGAAATTCAGGATTACATCCGCCGTGGCGCCGAAGGCTACGACGTGGCCCTGTGCGAAATCGGCGGCACCGTCGGCGATATCGAATCGTTGCCCTTCCTGGAAGCGGCGCGTCAGCTGAGCCTGCGCGCCGGCCGCAAGAACACGGCCTTCGTCCACCTGACCCTGGTGCCTTACATCGCCTCGGCCGGTGAACTGAAGACCAAGCCGACCCAGCACTCGGTGCAAAAGCTGCGCGAAATCGGCATCATGCCGAACGCGCTGCTGTGCCGCGCCGACCGCGCCATCCCGGAAGACGAGCGCGCGAAGATCTCGCTGTTCTCGAATATCGAAGAGCATGCCGTCATTTCCGTATGGGACGTCGACACCATCTACAAAGTGCCGCAAATGCTGCACGACCAGGGCCTCGACAAGATCATCTGTGAAGCGCTGGACCTCGATCCGGCACCGGCCGACCTGTCGATCTGGAGCAAGCTGATCTACACGATGGAGCACCCGAAGGCGGAAGTGACCGTCGGCATGGTCGGCAAGTATGTCGAGCTGACCGAGTCGTACAAGTCGCTGATCGAAGCGTTGCGCCACGCCGGCATCCACACGGAAAGCCGCGTCAACATCGAGTACATCGATTCGGAAGAAATCGAAACGACCGGTTGCGAGAACCTGGCCAAGTACGATGCCATCCTGGTACCGGGCGGCTTCGGCAAGCGCGGCGTGGAAGGCAAGATCAAGGCGGCCCAGTTTGCCCGTGAGCACAAGATCCCTTACCTGGGCATCTGCCTGGGCATGCAAGTGGCCCTGATCGAATACGCGCGCAACAAGGCAGGCATGCCGAACGCGAATTCGACCGAGTTCGACCTTGATACGGATCAACCTGTCGTTGCACTGATCAATGAGTGGCAAAACCACGATGGTAAAGTCGAGTTGCGCGATGAAAACTCGGACCTGGGCGGTACCATGCGCCTGGGCGCGCAGACCTGCGCCGTCAATCCGGGCACCCTCGCTGCCGAGATCTACGGCAGCGTGGTGACCGAGCGTCACCGTCATCGCTACGAAGCCAACAATCACTACCTGGCCCGTGTCGAAGCGGCTGGCATGATCGTCTCGGCCCGCACGCCAAGCGAAGATTTGTGCGAAATCATGGAATTGCCACGCACGGGTGAAAATGCCCACCCATGGTATATGGGCGTGCAATACCATCCCGAGTTCAAGTCGACGCCACGCACCGGCCATCCGCTGTTTACCTCGTTCATCAAGGCAGCGCTGGCGCACAAGGAAGCCAACGCCGCCGCGGAATAACGCGGGTCGCTTGCGACAGTATTACCCGTAAGACAGCTCCCGGCCAGATGGTTCCCGCCGGGAGTTTCTTTGCCCCCTTTGTGCAATTGCGCATCAGAACGCAGTGTGCAGCCCCTGTTACGCTTAACTTTGGAGAATGACATGAGTGCTATTGTTGATATTATCGGTCGCGAAATCCTGGACTCGCGCGGCAATCCGACCGTCGAATGCGATGTGTTGCTGGAATCGGGCGTGATGGGCCGTGCGGCCGTACCGTCGGGTGCCTCGACCGGTTCGCGCGAAGCCGTGGAATTGCGCGATGGCGATGCCAAGCGCTACTTCGGCAAGGGCGTGCTGCAAGCATGCGAAAACATCAACACCGAAATCTCCGAAGCCATCATGGGCCTGGACGCCAATGAACAGGCGTTCCTGGACCGTACCTTGATCGACCTGGACGGCACGGAAAACAAATCGCGCCTGGGCGCCAACGCCATCCTGGCCGTCTCCATGGCCGTGGCCAAGGCTGCCGCCGAAGAAGCGGGCTTGCCGCTGTACCGCTATTTCGGCGGTTCGGGCGCCATGCAAATGCCAGTGCCGATGATGAACGTCATCAACGGCGGCGCACACGCCGACAACAACCTGGATATCCAGGAATTCATGATCATTCCCGTGGGCGCCCCGTCGTTCAAGGAAGCCGTCCGCTACGGCGCGGAAGTATTCCACACGCTGAAAAAGATCCTGCACAAGAAGGGCCTGAACACCAACGTGGGCGACGAAGGCGGTTTCGCGCCATCGCTGGCCAACCATGAAGAAGCCATCAAGCTGATCATCCAGGCCATCGAAGAAGCGGGCTACGAGCCAGGCACGCAGATCGCCATCGGTCTCGATTGCGCCGCGTCCGAGTTCTACAAGAACGGCAAGTACGAAATGGAAGGCGAAGGCCTGAGCCTGACGGCCACCGAGTTCACCAACCTGCTGGCGACCTGGTGCGACAAGTACCCGATCATCTCGATCGAAGACGCGATGCATGAAGGCGACTGGGACGGCTGGGCAATCCTGACGGCGGAACTGGGCAAGAAGGTGCAACTGGTCGGCGACGACCTGTATGTCACCAACACCAAGATCCTGAAAGAAGGCATCCAGAAGGGCATCGCCAACTCGATCCTGATCAAGATCAACCAGATCGGCACCCTGACGGAAACCTTCGCTGCCATTGAAATGGCCAAGCGCGCCGGCTACACGGCCGTCATTTCGCACCGCTCGGGCGAAACGGAAGACTCGACCATCGCCGATATCGCCGTTGCCACGAACGCCCTGCAGATCAAGACCGGCTCGATGTCGCGTTCGGACCGCATGGCCAAGTACAACCAGCTGCTGCGTATCGAGGAAGACCTGGGCGACATCGCCAGCTACCCTGGCCGCGATGCGTTCTATAATCTGAAGTAAGCTGATGTAAAACCCACTGGCCGGCCGGAGATATCCGGCCGGTTTGTTAACTGAATGTCCCATGCGCCTGATTACGCTCGCCCTGGCAGCCCTGCTGCTGCTGATCCAATTTCCCCTCTGGCTGGGTAAAGGCGGCTGGCTGCGTGTTGCCGACATGGAAGCCCAAGTGGCGCAGGCCAACAAGAAGAATATGGAATTGAAGGCGAGAAACGCCAAGCTCGAATCCGAAGTGCGCGACCTGAAAGATGGTACGGGTGCCGTCGAGGAGCGTGCCCGCTATGAGCTGGGCATGGTCAAACAGAATGAGATTTTCGTGCAGATCGTGCGCAAGGGCCAGACCCCGCCACTGCTGGAAACACCGGTGGACGCTGCTGCGCCACATTAAGATAGTACGACTTCCCGCTTGCCAGCCTGGACCGATTGCCAGGCTGACATATCACTTTATGACTGCTACTACCTTGCTGCTTGCTGATTAGAAACGGGCTTTGCCGGTCGAGATCAGGTAGAAATGGATGCCGGTAACGACGACGGCTACGGCGATCAGTGCGGTTTCGAGAATCATCATATAAAAATCCTTTCGTGTATATTGAGTTAGCCGCGCGAGGCCAGGAAACGCAATTCCGAGGCCAGATTCGGCATCAGGTGCTCGTAGCGGGCCGCTTCCGAGTTCAGCAGGGCGATGTCGCGCTTGCTTGGGCGCACATAGCGCTGTTCTTCGGCGCTGCTGGTGTTCGTGGTGATGACTTCCTTCTGTGCCAGTTCGCTGTACGGCTTGGAAGCGAGCAGGGCGCCCAGGAAGGCGCGCGTGGCGCGGCCCAGGTTGCTGAAGTAGTTGTCGTTGTCGTTGCTGTAGGTGTTGGTAAAAGTGGACATATGCCCTCCATGAATGGTCTGTTGTTGCATTGCACAATAATGGAGTTTGCGATATGCGTCCAATTTCAAATTCCAATTTCAGAAATTCAAGAAACGAATAATAAGGGCGTAGCTGTCGGCCACGCCCTGAAATTAAAATTGTTACGAAATGTTTATCCGGCGGCGATGCGTCCCAGGCCCGGATCGTCGCTGAAAAAGCCGTCCAGTCCCGTTTCGATATAGCGCCGCATTTCCGCCACGGATCCCGCTTCGTTGCGCGCATTTTCTCCATTGCCATCGCGGAAGTCGGCCGCCAGGAAACGGTTTTCTGGCCGGAAGGTCCACGTGTGCAACAGCAGGCCCGCCTGGTGCGCATCGTCGACGATGGTCGTGGGCGCAGCCAGGCGCTGGTCGGCGCCCAACGCGATGACGCCTCGCGTGGGCGGCGCCACCACGTCCGCGTAGGCGGCGATGTCACGCAAGCCGGCCGGCGTCGTCATCTGCCCGAAGGTCAGCTTGCCACCGGCCTTGACGACATCCATGGGGCGCACCTCGCCGCCCACCACCAGCTGCATCAGGCGCACGTTGGCGCGCCGTCCCAGCTTCTCGCGCAGGTACTTCAAATTGGCCACTTCGAAGGACTGGATTTCGATCGGCGCGCGGCGCGTGTATTCGTGTGCCAGCATGGTCGACAGGAAACGGTCTTCCAGCGCCAGGCCCGCATCGCGGAAATAGGTGGAACTTTTCAGCTCCGGCACGAGGCCGATGACGCGGCCGCTGGCGGCAGATTGCGCTGCAACAAAATCGATGATTTCTTCCCACGTGGGGATCTGGAATTGGCCATCGTACAAGGTGTTGCCGGTGCGTACTTTCGGCAAGCGTTCGATGGCGCGCAGGGTTTTCAGTTCCGCCAGCGTAAAGTCGTCGACGAACCAGCCGTCGTGCCATTCGCCGTCGACCATCTTCTTGCCGCGCCGGCTGGCAAATTCAGGCCGGCGCGCCACGTCGGTGGTGTCGATCAGGTTGCTTTCGTGGCGCGCCACGAGGATGCCGTCGCGCGTGGCGACCAGGTCCGGCTCGACGTAATCGGCGCCATCGAGGATTGCCTTGGCGTACGACGCCAGCGTGTGCTCGGGGCGCAGGGCGCTGGCGCCCCGGTGGGCGAACACCAGCGGACGCGCGGGAGGCGGAGCCAGCAGGCCGGCGGCAAAGCCCGGTGCGGCGGCCAGGGCCAGGCCGCCGGCTGCTGCCTGGACGAAGCTGCGGCGCGAAAAGTGCCGTTGCGGCAGCACAGGGGCGAGATGCGGCGCGCGCATCAGAAATCCGCCGTCAGGGTCAAAAAGCCCTGGCGCGGGGCGATGGGGAAGGTGTTGTACGTCTTGTCGGCCGCGCCCACCACCACGTTCAGCGAGCCCTCGCGGTTGGCCAGGTTGCTGACGTTCAAGCGCCAGCGCGGGTTTTTCAGCCAGCTGGCCATGGCCGGCAGCTTGCCCGACACGCCAAGGCCCATCAGGAAATAGCTGGGGACCGATAAATCGTTGGTGTACGTCGCGTAGCGCTTGCCCACATAGTCCCCCGTCAGTTGCACTTCGATATCGCCAAACGTAGCCGAGGCCACGAACTTGTTCAGCCATTCCGGCGAGCCGGGCACGTTCTTGCCGGCCGTCAGCACCAGCGCGGCGCCATTGTTGTAGTTGTCCGCGTACTGCGAGCGGTTGTACGACAGGGCATTGTAGAACGAGAAATTGTTGCCAAAGTGCACGGTACCGGCGATGTCGATGCCGTCCGTGCGCACGCTGCCCACGTTGGCCAGCACGGGGTTGCCGCCGATGATGGAGGAAATCACGGGCGTGGGGCTGATCTGCAGCAAACGGTTGCTGAAATCGACGTGGTACACATTGACCTGGCCATCGATGGCCGTGATGGCGCCCAGGTTCAATGGGTGGCTGCCGCGCACGCCCACTTCATAGGTGAGGGCCGTTTCCGGCTTGGCATCGCGCTTGAACAGGTCGAACGCGGCCTGGCTCGACAAGCTCCATGGCGAGGCGCCGCCGCCGCCATAGGTGACGAACTGGCGCATGTTTTTCTGGATATTGAAGTACAGCTGGTCTTGCGGCGTGAAGTCCCAGCGCGCGCCCACTTGCGGCAGGAACCATTTTTTCGTGTTGATGGTGCCGACCGGCAAGGCCGTCGAGCCGCCGGCAATGGCGCCATTGGCTGGCTGCACGGGGAATTGGCCGTCGGCAAACTGCAGGCTGGACTTGAAGCCCGCCTGCAGCGCGATATCGGGACGGATGCGCCATTCATCCTGCAAATGCAGCTGCACCACCTTGTTGTCGATCTCGCTGCCGTACTGCGTGATCAGAGGATTGCTGGGGCGGTCATACGGCGAGGTCGGGTTGTTGACGTCCAGCGCATACCAGCGGCGGTAGGCGGACGAGCGGTTGTGTTCCAGCCACAGGCCCGCTTCCAGCTGGTGATTGCCGATTTCCTTGCGCAAGGTGGAAAGGAAGCCGCCGCGCTTGATGTCGTATTCCGTTGTGCGCACGGCGTAGCCCGAGTTGCCGAACACCTGTTTCAGGTTCTGTTTCGGGTAGTACACGCTGAACAGGCCCGGCAAGCCGGCCACGCCGATGGGGCCGGCCACCACGCCCGCGCCGTCATCCTTGTGGTAGTACACCTGGTTCGACCACGTCATGCCATCGGACAAGTTGGCGTCGAACTTGGCATACGCCAGGTAATCGGTGCGCTGTGCGTCGCTGTAGTAATTGCGGTAATTGTTGCCGTCGGCGGCCGGCGTCGCGCCCGTCGGCGACAGGTAATTGAGGGCCGCCTTGAAGTCGGGATACAGGAAGGGGCGCGTGTACGGTGCGCTCGTCTCGCCCTTCACGTGCACGGTGCTGTCTTCGTTCGGCTCGATCTTGTCCGAGTAATTGAAGAACAGGGTCAGCTTGCCCGCTTCGCTGCGGTTGACGTATTTGGCGTTGAACTGGTCGCCGCCCTGGCGCGCATCGAAGTCCCAGGCGCGCGCTTCGTGGTGCAGGATGGAAAAATAGGCGCTGCTGCCGTCGCCGAAGGCGCCCGTGTCGTAGCGGGCAAACGTGCGCGAGGTGCGGTGGCTGCCCACCGTTTGCTGCACGCTGGCGCCTTGCGTGGCCAGCGGGTCGCTGGAATAGGTTTCGATGGTGCCGCCCAGGTTGCTGGTCGAGGCCGTCGCCAGGTCGCCCGCGCCCGAGGACAGCACGACGCTGCGCACGTTTTCGCTGATCACGGCGCGCTGCGGCGACAGACCGTTGTAGTTGCCGTACTGCTGGTCTCCGAGCGGCACGCCATCCATGGTGTAGCCGAGTTGCTGGCCGGAAAAGCCATGCACGAACAGCGACAGGTTTTGTTCGTTGTTGCCCCATGGATCGGCCGTCTGGAAGCTGACGCCAGGCAAGGTTTGCAAGGCTTTCAGGGGATTCGTGCCGGGCAGGATTTTTTGGATTTCATTCTTGCTCAGGGCGACTGAAGAACGCGTCTTGCGCGAGGAAATCTCCACGGTGGCCATCGGTGCGTTGTCGTCGGCAGCCGGGGCAGCAGAGGCTCCCATGTCGGTAGTGGCGGCGGCCACGGCGGCGGCCACGGCCGTTTGCGCCAGGGCAGGCAAACTCAAGCCAGCGGCGCAGGCGCCCAGCAAAACATGGAAGGAATGGCGGCGCAGGGCCAGCGTCAAGTGGGTGGTCATCATCAGCCTGTGGAAAGTGGGAAGTAATACAAGCTGCGCAGCGTAACGGCGGCGCGTGACGGGCTGATGACGTACTGATGACGGAACGATGACAGTGGAAACAATGGCGCCGCCTCAAGGGCGGCGCGGCAGATTCATTGCGAAACTGTAATGCTTAGTTAATGCTCGCGGCTGGCGGAATCAAGACCTCTGCCGGCGCATCCGTGATGAACAGCTGCGCGCAATCGACCTTGTCGAACTCGTAGTGCTGGCCGCAGAAATCACAGTTCACGCCCACTTTCCCCACTTCGTCGAGGGTGCCGTTGACTTCTTCCTCGCCCAGCATCTTGAGCATATTGCCCACTTTTTCGCGCGTGCAGCTGCAATGGAAGCTTGGGTGCAGCGGGTCGAAGACGCGGATGGTTTCTTCCCAGAACAAGCGCTGCATCAGGGTCTCGATGTCGGTGGCGAGGATTTCTTCCTCTTTCAGGGTCGACGCCAGCATCACGGCGCGGTGCCATGTATCCAATGCAACTTCTTCCGAGACAGGCGTCGCTTCGGCCTTGCCGCCATGGTGGGGCAGCTTTTGCAGCAGCAGGCCGCGCGAGACGCTGTCGTCCGTGGCCAGCCACAGACGCGTGTCGAGCTGTTCCGAACGCAACATGTAGTTTTCGATCACGGTCGCCATGTCGTCGCCGTCCAGCGGCACGATGCCCTGGTACGGTTGCTGGCCCGGCACCTTGTCGGCCGGGTCCAGGGTGATGATGAAGCGGCCCTTGCCCGTGGCGTTGAGCAATTGCGGCACGGTGGCGACGTCGGGGATGGCGGCGTCCGGGTCCAGCTTGGCCGTGGCGCGCAGGCGCAGGTCGGAATCGCATTCGACGACCATCAGGCGCACGGGACCGTCACCGTGGATTTGCATGATGATGGAGCCGTTGAATTTCAGGTTGGCCGACAGCAGGGCGGCGGCGGCCACCATTTCGCCCAGCACTTTTTTCACGGCCGCCGGATAGGCGTGGCGCGACACCACTTCTTGCCAGGTGTGGGAAACGTCGATGAACTGGCCGCGCACGGCGGCGTTGTCGAAAATAAATTTTTGCAGGGTATCCTGGCCGCTAACAGCTGCGCTGACCGCGCCCGTGGTTTCAGTCGTCATTCTCTTATCCAATCTTCTTGAGTTGCGTATTAAATAGCTGGCCGCGTTGCACATAGTTCACGGCGTTGCCTTGTAGCCTGGTGATATCGTCTGCCGTCAGGGTCCGCACGGCTTTCGCCGGCGAGCCGATGATCAGCATATTGTCGGGAAATTCCTTGCCTTCCGTGACCAGCGCGCCCGCGCCGACCAGGCACCCTTTGCCGATCTTCGCGCCGTTCAGGATCACGGCCTGGATGCCGATCAGGGCGCCATCGCCGATCGTGCAGCCATGCAGCATCGCCTGGTGGCCGATGGTCACGTTCTGGCCGATGTCCAGCGGGTAGCCGGGGTCCGTGTGCAGTACGGCGCCTTCCTGCACATTGCTGTTGGCGCCCACGGTGATGCGTTCATTGTCGCCGCGAAGCGTCGCGCCGAACCATACGGAGGTATTCGCTTCCAGCGTCACCTTGCCGATCACGTTGGCCGTGTCGGCAACAAAAGCGGAAGCGTCAATCTGTGGCGCATCGGCGCCCAATTGGTAGAGTGTCATCGTTAGCCTGTGGCGGTGGTGGAAGCGCCGGGCTGGCCGGACGCGGAAGTTTTACTGATTTGCTTACCTACTGTGTACGCTATTTTACGCTGTTGCAGGGCAAGTCCTGGCGCCGACCGCCAATCCGGTATAATAATCGAACGGTCGTACTTTTATACTCGCACTATTTACAGACACAGCATGTGGCGCCATCCGCGCTACTTTCAAGGCAGGCAATCAGATGAAACCCATGAAACTTTCCCGTTCCGAATTCATCAACATCCGCGGTGCCCGCACGCATGTGCGCCACTGGGGCCGCGAAGGCGCGCCCATCCTGTTCATGGTGCACGGCTGGATGGACGTGGCCGCCTCGTTCCAGTTCGTCGTCGACGAATTGCAAGGCGACTGGCATGTGATCGCCCCCGACTGGCGCGGTTTTGGCCTGAGCGATTACACGCAATCGGACACCTACTGGTTCCCCGATTACCTGGCCGACCTGGACGCCATGCTGCTGCATTATTCGCCGGACGCGCCCGTCAAGCTGCTCGGCCACAGCATGGGCGCCAACGTGGCCGGCCTGTACGCGGGCGTGCGGCCCGAGCGCATCAGCCGCTTCATCAACCTGGAAGGCTTCGGCATGATGGCGACGAAGCCCGAGCAGGCGCCGGGCCGCTACGCCAAGTGGCTAGCTGAATTGCGCGAGCCGCCCGCCATGCGCAGCTATCCGAGCCAACAGGCCGTGGCCGAGCGCCTGCAAAAGACCAATCCGCGCCTGCCCGACGCGCGCGCGGCCTTCCTGGCCGAGCACTGGTCGGCGCAGAACGAGGCGGGCGAGTGGGACATCCTGGGCGACCCGCGGCACAAGCGGGTCAATCCCATCCTGTACCAGGTGGAAGAAGTGATGGCATGCTGGCGCCGCATCACGGCGCCCGTGCTGTGGGTGGAGGCCGATGACACGAATATGTGGCAATGGATGGGGCCGAAGGAAGAGGCGCGCATTGAAATCGACCGGCGTTTGGCCTGCATCAAGGATGTGCGCTGCGAGATGATGGCGGATGCGGGCCACATGCTGCACCATGACCAGCCGGCGGAGCTGGCGCGCCTGGTGGAAACCTTCCTGGCGCAGTAATGTGCTGGCACAACTGTGTCGCTAACGCGACTTCCTTATCGGGCAAGCAGCGTACAATGAAAACTTCTTCCATGCTGAGCCCGTGCAGGGTATTGTTTTCACATGCTTAAAGTCGACCTGCATTGTCATTCGAATATCTCCGACGGCGTGTTGTCACCGGCCGCCGTGGCCGCGCACGCGCGCAAGGCTGGCGTCGACGTGTGGGCGCTGACGGACCACGATGAAGTGTCCGGCGTCGCCGCCGCGCGCGCGGCCGCGCTGGACCTGGGCATGCGCTTCGTGGCCGGCGTGGAAATTTCCATCACCTGGGCCGGCCAGACCGTGCACATCGTGGGCTTGCAAGTCGATGAAAACAATCCGGGCCTGGTGCAGGGCTTGCACCAGACACGTTCGGGGCGCGACGCGCGCGGCCGCGAAATCGCCCGCCAGCTGGACCTGGCCGGCATCCCCGACGCCTATGAAGGGGCCTTGAAATTTGTCGGCAACCCGGATTTGATGTCGCGCACGCACTTTGCCCGCTACATCGTGGAAACGGGGAAATGCGCGAACATCCCTGACGTGTTCAAGAAATACCTGTCGGAAGGCAAGCCGGGCTACGTCGAGCACCGCTGGGCCACCCTGGCCGAGGCCGTGGGCTGGATACGTGGCGCGGGCGGCGTGGCCGTCATCGCCCATCCGGGCCGCTACCGCTTCAGCGACATGGCACAAGGCGTGCTGTTCGATGAATTCAAGCAACTCGGCGGCGTGGCCATCGAAGTCGTCACGGGCAGCCATAGTCCGGACCAGTATCCGGAATACGCGCAGCTGGCCAACGCCTACGGCTTCCTCGCCTCGCGCGGCACGGATTTCCATGCGCCGGACGAGTCGCGCGTGGATTTTGCCATGCTGCCGCCTTTGCCTGCCAACGTCACGCCCATCTGGCACGACTGGTTCTAGGGCGCGGCCGGCCTGCGCCTGCGGCGCGGGCTTGAAAATACGCCCCTTCGTTCTTATCTTTTAGTTATTCTTGTCATATATAGTCATCTGGAGCCATCGCCCATGAAACGTATCGTCCTTTTTATTGCAACCAACCTGGCCGTGATGCTGGTGCTGTCGCTCGTCCTCAGCTTGTTGGGCGTGGGCAATCCGGCGCGGGGCAGCACCCTGAACCTGGGCAGCCTGCTGATGTTTTCGCTGGTGGTGGGTTTTACAGGGTCGATCTTTTCGCTGTTGATCAGCAAACCGATGGCCAAGTGGAGCACGGGCGCGCGCGTCATCGACAACCCCACCTCGTCGACGGAATTGTGGCTGGTCAATACCGTGCGCGCCCTGTCCGAGCGGGCCGGCATCGGCATGCCGGAAGTGGCCGTGTACGAAGGCGACGCGAATGCGTTTGCCACGGGCGCGTTCAAGAATTCGGCGCTGGTGGCCGTCTCCACCGGCTTGCTGCAGAGCATGAACCGCGATGAAGTCGAAGCCGTGCTGGGCCATGAAATCGCCCACGTCGCCAACGGCGACATGGTGACCTTGACCCTGATCCAGGGCGTGGTGAATACCTTTGTCGTCTTCATGGCCCGCGTCGTGGGGTTCTTTGTCGACAATGTGCTGTTGAAAAATAACAATCGCGAAGGCGGCGGACGCGGCATCGGTTACTTTGTGACCGTGATGGTGTGCGAAGTCATCTTTGGCTTGCTTGCTTCCATCATCGTCGCCTGGTTCTCGCGCCAGCGCGAATTCCGTGCCGATGCCGGTTCCGCCAAGCTGCTGGGCAGCCCGACGCCGATGATGCATGCGCTGGCCCGCCTGGGCGGCGTGCCGCCGGGCGAACTGCCCCAATCGATGCAGGCGCTGGGCATCAGCGGCGGCAATGGCGGCTGGGGCGCGCTGTTCGCCACCCATCCACCGATCGAGCAACGCATCGCCGCCCTGCGTGGCGTGCAATAATGATAATTAATACCAATAACTAAGAATACGTAGACCATGAGTCAATTTTTCCAGATTCACCCCGAGAATCCGCAATTACGCCTGATCAAACAGGCGGCGCAGATCATCCAGTCCGGCGGCGTGGTGGCCTTGCCCACCGATTCCTGCTACGCGCTGGTGTGCCAGCTCGACGACAAGGGCGCCGTCGAGCGCCTGCGCCGCATCCGTGGCGTGGATGAAAAGCATCATCTGACCTTGCTGTGCCGCGACTTGAGCGAACTGGGCTTGTATGCCCGCGTCGACAACCGCCAGTTCCGCCTGCTCAAGGCGGGCACGCCGGGCGCCTACACCTTCATCCTGGAGGCGACCAAGGAAGTGCCGCGCCGCCTCAGCCATCCTTCGCGCAAGACCATCGGCCTGCGCGTGCCGCAGCACCGCATCGTGCAAAGCCTGCTGGAAGAACTGGGCCAGCCCCTGCTGGGTGCGACCCTGACCCTGCCTGGCGATGAAGACAGCCTGACGGATGCCGACACGATCCGCGAACGGCTGGAAAAGCTGCTCGACCTGATCATCGATGGCGGCGTCTGCGCGCATGGCCCCAGTACCGTGATCGACCTGACGGGACCGGAGCCGGAAGTGGTGCGCGTGGGACGCGGCGACCCGGCCGTTCTGGGCTTGTAGAGAGGCATCGCGCACCCGTTCTGGTGCCGCTCTTCATCTGTTCTTAATGACAACGTAAGAAAGGGCCTGGATCGGCTCTGGTAGAATCGCGGTCATGAGCGATTTCAATACGATAGTCCAGACCATTGCGGTGTACCTGGTGCCGGTGCTGTTTGCCATTTCCCTGCACGAGGCGGCGCACGGCTATGCCGCCCGCTATTTCGGCGACCCCACGGCCTCGAACGAGGGCAGGCTGAGCCTCAATCCCATCCGGCATATCGATCCTTTCGGCACGATATTGCTGCCCTTGATACTGTATTTCACGATCCAGGTACCGTTTGGCTATGCCAAGCCGGTGCCCGTCGATTTCAGCCGCCTGCGCAATCCGAAGAAGCAGATGGCGTGGGTGGCGTTTGCCGGTCCTGGCGCCAATTTCGTCATGGGCTTCGGCTGGATGATCGCCTTTGTCGTCCTCAGCGTCCTGCCGCCGACGGAAATGGGCATGTTTTTCCGCAAGATGGCGGGCGCCGGCGTCAGCGTGAATGCGGCCATGTTTGTCTTTAACCTGATCCCCGTGCCACCGCTCGATGGCGGGCGCATCATGACGGGCTTGCTGCCGATGAGCCTGGCGCGTCCCTACGCCAGCATCGAGCGCTACAGCCTGTATGTCTTCGGCGCCCTGGTGCTGCTGATGTACACGGGCATCTTGAACCGCGCCTTGCTGGCGGCGATCGAATTTGTCATTGGCATTTTTGTCACCCTGGTCACGCCCCTGACGGCCATCTTGACTTGATGCCGCGCAAGCTGATGCACGCAATTAACTGATGGAAGTACCGATGCAAGTAACTGAACCAACAATAGAAACTGAAGCGATTTCGGGCTGGCTGCGCCGCTGGGCGCCCCTGATTCCGGGCGGCGAAGTGCTGGACCTGGCCTGTGGCACCGGCCGCCATGCGCGCCACCTGGTCAGCCTGGGCCACCCCGTGATCGCGCTCGACCACGATCCGGAAATGCTGGAAAAGGCGGCCGGCACGGGCATCACCACCTCGCTGGTGGACCTGGAAGCGCCGGGCGCCGGATGGCCCTTCGCCCCCGGCCGCTTTGCCGGCATCGTCGTCACCAATTATCTGCACCGGCCTTTGCTCGAAGCGATGGTGGCCAGCCTGGCGCCCGATGGCGTGCTGCTGTATGAAACGTTTGCCGAGGGTAACGAGCAGTTCGGCAAGCCGTCGAATCCGAAATTCCTCCTGAAGGAAGGCGAAATGCTGACCTGGGCGGTGCGGCACGGTTTGCGTGTGGTAGCGTACGAGGATGGGCGCGTAGAACAGCCAAAAGCTGCTCTGGTGCAACGAATTTGTGCCGTCAGGCCGGATTTTCCACGGTTGGCAGCCTTGCTGCCGACGTTTTGAGCGGCCATACTATGTCAGAATGCACCACAGGCGCGGGCTATCCGCTACAATCGTTGTTTTATTTATCGGCGCTATAAACTTACTATGATCAAGGGCAGCATTGTAGCAATCGTCACCCCGATGCACGCTGACGGCAGTCTGGACTTTCCAGGTCTGCGCAAGCTGATCGACTGGCATATCGCCGAGGGTACGGACAGCATCGTCATCGTTGGCACGACGGGCGAATCGGCAACAGTCAGCGTGGAAGAACACTGCGAACTGATCAAGTTGACCGTCGAACATGCCAAGGGACGCATTCCCATCATCGCCGGTGCCGGAGGCAACTCCACGGCCGAGGCCATCAAACTGACTCGCTATGCGAAAGAAGCGGGCGCCGATGCTGTCTTGCAAGTGGTGCCGTACTACAACCGTCCTACCCAGGAAGGCATGTACCAGCACTTCAAGGCCATCGCCGAAGCCGTCGACATTCCCGTCATCCTGTACAACGTGCCTGGCCGCACCGTTGCCGACATGAGCAACGAAACCATCGTGCGCCTGTCCGCCATCCCGAATATTGTTGGTGTGAAAGATGCGACCGGCAACATCGGCCGCGGTATCGACCTGCTGCGCCTGGTGCCAGCCGACTTCGCCGTGTACTCGGGCGATGATCCGACGGCCATGGCGCTGATGTTCTGCGGCGGCCACGGTAACATCTCCGTGACGGCCAACGTGGCGCCGCGCGCCATGCACGAACTGTGCGTCGCAGCCATGGCGGGCGAGCGCGCCACGGCGATCGCCATCAATAACAAAGTTTTCCCCCTGCACCAGAAATTGTTTGTCGAGCCCAACCCGGTGCCCGTCAAATGGGCGCTGGCCGAAATGGGCATGATGCCAGCTGGCATACGCTTGCCGCTGGTGCCCCTGGCTGAAAATTGCCATGCCACCGTGCGCGAGGCCTTGCGCGACGCTGGCATCCTGTCTTAAGCCGAACTTCAAGCCCGGGCTTGACCAGTCCGGACCTTCCCTGATTCCAGCTGCTACTTAGCTTCTTATCCAGTTACGACATGACTAATTGCAAGAAAACCAAACCGGCGCCTGCCACCATCGCCGTTCGCGGCATCGTCATCGGCGCCGTCGCAGCCAGCCTCGCGGGCTGCGGCATGATCAGTTCGGTAGTCGGCGGCGACAAGGTCGACTACAAGTCGGTCAAGAAAGCCGGCACCCTGGACGTGCCGCCTGACCTGACGCAATTGCAGCAGGACAACCGCTACTCGCTGCCGGATGCGAAAAACGGCGTGGCCACGGCTTCCGGCTACAATGCGCAGCGCAACGCCACGGCAGGTGCGCCTGTCGTCGTGGGCGCCGACGGCGTGGTGGGCGTCGTGCCTGTCACGGCCGGTGGCGTGAAGGTCGAGCGCGCGGGCAACCAGCGCTGGCTGGTCGTCAAGCAGTCGCCTGAAGTGCTGTGGCCGCAACTCAAGCAGTTCTGGGAAGATTCCGGCTTTACCGTCGCCATCGACCAGCCGACGGCTGGCATCATGGAAACCGAGTGGAACGAAAACCGCGCCAAGGTGCCGCAAGACTTTATCCGCAATACCATCGGCAAGGCCTTCGACTCGCTGTACTCGACCGGTGAAAAAGACAAGTTCCGCACCCGCGTGGAGCGCCTGGCCGACGGTTCGACCGAGATCTACATCAGCCACCGTGGCGTGGAAGAGGTCGTCACTGGCCGCGACAAGGAAACCACCACCTGGACCGCGCGTCCCAACGATCCGGGCCTGGAAGCGCAATTCCTGGCCAAGCTGATGACGCGCCTGGGCGCGGCCAGCGACGATGCGCAAGCGAAGACGGCCGTCGACGCCGCCATCGTGCAGCCGCTGCACGCCAAGCTGGTCGGCGACGCCGCCACGCCGGCGCGCGCCATCGAAGTCGATGAAGGCTTCGACCGCGCCTGGCGCCGTGTCGGCCTGGCGCTGGACCGCGTTGGCTTCACCGTGGAAGACCGCGACCGCACGCAAGGCACGTATTTCGTGCGTTACGTCGATCCGGATGTGGTCAAGAAAGATGGTTTCTTCTCGAAACTGTTCAGCTGGGGCTCGTCGTCCGACAAGGACAAGGAAGCGCAGCGTTACCGCGTCCTGGTCAAGGCCGGCAATGGCTCGACCAGCCTGGTCAGCGTCCTCGGCAACGAAGGCCAGCCCGCTGTCTCGCCAGTGGCCGAGAAGATCCTGGGTCTGCTGAACGATCAGTTGAAATAAACGCCACATTCGCGGCAGGCATCAGCACCTGCCGTGCATTAAAAAGGCTGGCCCGGGAAACCGGGCCAGCCTTTTTAATTGCCGGCGTCCGGCGTTATATCCTGCGGATAAAACGCCGGACGCAAAAAAGCCGGCCCGAGGGCCGGCTTTCTCTAGTGCAGGGTGCTAAATTACTTAGCAGCCGATGCAGCAGCCGAAGCAGCCGAAGCAGCGTCGGAAGCGGCCGAAGCGGCAGCCGAAGCAGCAGCAGCAGCGTCGGTAGCGGCCGAAGCAGCAGCGTCAGCGGCAGCAGCAGCTGGAGCAGCTTCAACTGCTGGTGCAGCAGCTGGGGTTTCAACAACTACTGCTGCTGGTGCAGGAGCTTCTTCTTTTTTGCTGCAAGCAGCCAGAGCAACAACCATCAGGGAGGCGATCAGCAGGGATTTTTTCATTTGTTTTCCTTAATTATTTCAAAAAATAAATCAATATTGTTGCGATGAATAATTACCGGTAATTATCGCTCGTTAGGTCGTCTTCGAAGGCTTTTCGTACCAGGTGGTGCCTGCCAGACAACGGAAACTTCCTAACCGAATATTATAGCGATTTTTGGTGCGTCGCAATAGGAGCAAGAGGCAAATTCGCAACTATTTTGTGATATCGCAATATTTGCCGAAGCAAATTGCAAGCAAGTGTAAGTGTTTTGCGAAAGCACGACAAAACGATATAAAAATAATATGTTTCATTGCGCTGGCGCAGAAGCTGCTATTTTACCTACTGTAATACCACTTTTGCTACACCGCCGTCATTCAAGCCAGTTCGATCCAGCCATCCTGATACCAGGTATATAAGGCATCCATCACGTCATCGGAAGCCTGGGCCACGGCGGCGCCGTCGAGCGCGCGTTCGTTGGCCAGGGTTTCCAGGGCCGTTTTATCGGCCTTGCCAATGGCAAACGATTCGCCATTGATAAAGACATTCTTGCCACGATACAGCATCAGCGTCTTGCGCGACAACACGACGCCTTTTTTCTGTGCGGCGTCCGCGAAACGGCCCACCGTCAGCGGCTTCGACAGCGGCGTGAAAAACACATTGTGCTTCGGTTCCGACAGGTGTTCGCCCAGGAAGATGGTCACGTCTTCTTCCGTGAAGCGTACCTTGTTGATTTCTTCCGTGATGGTGCTGAGCATTTCACGGGGGATTTCCGCCGGCTTGCCCGACGCTTTCAAGTCGGGGTCGCTGTAGATGCCCGGCAAGTCGATCGAGTCGGCCATGAATTGCAGGAAAGCTTCGCCCAGTTCCTGGAACGTGGGTGAGCGGAAGCCGATCGAATACGTCTGGCAGTCGCCGATGGCCACGCCGTCGTGCGCGTAGTGGGGCGGCAGGTACAGCATGTCGCCCGGTTCCAGCGTGAATTCTTCGTCGGGCGTGAAGTTGCTGAGGATTTTCAGCGGCAAGCCGTCGATCAGGCTCAGGTCCTTCTGCGCGCCGATGCGCCAGTGGCGCTTGCCCTGGCCTTGCAGCAGGAACACGTCGTAGGAATCGAAATGCGGGCCCACGCCGCCGCCATCGGTGGCGAAGCTGACCATCAGGTCGTCCAGGCGCGCGTCCGGCAGGAAACGGAACTGGCGCAGCAGGGCGTCGGCCTTGGCGCTGTGCAGGTTGGCGCCCTGCACCAGCAGGGTCCATTCCTTCTGTTTCAGCGAGGGCAGGCTGGTCAACGGACCTTGCTGCATGTTCCAGTGGCCATCCGCATGGCTGACCAGGCGCGATTCGACGTGGTCGAGGGTAGCCAGCTCGGCCAGGGCCTTGATATCGAACAGGGCCTTGAAGCCAGGCACGGCTTGACGGATCAACAAGGGCTTTTTATGCCAGTAGTCGCGCAGGAATTGCGCCGGCGTGATATCGCCGAGGAGAGTTAATTTTTTCATGCGCCCATTATAACAACCGGAAATGCAGGAATGCGCCTGCCGTTGGCGGCGTGAAGGTATAATTTGCCAGCTTATACAATGAAAGGAAGCATAATGAAGATTGCCAAAAATACGGTCGTGACTGTCAACTACAAACTGTCAGACGCGCAAGACAATCTGATCGAAGACGGCCGTCAGCCGATGGTCTACCTGCACGGTGATTATGAAAACACCCTGCCGAAGATCGAAGAAGAACTCGATGGCAAGGAAGTTGGCTATGCCAACACGATCCAGATCGAACCGGATGATGCTTTCGGTGAGTACGATCCAGCCCTGGTCAAGGTCGAGCCGCGCAATCGCCTGCCTGAGCCGCTGGAAGTGGGCATGCAGTTCGAAGGCATGCCGGAAAGCGATTCGCCGGACGAAGAAGCGATGATCTTCACGGTGACCGATATCGCCGACGACAAAGTCGTGCTGGACGGCAACCATCCACTGGCCGGCATCGCGCTGCGCTTCTCGCTGACCGTCGCTGACGTACGCGAAGCCACCGACGAAGAAATCGCCCATGGCCACGTGCATGGCGTACACGGCCATGACCATGGCGATGAGGATGATGAAGGCGACGAGGGCGATCACTTCCGCACTCATCCAATTCATTAATACCGCTTGTTTCAGGCCGGCTAGATGCCGGCCTGTTCATTTGTGCCGCCACTACTAACGGCGTACGGTCGAGGTTTTGGCCCTCGCTTGCGCCGACGGCCGCGTGGCGCGTTGACGTACCTCAAAGAATGGCGTTTTGCCGGGCCGCACGGCGATGGCGGACCAGTCGTTGTCGATGCTGACGTGGCCCAGGTTGCCTTTCCAGCTGATTGTCGGCCCGCCAGCCCTGGCCGCGGCCTTTTTACTCTTGCCCTCCTTGCCATCCGCATCGCCAGCGCGCTGCGTATCGACCAATAACACCTTGCCGCTGAATTTCTTCGCCAGGGTACGGATCTGCTTGCGCGGTCCGGCAAAACCGTCCTGTTTCGAACTGAAGCTGGGCAGCAGCGAATTGTCGTCTTCGTCCAGTACGCCCACATCGCCATCGGAAAACAGCACGATGCCGTCGAGTTTCTTGCGCTGTGCCATGGCGAACAGGCGCTGCAGCCAGGAGCGGTTGGCCACCAGGCGGTCTTCGAATTCGCTGTTGCGTCCCGCTTCTGGCAGGAAATGGTTGTTATTCGCGGGCAGGTTGACGGTGGCAAACAGCACGCCGCCGTATTCCCAGTGGGCGTTTTCTGCATAGCTGCGGAACTTCGCCGTCGATGACAGCCGCGACAGGGTCAGCTTGCGCTGGCCCAGGCTCTGGTCGTCGGCAAAATACACGTCGCGCAAGCGGTTCAGGCGTTCGATGGCGTTGACCCTGCCGCGCGAATTGCGGCAGTTGGCCCAGTCGCTGGCCGACAGCGAGACGATCAGCGGCGGCCCGCTGGCGTCCAGCACCTCCTTGCGCTGGCTGTACAGCTTGTCGCTGCAGGACTCGCTGGCGGCCTTGATGCCGGTGGCCACCACGAACGAGGCATTGAAGGCGCTCGTTTCCGCGATGGCTTTTTTCAGGGGGCCATCGTCCGGCCCCGCGTTGAAGGAATGGCCCAGCACGGCAAACTCGAAGCCGGCCTGGTCGCTTGGGGCGGCCAGCGCCGCTTGCCATGGCAGGCTGGCGACCAGCAAGCCGGCAGCCAGCAGGCGTAAGCCAGCGATGCCGCGCCGTATGGTCATGCGGCGGCCAGCCGTTTCAACTGATACAACTGCTCCAGCGCGTCGCGCGGCGTGAGCGCATCGGGATCGAGGTCGGCGATGGCGTCGAGCAAGGCTTGCTGCGCTTCGTTCAGCGCGGCCAGCGGCGCCGCTTCCTCTTCTTCCTCTTGCGCATACGGATCGGCGGAGGGCAGCGCGAACAGGTCGCGCTGCGGCGTGGCGTCCAGCGCTTGCGCTTCCAGGCGCGCCAGGTGCTTGCGCGCCGCCTTGATCACCGGCTGCGGCACGCCGGCCAGTTGTGCCACCTGCAAGCCGTAGCTTTGCGAGGCGGGACCGGCTTGCACGGCGTGCAGGAAGACGATGCTGTCCTTGTGTTCGACGGCGGACAAATGCACGTTGGCGGCGCTCGGGTGGCTGTCCGGCAGTTGCGTCAGCTCAAAATAATGCGTGGCAAACAGGGTAAAGCTGCGGCTGCTGTCGATCAGATGGCGCGCGATGGCCCACGCCAGGGCCAGGCCGTCGAAGGTCGAGGTGCCGCGGCCCACTTCATCCATCAGCACCAGCGAGTGTTCGGTGGCGCCGTTCAGGATGGCGGCCGATTCCGTCATTTCCACCATGAAGGTCGAGCGTCCGCCCGCCAGGTCGTCGGTGGCGCCGATGCGCGTGAAGATGCGGTCGATGGGGCCGATGGTGGCGGACGCGGCCGGCACGTAGCTGCCCACGTAGGCCAGCAGGGTAATCAGGGCTACCTGGCGCATGAAGGTCGATTTACCGCCCATGTTCGGACCGGTAATCAGCAGCAGCCGGCGCTCGTTGACGAGGCGGCAATCGTTGGCGATGAAGCGTTCGATCTGCTTTTCCACCACGGGGTGGCGGCCTTCGACGATGTTGATGCACGGCTCGTCGACCAGTTGCGGCGCGGCCCAGTTGTGCTGCTGCGCGTGTTCCGTCAGCGCATTCAGGGTGTCGAGCTGGGCCAGGCCCTGCGAAATGGTCTGCAAAGTCCCAATGTGCGGCGCCAGCTCGGCCAGCAGCAGGTCGTACAGCAGCTTTTCGCGCACCAGGGCCTTGTCTTGCGCCGACAGGGCCTTGTCTTCGAACACTTTGAGTTCGGGCGTGATGTAGCGTTCGGCGTTTTTCAGGGTCTGGCGGCGGCGGTAGTCGTCCGGCACCTTGTCCGTCTGGCCATGCGTGACTTCAATATAGAAACCGTGCACCTTGTTGTATTCGACGCGCAGGTTGGCGATGCCCGTGCGGGCGCGTTCGCGCGTTTCCAGGTCGAGCAGGAACTGGCCCGCGTTTTCCGACAGCGCGCGCAGTTCATCGAGTTCGGCGTCGAAGCCGGTGGCGAACACGCCGCCGTCACGCACCATGGCAGCCGGTTCCTGCGCCACGGCGCGCACCAGCAAGTCCAGGCAGGCGGTTGGCGTGGCGAGGGCCGCGTGGATGGCGGCCAGCAAACCGCTTTCGCCGCCCTGGCCAGGGCCATAACAACGCACGACGTCGCCGCGCAGGGCCGGCAGTTGCAGCAAGCCGTCGCGCAGGGCGGCCAGGTCGCGCGGACGCGCCGACAGCAGCGCGATGCGCGTGGTGATGCGTTCGATGTCGGGCACTTGCGTCAGGGTGGCGGCCAAGGGCGCCGCCGCTTCGCTTTGCGCCAGTGCGGCGATGGCTTCATGGCGCGCGCGCGCCACGTTCTGGTCGCGCCGCGCATGGTGCAGCCAGTGGCGCAGCATGCGCGAGCCCATGGCCGTGCGGCAATGATCCAGCAAAGAGAACAAGGTCGGCGACTCCTGGCCGCGGATGGTTTCCGTCAGTTCCAGGTTGCGCCGCGTGGCCGCGTCCAGTCCGATGAATTCGCTTTCCGTTTCCGTCGTCAAAGAGCGCACGTGCTGCAAGCCCCGTCCCTGCGTCGATTGCGCATAGCGCAGCAGCGCGCCGGCCGCGCCGAACGCGGCGCCGAGGCCATCGGCGCCAAAGCCCGTCAAGGTCGCCACGCCCAATTGGTCGAGCAGGGCCTTGTGGCCGCCCACCACGTCGAAATGCCAGTCCGGCACGCGGTTGATGTGCGTGCCCGCGTAGTCGTCGAACAGGTTGCCATTGTCGCCGCTCAATATTTCGGCCGGCACGATGCGTTCGAGTTCCTGCTGCAGGCGCGCCGCCACGGTGCTGCTGTCGCCGGAAAACTCCATCAGTTTCAGCGCGCCGCTGGCCAGCGACAGCCAGGCCAGGCCCGTGGTGACCGTCTTGCGCTGCGTGATGCTGCACATGGCCAGCAGCGGACGCTCGGCCTTTTCTGGCAGCAAATCCGCATCCGTCAGGGTGCCCGGCGTGACCACGCGCATGACTTTGCGCTCGACGGGACCCTTGCTGGTGGCCGGATCGCCGATCTGTTCGCAAATGGCCACCGACTCGCCCAGCTTGACCAGCTTGGCCAGATAGCCATCGAGCGAATGAAACGGCACGCCGCACATCTTGATGGGGTTGCCGCTGGCAACGCCGCGCGCCGTCAGGGTAATGCCCAGCAGGCGCGAGGCTTTTTCCGCATCCTCGAAAAACAGCTCGTAGAAATCGCCCATGCGATAAAACACCAACATCGTCGGGTGGTTTTCCTTGATGCCTAAATATTGCTGCATCATGGGCGTAAGCTTTTCAGCGGAATTTTTTTTTGCCGCGGCGGCGTTGATTTCTTTTGGGACGGTGGTCATGTGTTCTTTGTCGTTGGTCCGGCGGCAGGGAAACGCATGCCTGCCGGGCTGTGGGTGGTGCTGTGTGCGTGCCAGGCCGCACCCGTGGGCGAGGCTTGGGTTCAAGGCCGTCATTTTACCGCTTTCGGCAGGCGGGGCGGCGTATTGCGTGCGGATGTGAAAAAGCCGCGCCGGTGGAGGGGGCGCGGCTTCGGGTGCTGACTATGCGCTGTTGAACGCTGGAGGGTTAGTCGACGCCCAGCGTACCGCCCACGGAGCTTTCTGGCAGCAGTCCGCCAGAGACTACTTCGATTTCATTGCCGTCTAATTCTTGCATAGCTGTCACCTCACGAATAAGGCTTGCGAAATTGCAAACCTAATCCATCGTAAAACAATTCTTGCCGCATGCCAAGCTTTAAGCGGCCACTTGCGTTTCCTGCATCAAATCCTCCACGATTTTCCCCTGCTGCAGCACCACCACCCGTTGCGCCATGGCGATGGTTTCCGGGCGGTGCGCGACGATCACGCGCGTGAGCTGGATTTTCTGGATCGCCGCGTTCACGGCCTGTTCGTTGCGCGTGTCCAAGTGGCTGGTCGCTTCGTCGAGCACCAGCAGTTTCGGGTTTTTATACAGGGCGCGCGCCAGCAGGATGCGCTGTTTCTGGCCGCCGGACAGGCCGCTGCCGATGTCGCCCACCAGGGTATTGAAAGCCATCGGCATGGCGGCGATTTCCGCATGCACGGCCGCCAGATGCGCGCAGGCTTGCACTTGCTGATAATTGGGGGAGGGGGCAAAGAAGCTGATGTTGTCGGCGATCGAGCCGGCAAACAAGGTGTCTTCCTGCATGACCGTGCCCAGCAATTGCCGGTAGTTCGTCAAACCCAGGCTGCCCAGCTGGATGCCGCCGATGAGGATTTCACCTTCCGTCGGTTCCAGCAAGCCCAAGAGCAATTTCATGAGGGTCGTCTTGCCACAGCCGGACGGGCCGGTGATGGCGATGCACTGCCCGGCGGGAATGCTCAGATTGAGGCCACTCAATACATAGGGTTCGCTGTCGGCGTAGCGGAAAGCCAGATTGCGGATTTCGATCGATGGAGAGATATCGTCCATGTCGACCTCGACGTCGTTGCCATCTACTTCCGCGTCCGTCAGGACAATGTCGGCCACGCGCTCGCCATGCAGGCGCAGCATGCGCAGTTCAAATAATTTGTCGACCAGGCTGGCCATGCGCTGGCTGAACTGGTCCTTGTAGCTGATGAAGGCGAACAGCATGCCCACCGAAAAGCGGTTGTCCAGCACGGCCAGCGCCGCCATCCAGATGACGATCACCCGTTCGGCGCTGAACAACAAAGTATTGGCCGTCTGGTAGGAAACAGACAGCTTGGCGATGCGCAGGTCGGCATTGAACTGGTCGGCCAATGCGTTGGTCCAGCTGGCCCGGCGCTCGTCGTTGCGCCCGAACAGGCGGATGCTCTGGATGCCGCGCACGGACTCCAGGAAATGCGTCTGCTGCCGGGCCGCATGGATGATCTGTTCGGCCGTCGCCTCGCGCATGGCCTTGAACAGGGCCCAGCGCAGCAAGACGTACAGCAGCACGGCGATGCAGGCCACGCCCGCCAGCAGGGGGCTGTAGAACAGCATCATGCCCAAAGTGGCCAGCACCAGCACGCCATCGATGGCGCCTTCGACGAATTGCGTCGTCAGGCTGCGCTGCATGGTCTGGATGGAATTGAAACGCGAGACGATGTCGCCCGTGTGGCGTTTCTCGAAGTACGGCAGCGGCAACTTCAGCAAGTGAGCGAAGGCATTGCCCAGCCATTGCAAGTTCAGATTCGTGGCCAGCACCGTGGTGATCCAGGAACGCACGGCGCCGATGGCCGTCTGCACCAGCACCAGCAGCAAGAAGCCGCAGCCGAGCACGGTGATCAGGTCGCGGTCGGCCGCCAGCAGCGCTTCATCGACCAGCCATTGCATGTAGAACGGCGCCACCAGCGCGCATACCTGCAGGGCCAGGCCCAGCACCAGCAATTGCAGCAAGCCGCGTTTCAGCCCCACCACGCGCCCCATCAGCGACAGCAGCGAAAACTGCTGCTTTTCCTCGGCCTTTTTGAACTCGGCGGTGGGTGTCAGTTCCAGCGCCACGCCTGTAAAGTGTTTCGCCACTTCCGCCAGCGCCAGGCGGCGCTCGCCCACGGCCGGGTCGTGGATCACCGCATGGCTGCCGGAGACGGACTTGAGCACGACAAAATGGTTCAAATCCCAATGCAGGATGGCGGGCAGCTTCAGCTCGGGCAGATGCTGCATGTCGAGTTTCAACGGCCGCGTATGCAGGGCCAGCCCTTGCGCCATCGCCATCAGGCCTTTCAGGGTTACACCCTTCAGAGAAACCGAGAAACGCCGGCGCATGCTGGAAATATCGGTCTGGTGGCCCCAGTAGCTGGCCACCATCGATAAACAGGCCAGGCCGCATTCGGCCGCTTCCGTTTGCAGCAGGACGGGCAGGCGCTGGCTGCGCCAGAAGGACAGGTGGGCAAGATCAGGAAGGTGCATGAGTATTGTGGACAATCAATATGGGGCTTACAGGCGCCCGGAAATGCTGAACAGCGGTTCGAGCACCCATTCATACAGGCGGCGCTGTTCCAGCAGCACGCTGGCGTCAACCAGCATGCCTGACTTCAGGGGCAGGGTTTCGCCATACGCCTGCACGCTCTGGCGCTGCAAGGTCAGCCGGATGCGGTACAAGGGTTCGCCATTCGTGCCGCTGACGGCGCCCGGCACCGCCAGCTCTTCGGGCCGCAGCGAGGTGCTGGCCACTTCGCGCACCAGCGCCGGATACTGGCCGAATTTCTGGTACGGATATGCCTGGTAGCGCAGCAGCACCGTCATACCCGGCTTGATGAAGCCAACCGAGCGCGACGGCGCGTAGATTTCCGCTTCCAGCTGGGCGCCTTGCGGCAGCACGGAGGCAAGCACGCTGTTGGCCGCCACGGTTTGCCCCAGTTCGGTGGTGATGGCCGTGACCATGCCGTCCTGCGCCGCGCGCACCAGGATTTCGCGGCGCGCCTCGTTTTCCGTCAGGTCCTGTTCGATAGCAGAGACATTGCGCTGCAAGCCTTCCGTGTCGCGCTGCGCCTGCACCTGCAGGTCGCGCACGTCGGCTTGCGTGGTGGCCAGGTCGCGCTGGCTGGCCGACTTGATGCGCTGCAATTCGGCCAGGCGCTGGTGCTGGTCCAGCAGCTCGGCCTGTTTATCCTGCAGTTGTGCCGATGAGATGTAATGGGTGGCGTGCAGGTCGCCGTAGCGCTGGTAGGATTGGTCCGCCAGGGTAATGCGGCGCTGCTGCAGCGCGATCTGGTCGTCCATGCGGCCGATTTCCGCCACCAGGTCGCTGGCGCGGCGCTGGCCCGCCGCCATGCGCTGGCGCGATTGCAGGCGCGACTGCTGCAATTCCGCGTCATAGCTGTCGCGCCGGCTTTTCAACAAGTCTGAAACGACTTGCTGGGGCGCACCCGCATTGGCGCTGCTGCGCTCGCCCGACAGCACGAACAGTACCTCGCCCGCGCGCACCGTCTGCCCTTCCTTGACGCGCACCCCGGCGATGACGCCCGCCTGGCCCGGCATGATGCGGATCACGCCGCTGGTCGGCAGCAGCACGCCCTGCGATTGCGCCTTGCGCGTGGTGCTGAAGAAGATGAAGAAAGCGACGATGGCCAGCGCGATGCCCAGGAACAGGCAGGTCAGGAACAGATGGCTGACGGGCCGCGCCAGCAATACCGTGCCGTACTGCTTGTTGCCCAGATGCTCGATGGCTTGCTGGCGAAACAGGGGCTGGACGGGCGGGGCGGGGCTGGTGGTGGCGGGAACGCTGGGTTGATCACGCAAGATGATGGACTTTTCAGGGAATGAAGGGGACACTAAGGAAGGGGGCGTATTCGCAGGCTGGCTGTTTGTCTGTGAACTGATCAGTGGAGCCGCATCAACGCATCCTGTTGCGGCTCCGGATTGTCAGCGCGGAACACTGTTGATGTTTTGTGTCTTACCAGTCAGTATTGCTGCCAACGGAGCTTTCAGGCAACAGTCCACCTGCAACTTCGTCGATTTCGTTCGTGCTTAATTCTTGCATGGTCTATTCCTTAATAAGATAACAAAATTTACGTTTTTGAAGCAAAAACATCGTAAAGCAATTGTTAAAAAAAGCATAGATTTATTGTGGCAGGCACAGGTGCAAGAGAGGCCTTCCAAGCGCTGGTGCCGTAGATCGCCATGACTGCCAGATAAAAAAAGAGCCACGCCGGTGAATGCAGGGGCGGCTCTGGATTGGGGCGTAGCTTGCAGCAGCAAGGTGCTGCCTTGCTGGTATTAATTTACAAGCTGGTGTCTCCGCCGACCGAGCTTTCAGGCATGTTTCCACCGGATACTACTTCGATTTCGTGTGTGTTTAATTCTTGCATGTCTGTTACTCCATTTTTATAGGTGGATTTGCGAAATTAAATTTATCACAAGACGGTTTTCTTGCGATACCAAGATGAGGCAGAAAGACCTCCGTCTTTCTTTGCCTCTACCTTTAGTATGTAATCTGGCTCGCTCGTTTAGTTCATGTCGGAGTCACCGCCCACCGAGCTTTCCGGCAGCAGGCCACCTGCCACAGCGTCGATTTCGTTCGTGTTTAATTCTTGCATGCTCTGCTCCTTGGTGATGTCATAAGATTTACGTTTTTTTACAACAACATCGTAAAGCAATTGTTAAAAAAAGCATAGATTTATTGTGGCAGGTGCCAGTGCAAGATATCCCTTCCAGCCGCTGATGTAGCTTGTCGCCATTGTTGCCATGTAATAAAACAAGAGCCACGCGGGTGAATATCGGGGCGGCTCTGGATGGGGGGCTTGCGGCAGCAAGGTGCTGCCTTGCTGGAGTCACTTTACATGGTGGTGCTTCCGCCAACCGAGCTTTCCGGCATGTTCCCACCGGATACTTCATCGATTTCGTTTGTATTTAATTCTTGCATGTTGTTTAACTCAATGTTAAAGATTGGCCAGGAAAGTCGAATCTCGACAGCTGTCGCCGGAAGCCTTGCTTGTAAATTCTGATGACTCACCGATCCAGTATCGCGACCTGTGGGCTTAGCTCGGAAGAGAAGGATTACATCAGGACATTGCCGCCGACCGAGCTTTCAGGCATGACTCCGCCGGATACTTCTTCGATTTCATTGATCTCTAATTCTTGCATATTGTTTTCTCACTGACGAAGTTGCTTTTTATGTGGAATGATGCTTATGGCAAGTCACTTGCATGCTGGATAATATCAACCCCAATCCGACGATCCGCCAACTGAGGACTCTGGCATGTTTCCGCCGGATACTACTTCGATTTCGTGTGTGTTTAATTCTTGCATGTTGTTTCCTCACTGATTACGTTGCTATTTATATGGAGTACTGCGTATGGCAATACGCTTGCATGCTAGGTAATATCAACCCCAGTCCAACGATCCTCCCACCGAGCTTTCCGGGTCAAAGGAAAAGACGCGCAGTTCTGGTTGAACGCCTTCGCCGCGCATGATGCGTACGGTGATGACGAAGGAGAGTTCCCATCGACCCGTTGCATAGCCAACGTCGAGATTGTGTTTCCAATCCTGGCGAATGCGGCGCAGTGGTGGCAAGGCAGTGTTCTCTGCATCTCCCAGCAATACTTCGGCTTCGAAGTCCAATGGGAAGTTGTAGGTGGCGCCTACGGCTTGCAGGAATGGGGACGGCGGTGCATAGACAGTAGGAACATTCGGTCCTATTTGTGTAAGTTGTGGCACGGTAACGATGCAGCAGTCGACGATCTGGAACGACGTGAAACCACTCTCCTTGGAACCACAGCAAGTGACGTCGAGGTACACATGCTGGCCTTGCTGAAAGTGCACGCCGCCCATATAGGCACCATGACGCGGATCTGCGGTGCCATCGCATGAAGTGAAGCTATAGTCGAGCTGGTTGGTGATCTGGTCTGCGTCAAAATGTACGGATAATTTCATCCAGGGGCTGACAGGCGTCATGTTTTAGGATCTCTTTTTAAGTTGATAACAAATTGCTGGTAGCGAGCATCTCGCCTGAGGTTCAATAGATCGGGAGCAGTCTCGATCAAATTGAGAGGATAGCCAAGTCTGGCAGCTTCCAGCAGCGCCGTCATGGCCGCGTCATGGTTGCCGATCAGCTCATGGGTTAGTGCAGCGCGGAATTGAACATCGGGCAAACGAGGGGCATTGGTGACTGCTTTCTCGACACTGTTCAATGCCTCCTTTTTTGCGCCCACGTAGGCTGAATACAAGGCCATACGCGAATTGAAGGTGACGTCGTCAGGAATGCGCGCCAGCAGCGGTGTGAGTAGTTCGATGGCGCGCCGATAGGACCTTTGCGATGCTTCGGCTTGTGCGGGGATCCAGCGCTGTGCGTCGGCAAGATTGGCCCATAACTGATAGGTATTCGGACTCCCCTTGCTTGAAGATACGGCGTTTTCGAATGCTTGCACGGCACCCACATAATCAGCCTTGGCAAACAATGACGTTCCCAGATTGCTATAAAGCTCCCAGTTCGGCTGGAGTTGCAAGCCTTGCTGCAATACACGCAAGGCTTCGTCATTGCGGTTTTGGCGCAAGAGAACGGCATTCAGGTAGGCATAGGCACTTGCTGATTGCGGATCGAGTTCTATGCTTTTGCGAAACGCCTGCTCAGCGCTAGCATAGTCAGCTTGACGATAATGCATTAACCCCAGCAGTGTTGAGAGCATGCGCTCCTTGGGGTAGTTGTACGCTGCATCATCGAGTAGCGTTTTGGCCATGTCAAACTTTTTGAGATTAATTAATTGGCGTGCTTTACCGACGATTGCCATCAGGTTTTGCGGATCAAGGTTCAATGCGCTGGCCGACGCTCGCAACGCTTCTTCCTGCTTGCCTTGGAATTCAAGCACCCAAGCTTGCGCCACATGGGCTAGCGCCAGCTGATTATCTAACGTCAGAGCCTGTTGTGCCCCAGCATCCGCGCGCTGCAGCCAAGTCTCGTCGCGGCCATTGCCGATGTAACGTAGGCTATACGCCAGCGACAGGCCAGCCGAAGCGGCAGCGCTGGCTGGATTGTGTTTGAGCACCGTGTTGAAGTGCGCAATGGCCTGTTCTTGACTGGTGTCGCGATCAAACACCCGCAACGCTTCCATCCCCGCCGCCATGCTGGCCATTTCCGAATACGGCGCAGGTGCTTTCTCGCCCGTGACGAACGATTTGACGGCCGGAATGATATTGGGTAGCTGCCATCCCGCCAGTACCGCCAGCAGCGCCACGCCCGCGCCCCACTGCAGGGTGCGCTTGCGGGGCAGGGGCAGGCGGATGGAGACGCTGGCGGGAGGTTCTTCCTTCGCGGGCGTCTCGTCAGCAAGGGCCGTGGCTAAGGTGACAGCTTCTCCGCGCTGCGCCCCTATCGCCTCGCGCACGTCGCGCATGGTGCGTGGCCGTTCGGCCGGGTCGTGCGCCGTCATCGCGCGCACGAGGGCGTTGATGGTGGGCGGCACGGAGTCGGGCAGGTCAGGCCACGGTTCCGTCGCCTGCATGTGGGCGGCGGCCAGGGCCAGGCCGTTCAGGTGGGCGAAGTGGCGCTGGCCAGCCAGCATTTCGTACAGCATGGCGCCCAGCGCGTAGACGTCGCCGCGCGTGTCGGGCAGGCGGCCCATCAGGCGCTCGGGCGCCATGTAGGCGATCGTGCCCTGCAAGTCGCACAGGGTGGTCGTTTGCGTGGCTTGCGGGTCGATGTGGCGCGCCAGGCCGAAGTCGAGGATGCGTACCTTGCCGCTAGCCTCGAGCATCAGGTTCGACGGTTTCAAGTCGCCGTGCACGAGGTCCATGGCGTGCGCCTCGTCCATCGCGTCGGCGATCTGGTAGGCGATGTCGAGCGCGGCTTGCAAGTCAGCCTTGCCGCTGTGCATGAATTGCCCCAGCGTCTGGCCTTCGACCAGTTCCATGACGATGGACTGGCTCGTGCCTTGGCCCTCGATGGCGAAGATGCGCACGAAGGCCGCATGCTTGAGCGAGGCGGCCAGGCGCGCTTCATTGATGAGTTTTTCGGGATGCAGCACGTCGGCTTGCGGTTTCAGCCGCTTCAGCGCCACGCTGCGGCACAGCTTGGCATCCCAGGCTTCGAATACATGGCCGAAACCGCCTTCGCCCAGCAAGCGGCGCACTTCGTAGTGCCCGCTGATAGTGTCGTCTTGCGACGGGGTCTGACGCGGGGAGTCGAGCAGTTCCATATACCTTGGCTTCAGAGTGCATCAGCGTGGACGTCAAGCATCGAGAGGGGCAATGCGATGTTTGAATGCCCAAGATGATTGATTTTGAGTAACTTCCTGATTTAAAACGATTGTTTCGAATAAGTCAATTAATATTGGCAAGGAGTGAACAAAAGTTGCTGTGTCAGCGCCGGAATGGCATTCCTTGCTGATGCATGCAATCTTGTTCAAACTCAATTTTCCTATTCCCCGCTTCCTCAATAATGCAGATGGGGTGATACCGGCATGTGTCGATCAGGCGATGGGAGCTGGCATGGATGAGTTGCTGCAGTATTACGAGCGCGAACTGGGCACCTTGCATGCGCACAATCAGGCGTTTGCCCGGCGCTATCCGGCCATCGCTGGCGCGCTGGGCATCGTGGGCGGTGACCTGGGCACCACCGACGATCCGCACCTGGCGCGCATGCTGCAGGCGTTTGCCATGTTCAATGCGCGCACGGCGAAGCGGCTGGCCGATGGCTTCGGCACCTTCAGTGAAACCTTGCTGGAAGTCAATTTCCCCCATTATTTGCGCCCGTTTCCTGCCTGCGCCATTGCCCGCATCGATAACGACCTTGCGGCGGTGAGCGAGCTGGCCGTGATCCCGCGCGGCACGCTCATGCATGCTGCGGAACATCAGGGCGTTGCCTGCAAGTTCACCACCGCCTACGATGTCGCCGTGGCGCCGCTGCGCCTGTCCGAGGTGCGTTTCCAGTCCATCGTGGCGGCGCCGCCCGCAGTGCGCCTGCCACCGGATCTGGGGGCGGCAATCAGCATCACGCTCGAAGCGACGGGCGCCACGTCCACGCTGGACGCGCTGCCGCTGCCGGCGCTGCGCCTGTTCCTTGATGGCGAGCCTTCCTTTTGCGCCACCTTGCGCGACAGCCTGTTCCTGCGTGCGCGTTGCGCCTATGTGGAAGCCGACGGTATATGGCATGGGCTGGATGCAGTGCCCTTGCATCCGATCGGCTTTGCCGCCGAGGATGCCCTGATGCCGACCATGGCCGCCTCGCATCCCGCTTACCGCTTGCTGGGCGAATGGTTTGCCTTTCCGGATAAATTCAATTTCGTCGACCTGGACCTGGCCGCGCTGCGCCCGCTGTTGCCGCCGGCCTGCCGGCGCTGCACCATCCACCTGCTGCTGGCCGACGTACAGGCCGATGCGGATGTCGCGCGCATCCTGCGGCCCCTGTCCGCCAGGCATCTGCTGACGGGATGCACGCCCGTCGTCAACCTGTTTCGCCAGGCGGCCAATCCCATTCGCCTGACGCATGCGAGCGCCGAGCATGTGCTGCTGCCATCGGTGCGGCAGGCGCATTGCTACGATATTTACAGCATCGACAGCGTGCATGTCCTCAGTGAAACGCAGAGTGGTGGCGCACTCGATGCGTTTCACCCGTTCTATTCGATGCGCCATGGCGAAGCGGGCGGGCGCCGGGGACGCTACTGGGTGACGCGGCGCGACGAAGACATGGCACTGAGCAATCCCGGCTACGACATGCGCATCGCCTTTGTCGACGGCGCCATGCAGCCGCTGCACGACGCGACGCAAACGGTGTCCATCATGCTGACCTGCAGCAACCGCGATTTGCCGAGCCGCCTGGTGTTCGGCAATGCCGCGGGCGATTTGCACCATGACGGCGTGGCCAGCGCCTTGCCGGTGCGCCTGCTGCGCAAACCCGGCGCGCCGTGTCGCTTCCCTGCGGGTGCGGCGTCGCATTGGCGGCTGATCGCGCAATTGTCCCTGAACCATCAGTCGCTGAATGAACAGGGCTTGCCGCTCTTTAAGCAAATACTCGAGCTGTACAACTTGCCCGGTTCGGCCAGCGCCGCGCGCCAGATCGCAGGCTTGACGGGACTGCGCCAGCGCGCCGCCAGTACCTGGCTGCAGGACGAGGCGGGCGGCAGCCTCGTCTTCGGCATCGACGTCCTGCTGTCCATCGATGAAGAAGCCTTTGTCGGCAGCGGCTTGCATGCCTTTGCCCAGGTGATCGAACGCTTTCTCGGGCTGTATGTGCACCTGGCCTCGTTTACCCGCCTGATCGTCTTGTCGCAGAAGACTGGAAAGGAGTTGCTGTGCTGCCTGCCACGCAATGGAAACCAGACGCTGGTGTAGTCGCGCGCCTGCTGGCCGATCCGTCCGGTACCGGCTTCTTTCAGGCGGTGCGGCTGCTGTCTGCCTGGCTGATGCAGCAGGGCATTTCGCAGGAGCAGGTGTTTGAGGATTATCTGCGCCTGCATGGCAGTGCATCGCTGTCGTTTGCGCCGGGCGAAATCGAACAGCTGTGGCTGGAGCAGGAACCAGATGGCGAGACACAGGTGCATGTGCAGGCGGCCATGCTGGGTTTTTTAGGCGTGCATGGCAGCTTGCCGCTGCATTACACGGAAACGCTCGCCCGCCACGAGCGGCAAACGGGCGATGGCGGTCCCCGTGCCTGGCTCGACACGCTCTCGCAACGCGCGCTGGCCTTGTTCTACCAGGCCTGGGCCCGCTACCGCATCGAATGCCAGCAGGACGCCGACGGCGGCGATTTCCTGCCCTTGCAACTGGCTCTGGCGGGAGCCTGGCCTGCCCAGGTGGCCAAGCTGACGGATGGCTTGCCAGCGCATGTGCTTGCCCATTACGCGGCCTTGTTGCGGCATCGGCCCGTGGCGGCCGACGTGATGCAGGCGCTGCTGGCCGGGTATTTCGGCGTGCCCGTGCGCATACAGCGTTTTGTGGGCGCCTGGTTCCGGCGCGCGCCGCAGGAGCGCACCTTGCTGGCTAGTGCCAACGCGCGGCTGGGACAAGGCGCCATGCTGGGAGAGCGCTGCCGGCGCGCCGACTTGCGCTTGCGCCTCGTGCTGGGGCCGCTGGCACGCCGCGTCTACGAGGATTTCTTGCCCGGACGCCCCGGTGCGCTGGCCCTGCGTCAGATGCTGGGCCTGTTTGGCTTGCCTGGCATGAGTTTTGAAATACGCCTGGTGCTGCGCCGGGAAGATGTGCGCACCTGCGTGCTGGGCATGGGCGACTGCCTGGCGGAGGATGCCTTTTTGGCCGACAAATTGCCGGCCCGTGAGCGTGACGACATGCATTACGACATTCGATTCGATGGTTCCGCCTGAGACCGCCATGCATGCTGTACCCCGATGATTGCTGGAAGGAAGAAAACAATGGAAGACTTCGCGCAATGGCTGGCCGTGGACAAGGTCTTGACTGCAGGCAATCGCGCCTTGCGGCTACGCCTCGCTTATCCGGAAGGCATCAATGAGGATATCTTGCTGCCGCAGCGCATCAGCGGCAGCGAGGCCATCTGCGGCGGGATCGAGTACCGCATCCTGTGCGTGGCCACCGAGGCGCAGCTGCCGCTGAAACAGTTCATCGCCGTGCCGGCCGAATTGCAAATAGTGACCGACCAGGGGCAGCTGCGCAGGGTCTGCGGCATCGTCGCCGAAGCGAGCGCGGGGCAGAGCGATGGTGGCCTGGCGACCTATCAACTGGTGCTGCGCGACGGCCTGGCGTTGATGGAAAAACGCGTCAACACGCGCGTGTTTCGCAACAAGCATGAATTGCAGATCGTGCAGCTCCTGTTTGAGGAGTGGCGGCAGGGCAATAGCGTGCTCGCCGCCAGCCTGGATCTCGCCATCGATGCGGCGCTGGCGGCGCGCAGCTTGCCCGTGCGCGAATTCACGATGCAGCATAACGAATCCGATGCCGCCTTTATCCGCCGCCTGCTCAGGCGCCGCGGCATCGCCTGGTGTTTCCAGGCGGGAGCGACCGCCAGCGCGAATGCCACCACCATGCCCGTGCATGCCCTGCTGCTGTTCGACGACGCCAGCCGCCTGCCGGAAAACGCGGCCGGCGCGGTGCGCTATCACCGCGACGACGCCACCGAGGAAAGGGATACCGTGACGGCCTGGAGCGCCGTGCGCCGCTTGCAAGCGGGAAAGTTCGAACGCTACAGCTGGGACGATGGCCACCCGCACAGCCCGCAGTTCATGGCCACGCAGTCGCACGGCGGCGTGGACCAGGGCGGGAATGGCAATCGCCTGGCGGCCAGTCTCGACGACTATATCGTGGAGCCGCCGCTGGCCGCCGGCAGCAATGACGAATTGCGGCAACTGGGCCAGCTGGCGATGGCGCGTCACGACATGGACAGCAAGTGTTTCCAAGGAGAAGGCTGCGTGCGCGACTTTTGCGCGGGCCAATGGTTCAGCCTGGAAGGGCATGCCGACATCGACAGCCATCCGGTTCCCGAGCGCAGTTTCGTCATCACGGCCTTGAGCGTATCGGCCAGCAATAACTTGCCGACAGGCCTGGATGCCAGGGTCGGGCGCCTGTTTGCACAGAGCGGCTGGCAGTGCGATGCCGGCCCGGCACAAGGGGCAGGCGCCGATGGCCAGGCGGCCTTGCGCTACCGTAACCGTTTTACCTGCGTGCGGCGCGGCATCGCCATCGTGCCCGCTTTTGACTCGCGCAGCGATTTCCCCGCCGTTCGTCTGCAAAGCGCGCTGGTCGTCGGGCCTGCCGGCGAGGAAGTACATTGCGATGCGCTGGGACGTGTCAATGTGCGTTTTGTTGCGACGCGCGCGCCGGACCACGCGCATGCCAACGGTTCCGGCGCCTCCGATACGGAGCGCGATTCTGCCTGGGTGCGCGTGGCATCGAGCTGGAGCGGCAATGGCCCGGGCAGCGGCAAACAATGCGGCACCTTGAGCTTGCCGCGCATCGGCGCGGAAGTGCTGATCGATTTTCTCGGCGGCGACCCGGACCGGCCCATTATCGTGGGCCAGCTGTACAACGCCGTGGGTGCGCCGCCGGGCTTGAGCGCGCGCGGCGCCTTGCCCGGCAACCGTTATCTGTCCGGCATGCGCAGCCGCGAAGTGCGCGGTGGGCGCGGCAACCAGCTGTGCTTTGACGACACGCCGTCGCAGATCAGCGCGCAACTGGCCAGCGACCAGGCGGCCACGCAATTGAACCTCGGCTATCTGACGGAACCGCGTAGCGACGGCGCAGGGCGGCAGCGCGGCGACGGCTTCGAGTTGCGCAGCGACGCCAGCGGCAGCGTGCGCACGGCCCGTTCGCTGCTGATTTCGGCCTGGAAACAGCTGGGCGCCAGCGGCAAGCAGCTCGATGGCAGCGAGCATGCCGCCGTGATGCAGGAATGCCTGGAATTGTTGACCTCCCTGGGCGAGTTTGCCGCCCAGCACCAGGCGCTGGCGTGGGACGCGGCCGGCAGCAAGGCGCTGGGCGCCGCGATTGCCGCCGACCAGCCCGCCGTCAGCATCACGGCGCCCGAGGGCGTGGCGCTGAGTACCCCCAAAACCATCAGCGGCAACGCGGGCGCGAATATCGACCTGGTGGCCCAGCAGCATTTGCAACTGAGCGCGGCCCAGCGCTGCAATGTCAACGCGGGCAAGGGCATTTCCCTGTTCGCGCACGAGGATGGCATCGTGCAGGTGGCCCACTTCGGCAAGTTTTTGCTGCAAAGTCAGCACGACCTGCTGCAGGCGGACGCCGCCAAGGAGATCCGCCTGACAGCCGGCACGCGCCTGGTCGGCGTGGCGCAGGACGAAATCACCTTCATGACGGCGGGCGGCGCCTACCTGAAACTGTCCGGCGGTGCGGTGGAACTGGGCGGTCCCGGCGCGCTGACGGTGAAGACTGATGGCCACCACTGGAACGGCCCGGCCAGCATGAAAGGCGAGCTGCCCACCTTCGGCGAGGGCGAGCTGGGCCGCGTGCCGCGATTGCTGCGTCCCACCGACGGCTTGCCCGTCGAAGGCGTGGAAGTGCATATCGAGCGCGAAGGCGACGGTCCCGTGACGGGCGTCAGCGGCGCCGACGGGCGCGGGCCGAAGGTGGCGACCGATCATCTGCAGCGGCTGAAGGGTTTCTTCTTCCGCCGCCGTTCCTGAAACCCGACACCGGAGACCACACCATGCTGTTCGATCCCCATCCGCCGCTGTGCGACGATCCTGAAATCGATATCCTCGGTCAGTTTTCCTGCAACGCCAATTTCCAGAGCAGCGACCGGGACACGCTGCAGCAACTGCCGCTGCCCGGCATCGTGATCTTCGTGCACGGCGTCAATTCCGATGGCGAGTGGTACGCGGCAGCCGAAGAGGGACTGTGCAAGGGCCTCAACGAGCGCCTCAAGCGTTCCTGCCATCACATGCAGCACCGTGGCGTGGAAGGCGGCGAACTGACGGCGGTCAATTATGGCGCCGAGATCACGGCCGAAGGCTTTCTCAACCCGGAAATGTCGGCCGATACCTTGATCCGCGATGCCGGCACTTTTTCTCCCGTGATCCGTTTTCGCTGGGGCTACAAGGCTTCCGGCGAGGAACTGCAGCAATACGGCAAGGGCATCTACCTGAATGAGGAAGACTACTGGGGCGGCGGGCCGTTTGCCAATGGCTGCAGCGCGCTGGCCGACTTGTGGAAGGACGGGCTGAGCGAGGGTTTATTCTTGTGGAACACCATCCAGCACATGAATCCCTTCCCGGAACGGCAAGTGTACAGCTGCCCGCCGCGTCCGTATTTCGTGCTGGCCGCCTATCGTCTGGCCAGGCTGGTCGAAGCCATCCGCCAGCAGCAGGCCGACGTGCCCGTCACCATCGTGTGCCATAGCCAGGGCACGATGGTGGCGATGGCGGCCGCCTTTCTCGGCGCAAACCTGCCCAAGGTGAAGGACAATTTTCCCTGCGTGGCCGACAACTATGTCATTTGCAATTCGCCGTACAGCCTGGCGAAAAGCAATAGCGCCGAGAACTGGGTGGCCAGCAATCTGCGTGCGGCGGACGGCAGCACGGGCAGGGTGACGGTGCAGGCGCGCATCGCCACCTTGAAAAACTTCTTTGCCATCATCGGCCAGCGCGCCAGCCTGGGCGAGGCGCAGACAGACGAGGAAATCGACCGCTGCATGGCCAACGCGCAGCACGGTTTTTCCGCCGCCAAAGATCGTGAACAATACGGGATTGCCGGCGCCGCCCGGGGCGGCAGGAAATCATCGTATGGCAGGGTGACCATCTATTGCAATCCGCACGACGTGGTGGTGTCGTCCGTGGCCATCGAGGGCATCGGCTGGCGCGGCCTGTCGGGTTCGCTGGCCAAGGATAGCAAGGACGGCGGCGAGCTGGCGGCCACCGGGGCCGCAGGCGTGTGCGTGCAGCGCGTGTTTGCCCAGGGTTTTGAGGTGGGCAAGCAGGGCAGCTATCACTACTGGAGCGATCACTGGCGCAAGCCCACGCCGGGCGGCAAGGACTTCTGGTTTCCGGCGCAGAAATATGCGTCGTATTCCATCAAGCAGGGCGTCGAGGCCAGCGAGAGCTCCTTTTCCACCATCCTGACGGTCGGGTTTGCGCCTCTGTTCATCGTGGTCACGGGCCTGGCCCACAGCCCCTGCAATGCCTCTCCCCACAAAGACTGGAAAATCGAACTGAACGCACCCGACTTGCTGCCGCCCTTCAAGCCGCAGTCCTTGCGCTTTGGCCAGACAAGCGAGGAATTCGACGAAGGCTACGAGCCCCCCGGCGAATCGCGCCAGGCCGGCAAGCAGCGCGCGCCCGGCGACGATTACCTTGCCGATCATGAGATTCCGCCCGGCGGCCTGCAGGGGCAGGCGGCGAAAAGCGAAGCCAAACGCATGGACAGCGCCAAGGGCACGGCCGATGACGAGGCGCGCCTGCGATTCGAGCAGCGCGCCGTGATACGCGCGCAGGCCGTACGGGAAGGAAAAAGTCCCGCAGGTCAAAAAGTCCAGCAAGAAATGCCCAACGCCACGCCTGACGCCGAATACCAAGCATGGCGCAGCACGCGGATAGAGGAAATGATGTCCAGCCAGGCGGGCGCCTACGCCACCGACCATTCCACCATCCTGACCAACCCCATGCACGCAGAGCGGGCGCTTGCGTATGACGTGGCGGTGGGCGTGTGCCGCATCAAGCCGGATCAGCTGCGTAAGTTGAGGGTGGCGGCGGATTGGAGGTTGTTGAAGGCGCTTGATGATAGTGACTCTGCAAAGACTTTTAAAGAGTACTTTGCCAAAGCGAGACGTAACAAGATGACTGCCTCAGTGTGGGTAAAAGAGTCTGAAGAAGCCAGTCTTCCTGAAAAAATTATCGACATACGTGAAAACCCTGCGCGGGATCCCCGGCCTACGTCTGGAGAACTGGCTCACGATTGATGTCATGCGATTTACCGGTTTGTATAGAGCAGATCCTTCTGCAACAGCCTTTTTATAGATGGAGCATTGAGCATGTTCAAAACTATTTTTCTTTATGTGTCCCTCGGATTTCTGGTCGTATTCCTGCTGGCCGCTTGTTCACATTTGCGTTCGTCGCCTGCTACCTTGAGCAGTACCGTTAGTGCTGTACCTGAGGTTAATAAGCGGCCTTACATGGCTCAAGTAGTTGGCTTGCAATGGCTTAATCCACTACAGCGGAAGGACTATCCGACGCAATGGCAATTGCTGTGGACTTTGGGGCTGGCACAACCAAATCCGAACGATGAGATGGTCAGGGAAAAGCCTGAAAAATATTCCAAACTGCAAAGCATTGCGTCTATTGCTGTTGGAAATAATGGTTCTGAAACCTTCCGCGGCTACCACCATAAATATATCGAAGATATGTTTGATCGTTTTCATGGAGTGTATTACTCCGACCCAGAGTACTTCTACAACGTTCACTCAGCTGAAAAAAGATCACGTTGGCGCGAGCTTGCAGGCATTCACATTGAGTATGCGTTACCTGAAGGCAAGCTTGACCCTGTTGAGGCTGCCAAGTTCGTCCAAGAATATGTTGCCGATATTTTTAGCATCGGCAACATCCACTCTCCCACCCTCTGGACCCGCTCCACCCCACCCGACGTCCGCGTCACCATGGGCGGCCCCAACGCCGGTTTTACTTCACTTTCCGCCGCGCTCGACTACCTGCAAAGCCACCCCAAGGAAACCGTCTGGGCCATGAACTGGGATGCGCCCAGCCGTCCCCTGGACCGGCAGATCAACGAAAACCTGGTACTGCTGGTGCTGGCCGGCCCCGACTACAAGACGGAGCGGGCGCCGCTGGCGTGGCTAGGCTATCCGAGTACCAAACAGGTTGCCGATTTTGAAGTCAAAAAGGGCGAACCGCCGCGCCTGGTGCAGGCGTGGACGGCGGCCATCGAAGAGGCTGCGGCTAAGGCCAATCAAGCCGAGACCGGGATCGGCTATCTGATCCACGACGCCGGCAATACGCATCAGGATTCGTCCGCGCGGCTCGGCGCGCTGGCGCAGACGCTCACCGTGCAATTGCCGGAATTCGATCTGCTGAAGCAAAGCTTCAATCTGACGGCCGTGCTGGGCGAGACGGGCGCGGGCACTGCGCTGACGAACATGGCGCTGGGCATCGCCTACGCGCATCACTTCGGTAAACCCGTGCTGGTGGCCGGCACCAGCGACCTGCTTGCCCCCGTGGCGCTGGTGGTGGCGCCGCCCGCCGTCGTGCGGCCGATACAGCCCGGTAAACCGTGGTTCCGCGCGCGCAGCGGCAACCATGCGTATTTGCCCTGGTGGGGCTTGCGCCACGATGCGCGCGAGTATTACCAGGGGTTTTCGCAATGAGGCGTTTTACCTATTCAAGGAGAAGAGCATGCGTGGCGTGATCCGTTTGAACGACCCCACCAGCCACGGCGGCAAGGTGGTGGGGGCGGCGCCGAACAGCACGGTGCTGGGCGTGGCCGTGGCGCGCAAGGGCGACCCTTGCGTGTGTCCGATAAAAGGTCACGTGCGTTGCGTGATCGCCGAGGGCGATCCGCAGGTGCTGATCGACGGCGTGCCCGTGGCCTTTGACGGTCACAAGACCAGCTGCGGCGCCAGCCTGATGTCTACCGTGGGCAACAGCGGGCGCGGTTAGGCCAGGCTGGCGTCGATGGCCGTGCCCAGCTTGTCGACGATTTCATCGACATGGCTGGCGTCGATGATGTAGGGCGGCGCCAGCAGGATGTGGTCGCCGTGCAGGCCGTCGATGGTGCCGCCCATGGGGTAGCACATCAGTCCGTTTTGCATGGCTCGTGCCTTGATGCGCGCGTGCAGGCGCCGGGCCGGGTCGAACGGCCGCTTGCTGGCGCGCTCCTGCACCAGTTCCAGGCCCAGGAACAGGCCACGGCCGCGGATGTCGCCCACGTGCGCATGGCCATCGAAACGTTGCTGCAGGCGCTCCTTGAGCAAGCCGCCCATGGTGCGCACGTTGGCCAATAAATCGCGTTCCTCGATCTGCCGCTGCACGGCGAGGGCGGCGGCGCAGGCGGTGGCGTGGCCGATATACGTGTGGCCGTGCTGGAAGAAGCCCGTGCCGGCGCGGATGGTGTCGCGGATGTCCTGCGACACCATCACGGCGCCGATGGGCTGGTAGCCGGCGCCCAGGCCTTTGGCGATGCAGATCAGGTCGGCCGTGATGGCTTCCTGCTCGCAGGCGAACAGGCTGCCCGTGCGCCCCATGCCGCACATGACTTCGTCGAGGATCAAGAGGATGCCGTGGCGCTGGCAAATGTCGTGCATGCGCGCAAAATAGCCGGCGACGGCGGGCAGGGCGCCGGCCGTGGCGCCGACGACGGGTTCGGCGATGAAGGCCATGACGTTGTCCGCGCCCAGCTCGGCGATATTGTCTTCCAGCTCCTGGCCCAGGCGCGCCACGTAGTCGGCATCCGTTTCATGCGCCTGCTGGTCGCGCCAGGCATAGCAGGGCGATACGTGGGTCACGCCTATGAGCAGCGGTTCGAACTGCTGGCGCCGCCAGGCGTTGCCGCCCGTGGCCAGCGCGCCCAGGGTGTTGCCGTGATAGCTCTGGCGGCGCGCGATGACGTGGCGGCGCTGCGGCTGGCCCCGCTCGACGAAATACTGGCGCGCCATTTTCAGCGCGCTTTCCACCGCTTCCGAGCCACCCGAGACGAAATACACGCTGTCGATGCCGGCAGGCGCACGGGCGACGAGAAAATCGGCCAGCTGCTCCATCGGCTCGCTGGTAAAGAAGGAGCTGTGCGCATACGCCATGCTGGCAATCTGCTGCTGCACGGCGGCGATGACGGCCGCATCCGCATGGCCCAGGCAAGACACTGCCGCGCCGCCGCAGGCATCCAGATAACGCTTGCCATCTGCATCGATCAGGTAGGGGCCATCGCCGCCCGTGGCGACGGGATAGCTGGCGGTCAGGCTGCGGTGGAAGACATGGCTCATGGCATCGCTTTCTTGTCGGCAAGGGAGATGGCCGATTATAGGATGCACCGCGCCGCATTGCAACGTTTGATGTATTTGTTTTTAATTTACATCATTCGATGTTTTTGCGTAGGCGCCCAGCGCCCGCAGCTGGCTTTCCGCCGCGCCGATGGCTTGCACGGCGTCCTGTCCCGCGCGCGCCACCAGCAATTCCACCAGGCTTTCCACGGCCGCGACGCCGGCCACGATGGAGGGGAAGAACGAGGGGCTGTCGACGGCGATGACGATGCTGGCGTCGGCTTGCAGGGCCAGCGGCGACATGGCGCTGTCGCTGATGGCGAGCACCCGGCAGCCGGTCTGGCGCGCCGCCTGCGCCACCAGCAGCGCTTCGCTCGAATACGGCGCGAAGCTGACGACGACGACGGCCTCCCCGGCCTGCAGGGCGCGCAAATCCATCTCCAGCGTGCCGCCCTGACCGCTCAGCAGTTGCACGCTGGGGCGCAGCAGCCGGTACAGGTAGTGCAGGGTGTAGGCGATCGGGTGGGCGGCGCGAAAGCCCGCCACGTGCACGCGGGGCGCCGCCTGTAGCAGCGCGGCGGCAGCGTTCAGGGCCGCGTGGTTGGCGCTTCCCGTGGCGGCCAGGTTGCGCTGCTGCACCGTGAACACTTCGGTGACCAGGTCGCGCTCTTTCCCCTCTTTCCCGACCAGTGCGCCGGCCTTTGCCGCGTAGCCGCTTGGCCCCGCGCGCAGGCGCTCGACGAAGATGGCTTTGAGTTCCGGCCAGCCGGCAAAGCCCAGTTGCTGCGCCAGGCGCACGAGGGCGGCCGATTGCACCTGCGCGCGCGCGGCGATGCTGCGCATCGACGACACGGCCACTTCGTCCGGATGGTCGGCCAGGTAGCGGGCGCCGGCCTGGAATTGCGGGCTCAGTTCCGCATGGCGCGCCTTGATCAGGTCCATCAGTGCCGCATAGGAGTCGTGGGGTGTCGCTGCCTGCATCGCCGTGCCTCTTTTGATAGGTTGCGGCGATGGTACAGGATTCGTCAGCGCGCCGGTAGCGGCAGGGCGGCCGTGCGTGGACGCAGGCGGGCAAACAGGTGCGGCCCGGCCGGTTTGCGGCGCGGACCCGTCGTCAGCACGCGCAAGGCGGTGGGCAGCGGCACGTCGTGGCAGTGCAAAAACAGCGCGGCGGCGCCCGTGCCGGCCATTTCCTGCAAGGCCAGCGCATGTTCGACCAGCGCCGCCGTGCGCATGTCGAGCCGCACCGGGATGTCGGGTTGAAATAACTGTGCATCGACTTGCCGTGCATCGCGCATGCTGTCCCCGCCGGGTTCGCTGGTCAAGCTAGCAGAATAAAAGCGCTGCGGCGCCAGCACTTTGTGCGAAATCAATTCATGTGTCGGATAAATTCCACAAGGCAAAAGAAGGACGGTGAATTGGGCGCCACCCCTATGCCCCTCTGGCACGCTCTGTTGCCGGCTAATTTTGTGTGAGCCAAAATAATTCATTCCTACAATTCTTGGCTTGAGGCAAATAAAGATAGTCAGGTTTTATATGTGCAATGTTAAAATTATTAAATATATATAAATATATATGTCTATATGGCAATTTCATTACACCGCCTATCGTAATCGAGAGGATTCTTTTGCGCACCAAACTCCTGCCCCTGACTCTGCTGCTGTTGATCCAGAACGCGTACGCAGTCGATCCCCCCAGCGCCGGCAGCCAGCTGCAGCAGATTCCTGTCGCGCCCCAGTTGCCGAAGGCGCCGCCGGCCATCCGCGTGCAGTAGGGCAATGTGCCGGCCACCACGGTGGGCGATACCACGCGCATCACGGTGCAGCGCCTGCAGGTGACGGCGCCGCCCGTCTTTGCCGAGAGCGAACTGCTCGCGGCCACGGGTTTCGTGCCCGGTAGCGAGCTGACCCTGGGCGAGCTGCGCGCCATGGCGTCAAAAATTGCCAGCTATTACCAGCAGCGTGGCTATTTCCTCGCGCAGGCGTATCTGCCCGCGCAAGATATCCACGATGGCGTGGTCGTTATCGATGTGCTGCCGGGCCGGTATGGCCAGGTGCAGTTGCGCAACCAGAGCACGTTGTCCGACGGCCTGGCGGGCACGATACTGGCCGGTCTCGACGGGCAAGTGATTGCCACACCGCCGCTGGAGCGGCGCTTGCTGCTGCTGTCGGACTTGCCGGGCGTGCAGGTGAGCTCGACCCTGGCGCCGGGCGCATCCCTGGGCGCATCCGACCTCATCGTCGAGGTGCAGCCAGGATCGCGTTTCAACGGCAGCATCGACGTCGATAACCAGGGCAACCGCTACACGGGCCGCAACCGCATCGGCGCCACCCTGAACATCAATGAACTGGGGCGGCATCGGCGACGTGGCCAGCGTGCGCGCGTTTACCTCGGCCGACGGCTTGAACTACGGCCGCCTGGCGTACCAGGGCCAGGCCGGGTTGCTGCGCCTGGGCGGTGCTTACACGTATATGGATTACAAGCTGGGCAAGGAATTTGCCGTGCTCGACGCCAAGGGCACGGCGAAGATCGCCAGCGCCTACGGCAGTTATCCGCTGATCCGCTCGCGCGGCAGCAACCTGTATGCGCAGGTCAGCTACGACGACAAGACCTTCCAGGACCGCACGGAATCGACGGGCAGCGTTAACGACAAGACGGCCAGCGTGTGGATGCTGAACCTGAACGGCGACGCCAAGGATGGCTGGGGTGGCGGTGGCGTGAGCACGTATTCCATCACTTACACCACAGGCAAGATCGATATCGGGACGCCGCTCGCCTTGCGGCTCGACCAGCTGACGGTGAAGAGCAACGGCCACTTCAACAAGCTCGCCTTCAACGCGGCGCGCGTGCAAAGCCTGGGCGGCGAGACGAGCTTGTTCGGCAGCCTCAGCGGCCAGGCCGCGTCGAAAAATCTCGATGTCTCGGAAAAGATGGGCATCGGCGGCGTGGGCGGCGTGCGCGCCTATCCGGGCGGCGAGGCGTATGGCGACCAGGGCTATGTGCTGAATCTGGAATTGCGGCACAACTTGCCGGCGTTCACTGCCGTGGCGGGTCAGCTGCAGCTGATTGGCTTTGCCGACACGGGTACCGTCAAGCTGAACCGCGACGCGTGGAGCGCCGGCGAGAACCGCCGCACCCTGAGCGGCGCCGGCGTGGGCGTGACGTGGACGGGCGCCAATGCGCTCGTGCTGAAAGCGTATTACGCGCACAAGCTGGGCAATGCCAAGGCGACCTCGGCACCCGATGCGGCAGGCCGTTTCTGGCTGCAAGCCGTCAAGTATTTCTAAATTAATGCAAGTTAACTAATAAGTTAAAAAATCAGGACACCGCCATGAACCGCATCTACCGCTCCATCTGGAACCAGGCTACCGGCGCCTACGCCGCCGTTTCCGAAAACGTCAAATCCGCCGGCAAGCGCTCGATGCCAGGATGCAGCGGGGGCGGGGCACATTTCGCCTTGACCAGCATGGCGGCGGCGCTGATGATGGGCTACGGCAGTCTTGCGCTGGCCGGGCCGGCGGGCGGCACGGTGGTGGCGGGGCAGGCAACGATCAACGGCGCGCCGGGCGCGACGGTGATCAGGCAGGGTAGCCAGAACGCCGTCATCAACTGGGCCAGTTTCAATGTCGGCAAGGGCGAGTCGGTGCAATTCCAGCAGCCGAACAGCAATGCGGTGGCGCTGAACCGCGTGCTGGGCAGCGATGGCACGACCATCCTCGGCAACCTGTCGGCCAACGGCAAGGTGTTTATTGTCAACCCGAACGGCGTGCTGTTCGGCCAGGGCGCGTCGGTCAATACGGCGGGCCTGGTGGCGTCCACGCTCGATATCAATAATGCCGACTTCATGGCCGGCAATTACAAATTTAGCGGCAACGGTATCGGCAAGGTGCTGAACCAGGGTTCGATCAGCGCGCCGGGCGGCTATGTGGCCTTGCTGGGCGCCAACGTGTCGAACGAGGGCACGATCCAGGCACGCCTCGGTTCGGTGGCGCTGGCGGCGGGCCGCGCCATCACGCTGGACGTGGCGGGCGACGGCTTGCTCAATGTCGCCGTCAACGCGGGCGCCGTGGGCGCCTTGGTCAACAATGGCGGCCTGATCCGCGCCGATGGCGGCAGCGTGGTCTTGACGGCGCAGGCGGCGGGCGACCTGCTGAGAACCGTCGTCAACAACACGGGCGTGATCGAGGCGCAGACGATAGCCACGCGCGGCGGCACGATCAAATTGCTGGGCGACATGCAAAGCGGCACGGTCAACGCGGGCGGCACGCTGGACGCCAGCGCGCCCGTCAGCGGCAAGGGCGGCTTTATCGATACTTCGGCGGCGCACGTGAATATCGCCGACGGCATCAACGTGACAGCCAAGGCGGCCAATGGCTTGTCCGGCACCTGGCTGATCGATCCGGTCGACTTCACCATCGCGGCCAGCGGCGGCAACATCAGCGGTACGACCTTGACCAACAGCCTGAAAGCGGCCGATGTGCAGATATGGAGTACCAAGGGCAGCGGCGGCACGGCCGGCGACATCAATGTCAACGATGTCGTCAGCTGGTCGGCCAACAAGCTGACCCTGACGGCGCAAAATAGCATCAATGTCAACGCCGCCATGCGCGGTACCGGCACGGCCAGCCTGGCGCTGGAATACGGCCAGCAAGCGGTGGCTGCTGGCAATAACAGCGTCTACAATGTCAAGGCCGCCATCGATCTGCCGAGCGGTAACAGTTTCAGCACGAAATTGGGCAGCGATGGCACGGCACTCGCTTACACGGTCATCAACAGCCTGGGCGACATGGCCAGCGTCAGCGGCCTGGACTTGCAAGGCATGCGCGGCAATCTGACGCGCAATTACGCGTTGGGCGGCAATATCGATGCGAGTTCGAGCGCCGGCTGGAACAGCAACCAGGGCTTCGCGCCGGTGGGCAACGCGACGAGCGCTTTCAGCGGCAACTTCGATGGCCTGGGGCATGAAATCAGCGGCCTGACCATGGTCCGCACCGCTCAGCTGGGCGGCTTGTTTGGCGAAGTCGGCACGGTTGGCGTGGTGCGCAACGTCAACCTGCTTGGCGCCTCGTTCAACATGCAAGATGTCTCTTACGGCGGTTTTGGCGCCGGCATGCTGGCGGGACGCAACAGGGGCCTGATCGACAATGTCAACGTGTCAGGCGCGATGACCACCCGCTACGGCATCATGGGAGGCGGCATGGTCGGGCGGAACTATGGCACCATCAATAACAGTACCAGCAGCGGCACGTATAAAGTCATCGCTGGCTCCGGTTATGGCGGCGGCGGGCTGGTCTACCGGAATCAACTTGACGCCGTCGTCCAGAACAGTTCGAGCAGCATGACAATCAGCGGCATCAATCCGACAACTGGCGCCGCCACGACGGGCACGGGGCTGGGTGGCATGGGCGGGCTGGTGCGCAACAATCTGGGCCGCATCGCCAACAGTTTTGCCACCGGCGCGATCAATGGCAACGCTTCAGTCGGTGGCCTGGTCGGCGATACCGGCATCAAGAGCACCATCACCGCCAGTTTCGCCACCGGCGCGGTGCTTGGCAGCGGCTCGGCGGGTGGTCTGGTGGGCAATAACACCGGCGCCATCAGCAACAGCTACGCCACCGGCAATGTCGGTATCAATACCGGCACGGGCAGCATCGTCGGCGGCCTGGTGGGGACCAACAGATTGACCACCGGCAGCATTAGCAACAGTTATGCCACCGGCAACGTCAGCGGCTACCGGACCACGGGTGGTGTCACAGGTTCGAACACCGCCACGATCAACAATGTCTATTCCACCGGCACCGTCACCGTCGGCGACACCAGCTACAATCGCAGCGGCGGCGTGGTGGGCGACAACAGCGCTGGCACCTTGACCAATGGCTACTACAATACCACCGCCAATGGGGTGCTGCCCGGCGTCGGCTACGCGCAAGGCGCCGGCACCCTGCTGACAGGCACCACCGGCTTGAGCGCCGCGGCGATGCTGATACCGGCAAGTTTCACCTCTTTCAGTTTCACCTCGTCGACTGGCGTGACCGGCAACAACTGGGTCGCGATCGGCGCCGACGGTACGGTCAACGTCAGCGGCGGCACGCGGCCGATGCTCAGCGCCGAATATTCCAGCATCATCAATTCGGTGCACCAGTTGCAATTGATGGCGCTGAACGTGGCCGGCACTTACCGTATCGGCAACAGCTTCAGCGGGGCTGCCACAGCGGGCGGCGATATCTGGGGCACGGGCGGCTTCATTCCGGTCGGCACCAGCGCGCTGCCGTTCATCGGCAGCCTGAATGGCGCCGGACGCATCATTTCAAGCTTGAACATCGCCAAATCCGGCGTCACCAACGTCGGTTTGTTTGGTGTCATCGGCGCCGCCGGCACGGTCGCCAACGTGGGCCTGTCGGGTGGCACGGCCACCGGTTCGGTCAATGTCGGCGCGCTGGCGGGCACCAATCAAGGCACGGTCAGCGGCAGTTTCGCCACCAGCGCCGTGGTCGGCGACAGTGGCGGTGGCGGCCTGGTCGGCAATAATATCGGCAGCATCAAGGACAGCTATGCCAGCGGCTCGGTCGGTGGCAACACCACCATGGGTGGCCTGGTCGGCACCAATACCGGCACCATCGCCAGCAGTTATGCGAACGGCGCGGTGAGCACCGGTTCCGTCGGCGGCGGCCTGGTCGCCACCGGCAAAGGCAGCGTCACCGGCAGTTACTGGGATACGACGACCAGCGGCCAGTCGACCAGCGCGGGCGGCACCGGCATGACGTCGGGCGACCTGAAAACGCTGGCCAACTACAACAGCGCGACGGGGGCCAACGGCTCGCTCAATCCGGCGTGGGAACTGAGCAATATGTGGGCGGTCTACGATGGCCAGAGCGCGCCGCTGTTGCGCTCGTTCATGAAGCCGCTGGTGGTCACGGTATCGAAGGATACCAAGGTGTATGACGGCCTCGCGGCCAGCGCCGGCACCAACAGCGTCACGTATTCGAATGTGGTGGACAGCAGCTTGCTGTTTGGTACTACGACGTATGCCGGTTCGTCCGGTGGCGCGGTCAATGCCGGTACCTATGTGGTGAGCGCCAGCGGCCAGTATTCAAGCACGCAACTTGGCTATGCGGTTACGTATATCGATGGCGGCCTGGTCATCACGCCGCGCCAACTCAGCCTGAGTGGCGTCAGCGCCGGCAGCAAAGCCTATGACGGCACCACCAGCGCCGTGCTTGCTGGTGGCAGCATCAGCGGCGTGCTCGCCGCCGACCAGGGTAACGTCATTTTCAACGCCGCCTCCCTGGTTGGCGATTACGCCAGCCAGAATGCCGGCAATAACATTGCCGTCAGCGCCAGAGGTGGCTTGAGCGGCAGCGCCAGCGCCAATTATGCGCTGGGGCCGCTGACTGGTGTCACCGGAAATATCACGCCGAAAGCGTTGACGATTTCCGGCCTGGCCGCCACCACCCGGCAATATGACGGCGGCACCACCGCCACCTTGACAGGCGGCACGCTGAGCGGCTTCGTCGCCGGCGAAGTGGTCACTGCGGGCACCTCGACGGGTGCGTATGCCGACAAGAACGCCGGCGCAGGCAAGGCGGTGACGGTGACGGTCGGTGCGCTGCTTGACGGCAGCGGCTTGGCCAGCAACTATACGGTCACCGCGCCGATCGACGTTACCGGCACCATCACGGCCAAGACGCTGACCTGGACTAACCTGGCGGTGGGTAGCAAAGAGTACGATGGCAACGCGACGGCCAGCATCAACAAGGGCAGCATCACGGGCCTGGTTAGCGGTGAAACGCTGGCGGCAGGCCCTACCGCCGCGTTTGCCGACAAGAACGCCGGCAATGGCAAGACGGTCACCGTCCACACCACCCTGGGCAATGGCGGCGGCGGCCTGGCGTCCAACTACACGCTGGCCGATACTTCAGTGACGGCCAATATCACCAAAGCCACCATTTCCGCGGTCACCAGTATCGTGGTCGGCAGCAAGGTCTACGACGGTGGCCTGAACGCCATCGTCAATGCGGCCGGCGCCACGTTTGCCGGCATGGTCAATGGCGACAGCTTGAACGTCAGCGCGACCTCGGCCAACTTCATCGACAAGAACGCCGGCAGCGGCAAGGTTGTCAATGCCGGCGGCCTGAGCCTGGGTGGGACCGATGCGGGCAACTACAATCTGACGGCCATCACGGGCACGGGCACGGGCAGCATCAGCCAGGCGCAAATTGCCAGCGTGACCGGCATCACGGCCGCCGGCAAGACGTATGACGCCACGGAGACGGCCATCTTGAACGCCGGCGCTACCTACAACGGCATGTTCGGCGGCGACAGCCTGACGTTTACCGCCACCAAGGCCGCGTTCAGCGACAAGAACGCCGGCACCGGTAAAACGGTCAACGTCAGCGGCATCGCGCTCGGTGGCGCGGATGCGGGCAATTACACCCTGGCCAGCAACACGGCCACCGGCACGGGCGATATCGCCAAGGCGACCATCACCGGCGTGACCGGCATCACGGCCGCCGGCAAGACGTATGACGGCACGGACGCGGCCATCTTGAACGCCGGCGCCACCTACAATGGCATGTTCGGCGGCGACAGCCTGACGTTTACCGCCACCAAGGCCGCGTTCAGCGACAAGAACGCCGGCACCGGTAAAACGGTCAACGTCAGCGGCATCGCGCTCGGTGGCGCGGATGCGGGCAATTACACCCTGGCCAGCAACACGGCCAGCGGCACGGGCGATATCGCCAAGGCGACCATCACCGGCGTGACCGGTATCGCGGCCGCCGGCAAGACGTATGACGGCACGGACGCGGCCATCTTGAACGCCGGCGCCACCTACAACGGCATGTTCGGCGGCGACAGCCTGACGTTCACCGCCACCAAGGCCACGTTCAGCGACAAGAACGCCGGCACCGGTAAAACGGTCAACGTCAGCGGCATCGCGCTCGGTGGCGCGGATGCGGGCAATTACACCCTGGCCAGCAATACGGCCAGCGGCACGGGCGATATCGCCAAGGCGACCATCACCGGCGTGACCGGCATCACGGCCGCCGGCAAGACGTATGACGGCACGGACGCTGCCATCTTGAACGCCGGCGCCACCTACAATGGCATGTTCGGCGGCGACAGCCTGACGTTTACCGCCACCAAGGCCGCGTTCAGCGACAAGAACGCCGCCGTTGGTAAAACGGTCAACGTCAGCGGCATCGCGCTCGGTGGCGCGGATGCGGGCAATTACACCCTGGCCAGCAATACGGCCAGCGGCACGGGCGATATCGCCAAGGCGACCATCACGGGCGTGAGCGGCTTTGCGACTGGCACCAGGGTGTACGACGCGACCACCACGGCCACCGTCAGCAACGCCGGCGCCACGTTTGCCGGCATGGTCAATGGCGATAGCTTGAGCGTCAGCGCGACCTCGGCCAACTTCATCGACAAGAATGTCGGCAGCGGCAAGGTTGTCAATGCCAGCGGCCTGGCCCTGGGCGGTACGGACGCCGGCAACTACAACCTGACGGCTGCCACCGGCACGGGCACGGGCAGCATCAGCCAGGCGCAAATTGCCAGCGTCAGCGGCATCACGGCCGCCGGCAAAACGTATGACGGCACGGACGCTGCCATCTTGAACGCCGGCGCCACCTACAACGGCATGTTCGGCGGCGACAGCCTGACGTTTACCGCCACCAAGGCCGCGTTCAGCGACAAGAACGCCGGCACCGGTAAAACGGTCAACGTCAGCGGCATCGCACTCGTTGGCGCGGATGCGGGCAATTACACCCTGGCCAGCAATACGGCCACCGGCACGGGCGATATCGCCAAGGCGACCATCACCGGCGTGACCGGTATCGCGGCCGCCGGCAAGACGTATGACGGCACGGACGCGGCCATCTTGAACGCCGGCGCCACCTACAACGGCATGTTCGGCGGCGACAGCCTGACGTTTACCGCCACCAAGGCCGCGTTCAGCGACAAGAACGCCGGCACCGGTAAAACGGTCAACGTCAGCGGCATCGCGCTCGGTGGCGCGGATGCGGGCAATTACACCCTGGCCAGCAACACGGCCAGCGGCACGGGCGCCATCACGCCGAAAGCACTGACGGTGACGGGTGTTGCGGCCGGCAACAAGGTCTATGACGGCACGCTTGTGGCGAGCGTGACGGGCGGCACCTTGAATGGCCTGGTCAGCGGTGAAACCTTGTCGCTGTCCGGTTTGACGGGTACATTTGCCACTCAAAATGCGGCCAGCAACATTGCCGTGACGGCCAGCGGCGCGCAATTGGCCGATGGCACTGGCCTGGCCAGCAACTATACGGTCAGCAATCCGACCGGCTTGCAGGCCAGCATCACAGCCAAGGCATTGACGGTGACCGGCCAGCTGGCCGGTAATAAAGTCTACGATGGCAATGCGCAAGCCAGCCTGTCCGGCGGCACCTTGAGCGGCCTGGTGGGCAGCGAAACGCTGGACCTTGGCGGCCAGACGGCGGTGTTCAGCGACAAGAATGCGGCCAATGGCAAAACCGTGACGGTGACGGGCACGACCCTGGTCGATACCAGTACCGGCCTGGCCAGCAACTATACGGTCAGCAACCCGACCGGCCTGACAGCCAGCATCACGGCCAAGGCCCTGACGGTGACGGGCCAGCTGGCCGGCAACAAGGTCTATGACGGCAATGCGCAAGCCGGCCTGTCCGGCGGCACCTTGAGCGGCCTGGTGGGCAGCGAAACGCTGGACCTTGGCGGCCAGACGGCGGTGTTCAACGACAAGAATGCGGCCAATGGCAAAACCGTGACGGTGACGGGTACAACGCTGGTCGATACGGCCAGCGGCCTGGCCAGCAACTACACGGTCAGCAACCCGACGGGCTTGACGGCCAGCATCACGGCCAAGGCATTGACGGTGACCGGCCAACTGGCCGGTAATAAAGTCTACGACGGCAATGCACAAGCCAGCCTGTCCGGCGGTGTGTTGAGCGGCCTGGTGGGTAGCGAAACCCTGGGCCTTGGCGGCCAGACGGCGGTGTTCAGCGACAAGAACGCGGCCAATGGCAAAACCGTGACGGTGAAGGGCACGACCCTGGTCGATACCAGTACCGGCCTGGCCAGCAACTACACGGTCAGCAACCCGACCGGCTTGACGGCCAGCATCACGGCCAAGGCCCTGACGGTGACGGGCCAACTGGCCGGTAATAAAGTCTACGACGGCAATGCACAAGCCAGCCTGTCCGGTGGTGTGTTGAGCGGCCTGGTGGGCAGCGAAACGCTGGGCATTGCGGGTCAAACTGCCGTGTTCAGCGACAAGAACGCGGCCACCGCCAAGGCGGTGACGGTGACGGGTACAACGCTGGTCGATACGGCCAGCGGCCTGGCCAGCAACTATACGGTCAGCAACCCGACCGGCCTGACGGCCAGCATCACGGCCAAGGCCTTGACAGTAAGCGGCCAGCTGGCCGGCAATAAAGTCTATGACGGCAATGCGCAAGCCAGCCTGTCCGGCGGTACCTTGAGCGGCTTGGTGGGCAGCGAAACGCTGGGCATTGCGGGTCAAACTGCCGTGTTCAGCGACAAGAACGCGGCCACCGCCAAGGCGGTGACGGTGACGGGTACAACGCTGGTCGATACGGCCAGCGGCCTGGCCAGCAACTACACGGTCAGCAACCCGACCGGCTTGACGGCCAGCATTACGCCGGCCAGCCTGCTGGTGCGCGCCACGGGCGCAGTGCCGCGCGTGTATGACACCAGCACCAACGCCAGCGTGACCCTGGCGGACAACCGTATCGCCGGCGACGTGCTGACCATCAGCAACAGCGGCGCCAGCTTTGCCGACAAGAACGCCGGCGCCAACAAAACGGTGACGGTGAACGGCATTGCGCTCAGCGGTACGGACGCCGGCAATTACACGGTCAACGCCACGGCGACCACCACGGCCAGCATCACGCAGGCGGCCCTGGGGGTGAAGGTGGGCAATGCCGAGAAAGACCAGGGCTTTGTCAATCCGGCCTTCACGGCCAGCTACACGGGCTTGCTGGGCAACGACACGCTGGCGAACGAGGTCGGCGGCAATCTGGTGTTCAGCACACCGGCCAGCATCGCTACGCCATCGGGCAGCTATCTGGTGTCGGCGGCCGGCCAGACGTCGACCAACTATGCGTTGACCTACACGCCGGGCGTGCTGACCGTCAAGCCGACCGAAGCACTGCAAGGCGCGGTGGCCAGTGTGATCGCGGCGGTCAATGTGGCACCGTCACAAGGCAATATGGTGCAGGCCGAGGTGGCGGCGAAAGGTGAAACCGTGACCAGCAAGGAAGACGCGGTGCAGGTGGCGCTGGAGGGTAGCCAACCGCGGCAGGGCGGCAGCACGCCGGTGGTGCTGACGACGGCATCGGTGAACAGCAATGTCTTGCCGGGCTTGCGCCTGAGTGTGGTCGATACGGGCCTGCGACTGCCTGTGGCGGCTGGCAACAGCAGTATCGAAAGCCAGTAAGCGTGCATTAACCGGGCTTGCCAGTGGAAGTGCCGCTTCGTGATGTACGCGAAGCGGCATTTTTTCTGCCGCCTGCTGGTGCCGTGCTCTCCTATAATCGCGAAATGGCCTTCACAATCTCACAGGTATGCAATGACTCCACATTTTATCGGCGTATCCGGCTTGCCGCGTGCTGGCTCGACGTTGCTGTGCCAGTTACTGGCCCAGCATCCCGATCTGCACAGTGAAGGCAATAGTTCGCCATTGTGCAATGCCTTGCTCGGCATGCGGCATACGATCAGCGACGATCCTTTTTTTCTGTCCCAGCTCGATACGAGCTTCGACGCCAGCTATGGGCATTTGACGACGGCGATGCGCGGCTTCCTGCGCGGCTGGTACCAGGACTGCGGCAAGCAGGCCGTAGTGGACAAGAATCGCGGATGGCTGAAGGCGATGGAGATGCTGCTGCAACTGGCGCCGGAAGCGAAGCTGATCGTCTGCGTGCGCGAACTGGGGCAGGTGTATGGTTCGGTCGAAGCCCAGCACCAGCGTACGATCCTGCTCGATTTCATCGATCACCTGGCCGATTACGACCGGCTGGGCAGGGCCGACATGCTGTTTGGCAAGGATCGTACCATCGGCGCTCCGTTGAGCGATTTGCAAGGCATCCCCGACTTGCCACTGGCAGTGCAGCAAAGGTTGTACGTGCTGCGGTTTGAAGACATGATGGCACGCCCGGCCGAATGCATGGCGCATCTGTATGCCTGGCTGGGATTGGCACCGTTCCAGATCGATCCGGGCAAGCTGCGCGTGGGTTTGCGCGAAAGCGACAGCCACTACCGCATGAAATATACGCACCGGCAGTTTTCCAGCATCCGCCCGCCGCAACAGCATGCGATTCCGCCGCGTATCCAGCAGTATATCGAAAATGCTTGCGGCTGGTTTTACGACATGTACTACCCTGCCAATACTTGAAGCAGGCAAAAAAAACGCCAACCGTTGCCGGCTGGCGCTGAAAACCCTCGCAAGGAAGAAAGAGGGGGCTAGTAACTCCAGCGTACCGATAAACCGACGACCTTGTCATAGCGGCGCACATCGCGCACGTAGTCCGGCGTGTCGTGGTAATCGCGGTAGGTCGAGTCGAGCAGGTTGTTCGCGTCCAAGGTCACCGTGGTGTGCGGGTTGAGCTTGTACGACACCGACGCGTCCAGGGTTTTCGTCGGCGCCACGGTCAGGTGCATGCCCTTGCCGCGGTAGTTGTAGTCGTCGACATATTTATCGCGCCAGCTGTACGCCAGTCGCGCCGACCACGGTCCCTGTTCGTACAGGCCGACGAGATTGGCCGACCATTTCGACATGCCCGTGAATGGATGCACGCCGCCATCGAGTTCTTCCAGTTCGCCCGTCATGTAGGTGGCGTTGGCCTGCAGGCCCAGGCCGCTCATCCAGCCGGGCAGCTTGTCATAGAACTGCTGGTAGGCCATTTCCAGGCCTTGCAGATGGCCCTTCGAGGTGTTGCGCGGACGCGTGATGTCGTACACGATGCCGCCATACGTTTCCTTGGCTGAACCGGACAGGATGTAATTCTTGAAGTTGTGGTGGAATACGGTGGCCGTGACGGAGCCCGTCGGCGCGAAATACCATTCCAGCGCCACATCGAGGTTCTTGCCTTCCACGGGTTTCAGGTCGGGATTGCCGCTGCTGCCCGTCGGGCGCACCATCTCCAGGCTCTGGCCCAGGCTCACGCCGGGATTGAAGTCGGCGAAGTTGGGGCGCTGCACGGCCTTGCCGGCCGTCAGGCGGGCGATCAGGTCTTGGCGCAGCATGGCTTTCAGGGTCAGGCTGGGCAGCACGTCCGTATCCGACGTTTTCACCTGCACCGGCGTGATGATGCCGTTTTGCGAGGAATTGCCTTGCAAGTCCTGCTTGGTCTGCACCACGCGCACGCCCAGGGTGCCGTCGACCGGTACTTGTGCCAGGTCAAAGCCGATGCGTGCCTTGCCGTACACGGCATTGGTTTTTTCCACATCCCTGTAGTGGGTCATCGGATCGTCGGGGCTGCGTTCGCTGCTGCCCGTAAACAGCTGGCGCAGCACGGCCGTGTTGTTGAGCATGAAGTCGCGGCATGGCGTGAGCCAGCTTTGCAGGCCGAAGTTGCCCGTGTTCTGGTGCGAGGTGCACGCCAGGCCGGGAATCGCGTCCGCATACATGGTCGACGTCAGGCCGCCCTGGCCATTTTTTTCGCGGATCGATTCGGCCTTGCGCTTGGCCAGGCGCACGCCGCCCGAAAATTCGCGGAAGAAGCCCGTGCTGTCCATGTCGTAGGTAACGTCGCCGCGCCAGTCGGTCGAGCTGCCTTCGTCGTGGCTGTGGTTATCGTAGAAGCCGAGCAGCGTATAGTTCTTCGGGTCCAGCATGTTGTAGCCGGGGTAGCTGATCTGCGCGCCGCCGTTGACGTTCGTGCTGCCGATGATGCTGGTCGGATGCGCGAGGAAGTCGAGGATGGGAAATTCGCGTTCGAAGTTGCTCACCGTGCGCGCCAGTTCCGTCGTCATGCGCAGCTGCGGCGTGATGTCCCAGCGCGCGCCGATGGCGCCTTGCGAGCCGATCGAGCGGTCGCGCCGCGCCTGGGTCGAACCGAGCGTGAAGGGCGACCATGGGCCGTCGATCTTGCCCACCGTGGCCGCCTGATTGGTACCGGGGATCAGGCTGATGTCCGGGTTCTGACCCCAGGGCAGCGAACCGACAAAGAACTGGCTGTCGAAGGCGTGCTTGATCAGGGTCGACATGCCTTCCGCATACACTTCCACCTGCGAGTTCGGGCGCCACTGGAAGGCGGCATTGGCCGCATAGCGTTTGCGGTCGCCCACGGTCGGGATCATGCCGACGGAATCGGGTCCCGTGATGTTGCCCGCTTCGGGGCGCTTCACGGGTTCGGCGTTCCAGATCGTCTCGTCATAGTATTTGCTGCGCTGGTAGGACAGGCCGAGCAGGGCGCCGAATTCGCCATATGGGGTCTTCCAGCGGTTCGAGACCATGCCGCTGACGTTCGGGTCCGTCGAGCCGGACTTGTCGCGGTGCTCGGCGCGCACATTGCCCGATGCCGTAAAACCCTTGAAATCGAACGGGCGGTTGGTGCGCACGTCGACCACGCCGGCCGTGCCGCCTTCGACCATGTCGGCGCCCTGCGATTTATACACGTCCACGCGCTGCAGCATGGCCGTCGGGATGTCGGCCAGGTACAGGCTGCGGCCCACGGACGTAAACATCTCGCGGCCGTTGAGCAGGGTCACCACGCCTGGCAAGCCGCGGATGATGACGGAGCCCGCCTCGCCGCCTTCGCGGCGGATCTGCACGCCCGTCACGCGGCCGAGGATTTCGGCCACGTTCTTGTCGGGGAATTTGCCGATTTCATCGGCGACGATGGAATCGACCACCTGGTCGTTGTTCTTCTTGATCGTCTGCGCGCTTTGCGCTGCCCTGCGCACGCCCGTGACGGCGACGACGGCGATGCCTGCATTGTCGGCATTGTCGGTTGGCGCCGCCACCGGCGCTGCTTCTGCCACTTCTGCCGCCGGTGTCTCCACGGCGGGCGCCTGTTGCGCCCAAACGGAAGCGCTGCTCAGCAGGCCCGCGCCGGCCAGGGCGGCCACCGTGGCCTTCAAGGTCAACCGTGTGTTGTGCTTGGGCGTGCGGGTGCCCGTTGCCATCCATTGCTTCATCTTGTCTCCACCTGTATTTTAGTTATGTTGAGAACGCTGCAGCAGTTGCCGCCAGAGCTGAAACTTGCTCAGGAAACATGGTAGGGGGAATGACTTTGCCCCACAAATGACTTCTTTTGCGATGTCCATATCAATTCCGGTATCCCTGCTGCATTCATGCGCCCTGGCGGCGCACTGCACGTTGTCGAATCCGGCGCGTGCCGCACCGGAGGTGTCAGGCGGCGCAGGGCGTGTCGCTGTGCGCCAGCCATGCCATGAAGCGCGCCTGCGGCATGGGGCGGGCAAAGTAAAAGCCTTGCAGTTCGTCGCAGCCGGCGTGGCGCAGCACGTCGGCATCGGCCGCGCTTTCCACGCCTTCGGCGGTGACCGTCAAGCCCAGGGTGTGGCCCAGGCCGATGATGGTTTTCGTCACGGCCAGGTTTTGCGGCGAACCGTGGATGTCCTGCACGAAGCTCATGTCGATTTTCAGCTTGTCGAGCGGGAAGCGGCACAGGTAATTCAGGCTCGAATAGCCGGTGCCGAAATCGTCGATCGACAGCGCAAAACCCAGCGCCTTGATGGCGTGCAGGGTGGCGATGGTATCGTCCACATTGTCCATCAGGATCGATTCGGTCAGTTCGAATTCGATCTGTCCTGGCGTGACGGGAAACTCGCGCAGCACCTCGCGCAAGGTGGCCACCAGGGTGCCGCTTTTCAGCTGGATGGCCGACAGGTTGATCGACACGGCGATGTCGCCCGCGCCCGCCTCGCGCCAGGCCAGCTGCTGGCGGCACGCTTCGCGGATGACCCATGCGCCGATGGAGACGATCAGGCCAGACTCCTCGGCGGCGGGAATGAAGCTGTCGGGCGCGATCAGGCCGTGCTGCGGGTGCTGCCAGCGGATCAGGCTTTCCACGCCATTCAGGCGGCTGCTCTGCGCATCGATGCGCGGCTGGTAGTACAGCACCAGTTCCTGCCGCTCGATGGCGTGGCGCAGGTCGCTTTCCAGGTGCAGCTGTTGCAATTGCTGCTCCTGCATCTGCGGCGTGAAAATGCGCGCATGGTCGCGCCCGCCGCTCTTGGCCTGGTACATGGCCGCATCGGCGTGGCGCATCAGGGTATCCATGTCGTCGCCGTGGTCCGGGTAGATGGCCACGCCCACGCTGCACGAGACATACAGCACGTTGCCTGCCACCTGGTGCGGCTCGCGCATGGCCGGTATCAATCGCGTGTCGAGCAGGGCGGCGATGGACTCCGCGTCGCCGATGCCGTTGAGGATGACGACGAATTCATCGCCGCCCAGCCGACTGACGGTGTCGCCTTCGCGTACCAGTTGCAGCAGGCGCTTTGAGACCGATTGCAGCAGGGCGTCGCCCACGTGGTGACCCAGCGCGTCGTTGACGTGCTTGAAACGGTCCAGGTCGACGAACAGCACACCCACCTTTTCGCCGCTGCGGCGCGCTTGCGCGATGGCGGCCGCCAGGCGCAGTTTTGACACGTGGCGGTTCGCCAGTCCCGTCAGCGCATCGTGGTGGGCCATGTGCTCAATCTGCCGTTCGCTGGCCTTGCGTTCGCTGATGTCGAGCGAGCTGGCGATGAAATGCGTGGTGACGCCATCGAGGTCGCGCACGGCGTTCATCACCAGCCAGGCCGGATAGTTTTCCATCGACTTGCGCTGCACCGAGATTTCTCCCTGCCAGTAGCCGCGCCGCGCCAGGGTCTGGCGCAGGCTGTCGAGCTGCTCGGGAGGGTTGTCCGGCGCGAGCAGGAAAGCGGGGCGCTTGCCGATCAGCTCCACCATGTCGTACAGCGAATGGCGGCGGAAGGCCTGGTTGACGGTAATGATGCGCATGTCGGCATCCATCACGATCAGGCTTTCAGCCGATGCCTCGAACACCTTGGCCCACAATTCCAGGCGCGACTCCATCAGCTTCATCTTGTTGATCGGCGTGAAGGTCGACAGCACGGCGCGCTGGCCCTGGTAGTCGATCAGGCGCGCGGAAATCAAGGCCCAGGTGGGCGTGCCACCGCCGCTCCAGCACACCTCGAATTCATCGACGGCGCCCAGGTCGCTCAAGCGCTGGAAGAAGCGTGAACGGGCTTGCGGACTCATGCCGCCCACCCACGGGTCCAGTTCCAGGCCGCCCTGCCACGCGTGCGCGGCCTGGTTCGCGTGCAGCACTTGGTGATGCGGGATCGAGGTGACCATCAGCGGGATGGGAATGGCGTCAACCAGCTGGCGCTGCGCATCGGCCGCGCTGGCGCGCGCCACCAGGTCCTGCTGCGCCATGCGCTGGAAGTCGAGCTGCTGCAGCATGGTATTGAAGGCGCTGACCAGGCGCCCCGTTTCGTCCTCGCTGTCCCAGATGGCGCGCAGGCTATGGTCGCCCGTTTCGCGCACTTCCTGCGCCACGCGCGCCAGGCGGCGGATGGGCAGGGCGATCTGGCGCGCGACGAAAAACACCAGGCCCAGTATCATCACCAGCAGCAGCACGGCCGTGCCCAGGTGCAGCCACATGCGCGTAAAGAAGCCGTCCACGCGCAACTGGATCAGGCGGTGCAATTCGTGTTCCGCCGCGCGCCAGGCACGCTGCAGGGCCTCGACGGCGGCCGCATCGTGCCGCAGCAGCGCGGCGTTGCCATCGGCATGGGCCGGCGTGCCGGCCAGCGCCTGGGCGCTGGCGCGAAACTGCGCCACGGCTTGCCGCAGGGCCGCGCGCGAGCCGTCCAGGTGCCGGCGCAGCAGCGGCGTGCTGGCCGCGAACGCCTCCGTGTAGTCGCTGCCGATGCCGCCCATGGTGGCATCCATGCGGCCTTCGAGGATCAGGAACTGGGTCTGCAGGCGCTGGCGCTGCGCGCCTTCGGCCGTCGCCAGTTGCAGCGCCAGGGCGCGCGTGCTGTTGATCACTTCCAGCAGCTCGGGAAAGCGCAGGATCACCAGCGACATGGTGTAATAGCTGTCCAGGTCCGGGTCGAGGATCAGGTTCGACTGGTTGCCCACGCGCGTGAGCAGTTCGCGTCCGGCCACAAAGGCGGGCGCGGGCGCCATGCCGTCATGTGCCGCTGGCGTGCCGCCGGCCTGGCGCAGCAGGGTGGCGAATTCCCCGCTCAATTGCGCGCTGCGCATGCCCGCGCCGAACTGGCGCTCGGCCTGCTCGATGGCGGTGGCTTGCGCGTCCGCTTGCGCCGTGCTGCGCGTCAGTGGCAGCAGCGCATCGCGGATGGCGGCGATGTAGTCGTTGCCCGCCATCTCCTTGCGCGAGAATTCGATGGCGATGTATTTTTCGTTGATGAGGATGCCGGAAATGAAGATGACGGCGGACAGGTCGAGCAAATAGATCAGCGCCAGTTTGCGCCCCACCGTCAATTTTCCGATCATGCGCGAAATTCTGCCCACCATGCGTGCCCCACCTTCTCGTCAGCCCACTGATGTTTTCTTATGAGCAATTTTCATGCCTGAATTTACAAGCTTGCAAGAGGGCTTTTGCACCATGCGGGTGCGCGCAGGAAGGCGACGGGCGCCAATAAAAAGGGCGGCCCGCAGGCCGCCCTTGTGCGCAGTGATGCGGTGCTTACGCTTCGGCGACGCGCTTGGCGATGTGCGCCAGCGCTTCTTCCACCTGGTCGATCAGGATCAGGCACAGATCGCCTTCGTTCAAACGCGCCAGGGCCTTGTCGATGGCGACGAATTCGCCGTTGATTTCATCGATATGGCTGGTGCGCTTGGCGCCGTTCAAGCCCTGGCGCAGCAAGGCCACGACTTCGCCGTCGGCGCGGCCGCGCTGGCATTGATCCTGGTACAGCAGCACGTCGTCGAAGGCGGCGCCGAGGATTTCCGTCTGTTGGCGGATGTCTTCGTCGCGGCGGTCGCCGGCGCCGCTGATGACCACCGAACGGCGCTTGGCCGGCATGCTTTCCACTGCCTGCACCAGCGCCAGGATGGCGTCCGGATTGTGGCCGTAGTCGGCGATCAAGGTGGCGCCCTTGTAATCGAACACATTGAAGCGGCCCGGCGCATTGTCGGCTTCGTTGGCAAAGGTTTTCAGGCCCAGCGCGATGGTTTTCCAGTCCAGGCCCACGGCCCAGGCGGCGGCCAGCGACGCCATGACGTTGTCGACCTGGAAGCCGATGGCGCCGTTGCGCGTGATCGGCACCTGCGACAGGGCGATTTCGTGGCGTTCCTTGCCCTGCGCGGCGACCAGCTTGCCGTCTTCCACGTACACCACGCGGTTGCCCTGCGCGCGGTGCGTGGCCATCACGGGATGCGTCTTGTCGGCGGCGAAGAAGGTCACCGTGCCGCTGCAATTCTTGGCCATGCGCGCCACGGCAGGGTCGGTGGCGTTCAGCACGGCCACGCCGCTGTCGGCCACGTTCTGCACGATCACCCTTTTGAGTACCGCGAGGTCTTCCACGGTGGTGATGTAGTTCAGGCCCAGGTGATCCCCGGCACCGATATTCGTCACCACGGCGACCTGGCAGCGGTCAAAAGCCAGGCCTTCGCGCAGCATGCCGCCGCGCGCCGTCTCGAACACGGCCGCGTCCACGTCCGGGTGCAGCAGCACGTTGCGCGCGCTGCGCGGGCCGCTGCAGTCGCCGCTGTCGATCTGGCGTCCTTCGATGTACACGCCATCGGTATTGGTCATGCCGGTGCGCAGGCCCGAGGTGGTGAGCAGGTGGGCGATCAGGCGCACGGTGGTGGTCTTGCCGTTGGTGCCGGTAACGGCAACGACGGGGATGCGGCCATCGTCGCCCTCGGCGAACATGGCGGCGATGATGGCTTCGCCCACGGGGCGCGGCTTGCCGAACGACGGCGCCAGGTGCATGCGCAAACCTGGTGCTGCGTTCACTTCGACGATGCCGGCGTTCTGCTCTTCCAGCGGTTTCAGTATGCTTTCGGAGACCACGTCCACGCCGCAGATGTCCAGGCCCACCATGTGCGCGGCGGCGACGGCGCGCGCCGCCACTTCCGGGTGCACGTCGACGGTGACGTCGGTGGCCGAGCCGCCCGTCGACAGGTTGGCGTTATTGCGCAAGATCACGCGCTGGCCCACGGGCGGCACGGATTCGGCCACATAGCCCTGCTTGGCCAGGCTGGCCAGGGCGATGTCGTCGAAGCGGATTTTCGTCAGCGAGGTGGCGTGGCCGCTGCCGCGGCGCGGGTCCAGGTTGACCTGGTCGACCAGTTCGCGCACCGTGTGCTGGCCGTCGCCCACCACTTGCGGCGGGTCGCGGCGGGCCGCTGCCACCATCTTGTTGCCGATGACGAGCAAGCGGAAATCGTGGCCCGGCAGGTAGCGTTCGACGAGGATGTCGTCGCGGAATTCCTGCGCCGCGAGGAAGGCGGCCGTCAGCTGTTCGCGCGTGGTGACATTGACGGTGACGCCCTTGCCCTGGTTGCCATCTTTTGGTTTCACGACGACGGGCAGTCCGATCTCGCAGGCGGCGGCCCAGGCGTCGTCCGCATCGATGGCGACACGGCCGTGCGGCACCGGCACGCCGGCCGAATCGAGCAGCTTCTTGGTCAGTTCCTTGTCCTGCGCGATGGCTTCGGCAATCGCGCTGGTGCCGTCCATTTCGGCGGCCTGGATCTTGCGTTGCTTGCTGCCCCAGCCGAACGTCACCAGGCTGCCTTCGGTCAGGCGGCGGAACGGGATGTTGCGCGCCACGGCGGCGTTGACGATGGCGCCGGTGGACGGTCCCAGGCGCACGTCTTCATCGAGTTCCTGCAACTGGTGCAGGGCGCCGGTCAGGTCGAACGGCGCATCGTCGAGCGCGGCCTGGCACAGCTGCTGCGCCAGTTCCAGGGCCAGGCGGCCGACGGCTTCTTCCGAGTATTCGACGACGACCTGGAAGATGCCCGTTTCCAGGGTCGGCGTGGTGCGGCTGAAGGTGACGGGGCAGCCGGCTTGCGCCTGCAGGCCCAGCGCCGCCAGTTCCAGCACCTGCGCCATCGGCGCGGCGTTGTAATTGCCCAGCGGTTGCAGCGGGCTCAGATGCGGAAAGCGCGCGCGCAGGCGGGCTTCGAAGCCGGGCAACTGGGCGATGTCGAGTTCCTGCGTGGTGCAGGAAACAATGGCTTCCACGGCGGTGTCGTGGCTCCAGAGGTTAGGGCCCCGCAAGGCCCGTACGCGAGATACTTCCATAATTAAACCGTAATCCTGTTGTGTTCTTGTGGGCCCGGCCATCCTGGCCGGGCTTGAGTGCTGTCTTAATTCCCGATGCAGCCGGGGGCTGCGTCGAACGTGCGCAAGCCTGCGCAAATCAAATCGACGGGCAGGTTCATGGCCCAGGCGGCGGCCGCAACGGCCAGCACGCTGTCGACATTGCCGGCCGTGGCCGGTTTCAGCAGGTCCAGGCACAGCAAGACCGTTTCGATGCCGCCTTCGGCCAGCACGATATGGTTGCCGCGCACGAATACGGCACGCTGGCCGGCGGCCAGCTGCGCCGCGATGGCCGGCAAGCTGCCATCCTGCGCGTACAGGGTCACCGTGCCGTCGCACAGTTCGGCCAGTTCCAGCACGTGCGCGTTGGCGGCGTTCAGCACGGCCACGCCCGTTGGCACCACCACGTCGACCTGGCTGCGTACGGCCTTGTACAGGCCAGCATCGTCGAGCACGTCGAAATCCTTGACGCTCTCCAAACTGCCCATGTCGGTGACGATGCCGACCTGGCACTTGTCGTAGGCCAGGCCTTCGGCCAGGATCATGCGCGGATTGCTTTCGAACAGGGCCGTCTGTACGGTGCGGTTGAGCAGCAGGCGCTGGCCCGCGTCCCAGTTCACGCAATCGCTGCTGACGACTCTGCGCTGGTCCAGGTACATGCCTTCGCTGCACACGGCGCCCGTGTGCAGGCCCGACAGGTTGAGCAGTTTGCACAGCATGCGCACGATCAGGCTGGCGCCGCGCGTGCCCGTCACGCCGATCAGCGGAATGCGGCCCGTTTCCTCTGGCGCGAACAGGTGGTCGACGATGGCCGCGCCCACAGGGCGGGGCTGGCCCACGCCCGGCTTGATGTGCGCCAGCAGGCCGGGGCTGGCATTGACTTCGATGATGGCGCCGCGCTGCTCTTCCAGCGGACGCGTGATGTCGGTGGTGACCAGGTCGATGCCGGCGATATCGAGGCCCACCACGCGCGCGGCGAGCAGGGCCGCGTGCACGACGGACGGATGCACGTCGTCCGTGACGTCGATGGCCACGTTGCCGTTCGGCTGGATCAGCACTTTCTGACCCGCTTGCGGCACGGACAGGGCGGTCATGCCCTGGCGCTGCAGTTCCAGCACGATTTCGCCCGATTCATGCGGCTTGACGGTACCCAATGGAAAATCTTCGCCTTCGCCGCGGCGCGGATCGGTATTGATCTGCGTGTTGACCAGGTCCAGCACGGTGGAGACGCCGTCGCCGTCGACCCACAGGGATTCGCCCTTGGCGGCCGCGATCAGCTTGTTGCCGACGACGAGCAGACGGTGTTCGTCGCCCGTGATGAAGCTTTCCACCAGCACGGCCGAGCTGTCGCCCTTGCGCGCGGCCAGTTCGTAGGCTGCCTTGACGTCGCTTTCGGTCATCAGGTTCAGCGACACGCCGCGGCCATGGTTGCCGTCATATGGCTTGACGACGACGGGCACGCCGATGTCCTGCGCTTCTTCCCAGGCCGCCTCGGCGCTGCGCACCAGGCTGCCTTCAGGGACGCGCACGCCGCACGATTTGAGCAGGAATTTGGTGAGGTCCTTGTCGCTGGCGATGCCTTCGGCAATCGCGCTGGTGCGGTCCGTTTCGGCCGTCCAGATGCGGCGCTGCGCGGCGCCGTGGCCCAGCTGCACCAGGTTGCCGTCGTTCAGGCGCAGCGAAGGGATGCCGCGCTCGGTGGCCGCATCGACGATGCTGGCCGTGCTCGGACCCAGGCAGCGCGCGTCGACCATGTCGCGCAGGGGCGCCAGGGCCGCTTCCAGGTCGTAGGCTTCATCGTTGATGGCGGCCATCAGCAGTTCGCGCGCGGCGGCCAGGGCCGCGCGGCCCACGTGCTCTTCACGCGTGCGGAAAGCCATCTTGTAGACGCCGCGCTGGCTGGTCGAGCGCGTCTGGCCGAAGCCCGTGCGCATGCCTGCCAGGTTTTGCAATTCCAGCACCACGTGTTCGAGGATGTGCGCCGACCAGGTGCCTTCGCGCAGGCGCTCGAAAAAGCCGCCCCGTTCTCCCACGCCGCAGCGGTGCTCGATCATGCCGGGCAGCCATGCCACCAGACGCTCGTACAGGCCGGGCAGGGTATTCGATGGGTAATCTTCCAGTTCGCCGATGTCGACCCAGGCTTCAATCACCGGGCGATACGTCCAGATGTTGGGGCCGCGCAAGTGGGTGACGCGGGCAAATTCGATGTTCTTCTTCTTGATCATGTAAGTGGTTTCTTGATAACAAGCCAGGCGTCTGGGCGCCAGATACTTTATGGTGGCTCTACAGAGTCTTTTCAGGCTCGTGCTTGGTTCTTTATCCCGGGTATGCGCAGTGTGCCACTTTTAGCGGCCTCTTGTCGCGTTTGCTTCTCGTATTCTGCTGCTGTTGTCATTCTAATTGTTACTAAATGTTGCCTTACTTGTTATAAAGATACCGACTCCGGGCCAAGCTGGAGCATTTGCGCAACAGCGGGCTGTTGTATACTTGTCGCTGGTCGATGGCTGCTCATTTTTTGCGCCGTTTTGCCATCCAATCCTTACCGGCAGGCATCCATTCGATACAATACAGGAAATTGCCACTGGTGCATCCACCTCGCCATCGCGCAGTACACAAACATTGATCGGGCGTCTGCCCCATCCCCCAAATCCCGCCCTGAAGGGCTTGGCCTCGAGCCGGAGTATGCTTTACGATGACAACTGAACTGAGTGTTCCTGCAACAACTATTCCCCTCAACTCGCTGCCTGCGCCTGTCGCAGAGGCCTGGCTGGCGGAGGTGGAGAGCAAGCTTTCTCCAGGGGAGAACGTTTTAAGTAGCGTTGAGGTTGACCTCGATGCGCGATTACGTTTCACAAAAGGCATAATTGTTGTTACCGAGAAGCGTTTGCTGGCCCGTTCGCCGGGCGATACCGCCTGGAAAAGCTGGTCTTTCCGCCCTGGATTGCGCCTGACGCACCATGACCACGCCGGTGTCGGCCACCTGGAACTGTTCGATGACCACGGCCGCCTGGCCTCGTGGCGTTTTACTTTGGGCCAGAATCTGCACGCGATCCGCGTGCTGGAGCAGTTCGTCGAGCGCCTCGACAGCCACCTGACGGGCCAGCCCGTGCTGCAAGCGGAGCAGGAAGTGTGTCCGAGTTGCAAGGCGCCTCTGGAGCCGGAGCAGGAAGAATGCCCGATCTGCGCCAAGGTGCTGTACACGCCGCCATCGACCTGGACCCTGTTCCGCCTGTGGCGCTTCGCCCACCCTTACCGTGGCCAGCTGGCCCTGGGCTTCATGCTGATGCTGCTGAGCACTGCCGCGCACATGATTCCGCCTTACCTGACGGCGCCGCTGATGGACAATGTGCTGATCCCGTATCAGAACGGCAAGCACATCGACCCGTGGCTGGTGGTGTACTACATGAGCGGCTTGCTCGGTTCGGCCCTGCTGGCCTGGCTGCTGGGCTGGGGCAAGACGTATGTGCTGGCCCTGGTGTCCGAACGCATGGGCGCCGACTTGCGCTCGGCCACGTATGAACACCTGATGAAGCTGTCGCTGGAATTTTTCGGCGGCAAGCGCACGGGCGACCTGATGTCGCGCATCGGCAGCGGCAGCGACCGCATCTGCGTCTTCCTCTCGCTGCACTTGCTCGATTTCGCCTCAGACGTGCTGATGATCATCATGACGGGCGTGATTCTGTGGTCGATGAATCCGTGGCTGGCCATCATGACCCTGGCGCCGCTGCCCTTCATCGCCTGGATGATCCACCTGGTGCGCGACCGCTTGCGCACGGGCTTTGAAAAGATCGACCGCGTGTGGAGCGAGGTGACCAACGTGCTGGCCGATACCATCCCCGGCATTCGCGTGGTAAAAGCGTTTGCGCAGGAAAAGCGCGAAGCGGCCCGCTTCCGCGACGCCAACGCGCACAACCTGGCCGTCAACGACAAGTTGAACAAGGTCTGGTCGCTGTTCTCGCCTACCGTCTCCTTTTTGACGGAGATGGGTTTGCTGGTCATCTGGTGCTTCGGCATCTGGCAATTGTCGCGCGGCGAAATCACCGTCGGCGTGCTGACCGCCTTCATCGCCTACAGCACGCGCTTCTATGGCCGGCTCGATTCCATGAGCCGCATCGTTTCCGTGACGCAGAAATCGGCGTCCGCCGCCAAGCGCATCTTCGACATCCTCGACCATGTGTCGAGCGTGCCGGAACCGGCGCACCCTGTGAAACTGGAGAAGATCGAAGGCAGGATCGACCTGCGCGAAGTCGGTTTCCGCTACGGCAACCGCGCCGTCAACCGTGGCATCACGCTGAACATCAAGGCGGGCGAGATGATCGGCCTGGTGGGCCACAGCGGTTCGGGCAAGAGCACGCTGGTCAACCTGATCTGCCGCTTCTATGACGTGTCGGAAGGGGCGATTTTGCTCGACGGCGTCGACATCCGCTCGTTCGCCGTGTCCGACTACCGCCGCAACATCGGCCTGGTGCTGCAAGAGCCGTTCCTGTTCTTCGGCACCATCGCGGAAAATATCGCCTACGGCAAGCCGCACGCGTCGCGCCAGGAAATCATCGCCGCCGCGCGCGCCGCGCATGCGCACGAATTTATCCTGCGCCTGCCGCAAGGCTACGATTCGATGGTGGGCGAGCGTGGACAGGGTCTGTCCGGCGGCGAACGCCAGCGGATCTCGATCGCCCGCGCCCTGCTGATCGATCCGCGCATCCTGATCATGGATGAAGCGACATCGTCGGTCGATTCGGAAACGGAAAAAGAGATTCAAAAGGCGCTCGACAACCTGGTGCAGGGCCGCACGACGATCGCCATCGCGCACAGGCTGTCGACCCTGCACCGGGCCGACCGCCTGGTGGTGCTGGACCGGGGCCAGGTCGTCGAAGTGGGCAGCCACGATGAACTGATGGCGAAAGAGGGCGCCTATTTCCGCCTCTACGAAGCACAGGCGCGCAACAACGAACTCGCCCTGGATGACAAGGAATAAGCATGGCCAGTACAACTTTTACATTAAGCCGCGACCCCTTCGGCAAGCTGGTGATGACGGCCGAAGACGGCCAGGTCTTTGACGGCGTGGCGCCCGTGCGCGCCTTTCCCATCCAGTCGCCCGACGAAGGCATTTCGCTGGTGCTGGGCAACGGCAAGGAAGTCGCATGGATCGAGCGCCTCGACGCCTTGCCGGAACCGGCGCGCAGCCTGCTGCAGGAAGAGCTGGAAGGGCGCGAATTCATGCCCGAGATCGCGCGCGTGAAAAGCGTTTCCAGCTTTGCCACGCCATGCACCTGGCATGTGGACACGGACCGGGGCGAGACGCAGTTCGTGCTCAAGGGCGAGGAAGACATCCGCCGCATCGGCGCTGCGTCGCTGCTGATCGCCGATAACCACGGCATTCACTTTTTGATCCGCGACATGTTCAATATCGACAAGACGACGCGCAAGATACTCGACCGCTTCCTGTAAGGAGCGCCCTGGAACGCGGCGCAGTGCCGCCGCTCATGCCGTTCAGCCTGCGCTGAACGGCATTTTTTTTGACATGAGCAAACCTTGTGATTTGCCTCATTTGAGCTATACTTATGTCTTAAAGGAGGCGATTATGGCGCAGCAAGTTGACATTCCCGTCCCGCTCCAGCAAGCGAGGACGCTATACGAGGGCATGGTGCTGTATGGCTTTGATACTGATGCGCGCATTGCGCTGATACGGCGGGGCATTCCAGCTTCGACGATCAGCCGCCTGTCCGCGCGCATGGGCATGAGCAAGGAATTCCTGTTGTCCAGCCTGGGACTGTCGCGTGCCACCATCAGCCGCAAGGAGAAAGACGCCAGCTTGCTGTCGAAGGATGAATCGGAACGCGTACTGGGTGTTGAAACCCTGATCGGCATGGTGCAGGCGATGGTCGAACAATCGGGCGATCCCGCCGGCTTTGACGCGGCGCGCTGGGTCTCCGATTGGCTGAGCAAGCCGCTGCCTGCGCTGGCGGGCGCGACGCCGGCCAGCTACATGGATACCTTCGAGGGACAAAAACTGGTGGTGCAATTGCTGTCCATGACGCAGAGCGGAGCCTATGCATGAATGTGCTCTGGCGTATTGCCGTCGAGACGCCAGCCTATCCCGCCAGTGACCTGAGCGGCACCGGCGCAAGGATCACGGGCGGCCGCTGGAACAGCCAGGGCGCCCCCGTCGTGTATTGCTCGACAAGTATCGCCCTGGCCACCCTGGAAACCGTGCATTACCTGCGCGGTGGCGGCCTGCCGTTCAACCGTTACCTGGTGCGTATCGCCATTCCCGATGGCGTATGGAATGCGCGCCAGGTACTCGCCCCATTTCCCGGCGGCTGGGATGCCATACCGGCCGGCTTGTCGGGCAAGCGGGCCGGCGATGGCTGGATCGCAGCGGGAAAATCCGCCTTGCTGCTGGTGCCTTCCGTGATCGTGCCCGACGAATACAATGTCTTGCTCAACCCCTGCCATGCCGATGCCGCGGCAATCACCGCCAGTACGGTCAGGCGGTGGAGCTACGATCCCCGGTTTTTCCCTTGACGCACGCTTACTGAAACGCCACTTCCGCAAAGCTGCGCAATTTGCGGCTGTGCAGCCGGTCCACGCCCTGGCGGCGCAGCAGTTCCACGGCGCGGATGCCGATGCGCAGATGCTGGTCGACCCGTTCGCGGTAGAAGTGGTTGGCCATGCCGGGCAGCTTGATTTCGCCGTGCAGCGGCTTGTCGCTCACGCACAGCAGGGTGCCGTACGGCACGCGGAAGCGGAAGCCGTTGGCGGCGATCGTCGCGCTTTCCATGTCCAGCGCGATGGCGCGGCTCTGGCTGAAACGGCGCTCCGGCGTGCGCTGCGGCAGCAGTTCCCAGTTGCGGTTATCGGTGCTGGCCACCGTCCCCGTGCGCATGATGTGTTTTAAATCATGCCCCGTCAGCTGGGTGATTTCCGCCACCGCCGTTTGCAGCGCCTGCTGGATTTCCGCCAGCGGCGGGATCGGCACCCACAGCGGCAAGTCTTCGTCGAGCACGTGGTCTTCGCGCACATACGCATGCGCCAGCACGTAGTCGCCCAGGCTTTGCGTGGTGCGCAAGCCCGCGCAATGGCCGAGCATCAGCCAGGCGTGCGGGCGCAGCACGGCGATGTGGTCGGTGATGGTCTTCGCATTGGCCGGTCCCACGCCGATATTGACCATGGTGATGCCGCTGCCGTCGGCGCGCAGCAGGTGATACGCGGGCATCTGCGGCAGGCGCGGCGGCGCGGCGCCCAGCGCATCGTCGCTTTCCACGGTCTGTCCCACGCGGCGCGTGACGACGTTGCCCGGTTCGATAAAGGCGATGTAGCCGTCTTCGTCCGATGGCGCGGCGGCGTCCGGCGCGCGCTCCATCATGGCGTGCCCCAGGCGGATGAATTCGTCGATATAGAACTGGTAATTGGTAAACAGGACGAAGTTCTGGAAATGCTGCGGCGAGGTGCCGCTGTAGTGGCGCAGGCGCTGCAGCGAGTAATCGACGCGCGGCCCCGTGAACAGCGACAGCGGCTGCGCTTCGCCGTGCGCCGGTTCGTGCGTGCCGTTGGCGATGCCGTCGTCCATGGCCGACAGGTCGGGCAGGTCGAACAGGTCGCGCATGGCCAGGCGGCGGCCCGCATCCATATTGCCTTCGATATGATCATGCTCGGCGAACGAGAAATGCACGGGGATGGGCTGGGCGCTCACACCCACTTCCAGGTGCACTTTCTGGCCGCTGTTATGGTTTTTCAGCAGCAGGGTGAACTGGTCGAGGTAATAGTCGCCGAACAGGTCGGGCCGCGTCAGCGTGGTTTCAAACACGCCGGGACCGGCGACAAAACCGTAGGCCAGCGGCGAGTCGGCGCGCGCCACGGTGTCCGTCTGGATGCGCACGAAGGGGTAGCAGGCGCGCACGCGCTCGTGCATGTCTTCGCCGGCGACAAAGCGCTGCAGCGCATCGCGCAGGTGTTCAATGCTGCCGCGGTAAATGGCTTGCACCTGTTCCAACGCCAGGCGTGGATCGTCGAAGCGGGAGGAGGCGATGAAGGGGGGCGTAAGCAAGCGGATTCTCCTGGTAGCGGTTCGTGCATACCATTGTAAGGCAGCGGGGCAAGTCGCGTTGGATGCGTTTCTTGCCTGCCTGGGGCGCTTGACGGATTCAAATAGAATCTGTATTCTATTTGAATGGTCAGACTCGCCAAATTCAACGAAAACAACTTCATCGACAGCGCGATCGCCGTCGCCGCCCAGTGCGGCGTAGCCGCCGTGTCGATGGCCGCCATCGCCGTCAAGGCCGGTGCGCCCATCGGTTCCGTGTATCACCGCTTCGACTCGCGCAACGCGATTTTGGCGCGCGCCTGGCTGCGCGTGAAAAGCGACTTCCGCGAGGAGGTGGCCAGCCGCTGGCTCGGCGGCGACACCTGGGCCGGCGTGCACGGCTTGCTGGACTGGTGCCGGCGCAAGCCCGTGTACGCGCGCTTCCTGCTGCAATGCGCGGACAGCCCCGATTTCAGCAGTGGCCTCAGCGAGGACTTGCTGGCCGCCGTGGAAGAGGAGCAGGCGGCGCTCGACGCCTGCTTTGTGCGCTGCGCCGAAGCCATGCCCGCCACCACGGAGCTGGACCTGGACCACATGCTGCTCAAATTCGTGCTGATCGACGCGCCCGTGGCCGTCGTCAAGCCTTACCTGACCCAGGAGCGGCCGATACCGGCCAGCGTCGACGCCATGCTGCGCGCTTCGCACGACGCCGTGCGCGGCTGGGCCTTACATGCCACATCACACTAACAAAGAAAAGAATCCCCATGCGCTATTCCACCCAGCTTGAACACGGCAAGAAAATCCCCCTGCACGACGAAGAAGGTTTCATCGGCATGCGCGCGGCCGGCCGCATCGCCGCCGACACGCTCGACTACATCGCGCCTTTCGTGAAACCGGGCGTCTCGACGGCCAAACTCGACGCCCTGTGCGAAGAATTCATGCGCGCCGCCGGCGCCATCCCCGGCACCATCGACTACCACGGCTACAAGCACGCCAGCTGCATCTCCGTCAATCACGTGGTCACGCACGGCATCCCGTCGGAAACGAAAATCCTGAAAGTGGGCGACATCCTCAACATCGACGTGACGCCGAAGTTCCAGGGCTGGTTCGGCGACACCAGCCGCACCTTCAAGGTGGGCGCCGTCTCCATCCTGGCCAACCGCCTCGTCAACACGGCGTATGAGGCCATGATGGCCGGCATCCACACGGTGCGTCCGGGCGCGACCCTGGGCGACGTGGGCGCCGCCATCGAGGCGGTGGCCAAGGCGCAGGGTTTCTCTTCCGTGCGCGACTTCTGCGGCCATGGCGTGGGCCAGGTCTTCCACGACACGCCGCAAGTGCTGCACTATGGCCGCGCGGGCACGGGCATCGTGCTCGAACCGGGCATGATTTTCACGATCGAGCCGATGCTCAACGTGGGCAGCTACCAGGTCAAGGTCTTGCCCGACAAATGGACGACGGTAACGAAAGACCGTTCGCTGTCGGCGCAGTTCGAGCACTCGCTGGCCGTGACGGAAACGGGTTTTGAGATTTTCACCCTGACCGGTTCGACCGATCCGCTGGTCTGAGCATGGATGCGGCCAGCGCCAGCCTGACGCAGCGCCTGCTGAACAAATACCGGCACGACGCGGAAGACGCGCTGCAGCAGGTGGCGCTGGCCGTGCTGCAGCAGGAAGGCATCCGCGACGACAGCGTGCTGCACCTTGATCGCATCGCGGCCCTGGCGCCGCCCGTCGCCGGCGTGGTGATGCTGGCCGAGTGGCTGGCCTATGTGGACTGGGAAGGCTTCGACAGCGCCTTGTACGTCAATATCGACGCGGTGGCGGCGTTCATCGCCGATGACTTGCTGCTGCCCGAGGCGGCCGCCAATCTGCTGCAAACGCGCGCTGCAGCCGTGTTTGAATCGCAGCGCCCTTTGCTGGCGACAGCGGCCTTGCGGTTCATCGAACGCCACATCGCGCTCTTTCCCGGATAGCGGCCTGCGTCTTACAATGGCGGCAAGCACTGTTGCCCCATTTTGAAGACTTCCGCATGAGCGATTTTCCCGAAGATATCTACACCGAGCCGTCCGCCGACGTGCATACCCTGAACAACCTGGGCCCCCTGACCGGCATGGCCGGCATCTGGACGGGCACGCGCGGCCTGGACGTCAAGCCGAAAGCGGACGGTCCGCGCAAGCAGGCCTTCGTCGAGCGCATCGAACTGCAGCCGATCGACCCCGTCACCAACGGCCCGCAACTGTTCTACGGCTTGCGCTACTACATCCACATCACCAAGCCGGACCAGGTCAAAACGTATCATGAGCAGGTCGGTTACTGGCTGTGGGAGCCGGCCACGGGCGCCGTGATCCAGACCCTGGCCATCCCGCGCGGCCAGATCGCCATGGCGTCCGGCACGACGACGGCGGACGCCAGCAGTTTCGAACTGGTGGCCAAGCGCGATTCGACGGCGTACGGCATCTGCTCGAACCCTTTCCTCGAACACGCGTTCACCACCGTCGAATACCGCATCAAGGTCGATATCCACGCCGACGGCACCTGGGGCTACGACGAAGACACGGTCATGCTGATTCGCGGCAAGGACGAACCGTTTCACCACACGGACCGCAACCTGCTGACGAAAATCGCCGAGCCGACGCCGAACCCGATGGCCTTGCAGGCGCTGGCGGCAGCCGCTTAAGGCTGTCCCTGCGCGACCGCCTTAATCGCGCGTTCTTCTCCCATGGCGGCGGCGATCTTCCAGCGCTGCATGGCGCTGGCGCGGTCCGGGCGTTTTAATCCAGCGCCTTCCCAGTCCATCAGGCCCAGGTTGTAGATATCGCCCGCGCTGCCCTTGTCGGGGGCCAGGGTGAACCATTTGCGCGCTTCCTTGTGGTTGACGGGGATCTGGTAGCCGCGCACGTGGTACAGGCCCAGCAAGTGCATGGCTTGCGCATTGCCCTTGTTCGCGGCTTGTTTCAGCAGGTCGAGCCCGCGCGCCATGTTGCGCGGCTCCTGCCAGCCTTCGGCCAGCATCACACCCTTCGCCGTCAAGGCATAGCTGTCGTTTTTCAGCAGGCCCTTGCCGACCAGGGGCTTGGCGGCGACCTGGCGCGCTTGCCGCTGCTGCGCCGTTGGCGCGACGGCGGGGCCGGGCCGGCCTTCGCCCATCAGCAGCATCCAGCCATATAAGCCATACGCGCCGGCGTCGCCCTTGCCGACCAGGCTTTCCAGCATGGTCAGCGCCTGCGCCTTGTCGCCATTTTCATACAGCTTGACGGCCTTGGCGGCACTCGCGTCCTGCGGCACGGCGGCTGGCGCGTGGGGGGCGACGGGCGCCGAGGCGATGGCCACCTGTTGCGGCGGAGCAGCCGGGCGCACGCGCACGGGCAAGCCATAGCTGGCGGCCAGCACGGCCAGGCTGGCGGGCGCGAGGACCAGCACTTGCGCCAGCTGGTTGCGGCGCCCCTTGCCGGCGATGCCCATGGCGCGTGCGGCCTGCTGCGCGCCGCCCAGCGCTTCGCTGAGCACGGTTTTCACCTTGCGGTTGAACAGCCAGTAGCCGGCGCCCGTGACGAGCAGGCCGGCGACGACGGCGGCGCCGCGTCCCGCAAAGAACCAGGTGGCGATGGCGGCGGCCAGCGCGGCCAGCGCGCTTTTCCACCAGAATTGCTTGGCCAGCCGCGTGTAGACCTGGCGCAGGGCACCGAGCACGCAGGTGCGCACGTTCTGCGCATACTCGGCGGAGACGACGTCGACGTGCGCGTGGTCGGCGTCGCCGCTGAGGACAGACTCGATCACGTCCGCATTCAGCTCGGACGCGGCCACGTCGCGCAGCGGCGTCAATAGCCCTTGCACGTGGGCCGAGAACAGGCCGTCGTCGGCGCTGCCGGCCAGCGCATCGCTGAGCGCCTTGAGGTCGCCGCGCAGCAGCTTTTCCACGATGTCGTCCAGCGTCAGCCAGCGCAAGTCCGTGCCATACGCGACCAGGTGGTGTTTTTCGGCGTTGCACGATGCGTCCAGGCGCACGATGCGCAGTTTGCCGCCGTACAGGGCGTCGACTTCCTGCGGCTGGTCCTCATTGTAAATGCTCACTTTCACCAGGGCCAGGCTGCTGGCAATGGCCGCCAGTGAGTGCACGCTCTCCTTGTCGCGGATGCGGCGCGCGTCGTCGGGCGCCTGCTTGGGCAGGCTGACGCTGTAGCCGGGTGCCACGTGCACGTCGACCCAGGCCGCCTTGCCCACCTTGCCGGAACCGTCGCAGGGGTTGCAGCGCAAGTCGCCCACGCCGCTGCAGGTGCGGCAGGTGACACTGCCGCTGGCGCGGCAGGTGCCGCAATTGATGTTGCCGGAACCGTGGCAGCTGTTGCACGTGACCTTGCCGTAGCTGCAATGGTAGCAATTGCGATGCTCGGTGCGGTATTGCGTGCGCGTTTCGCTGTGGTAGCTGGTATGCGAGCTGCCGTTGCTGTAGGTGGTCGTGGGCACCTGCACCGTGACGTAATCGGTGACTTGCTCGGACACGGTGCCGCTGCCGCTGCAATACGAGCACGATACCTTGCCGCTGCCGTAGCAGCCGTAGGCGTCACAGCTGACGGTGCGCCCGCCGTGGCAGTTCCAGCAGGTTTCCGTGGTCAGGCCGTGGCAGGTGTGGCAGCTGATGCGGCCTTTTCCATGACAGTTGTTGCAGGTGTCGAGGTGCCAGTACTTGACGGCGTGCGGCAGGTAGATGCCCGCCTCGACCCCATTGTAGGCCTGGCCCGCCTGGCGCAAGGCAGCGTCGAGCTTGCCCGCCGCGCGGCGCAGCCGTTCCTTCTCCTGCGCGTGAGCGAGCGCTCCCACCTCGTGCGAGCCACAGCGGCAGTCATTGCCCGATGGCGTGAAGTAGCCATTGATGACGCGCTGTTCGAAGCGCGCTTCGAGCGCGTAATTGGCTTGCAGGGAAAAATCCTGCAGCACGTCTTCCTCGCCCAGCGGCGTGATGTCCTGCGGCTCGAAACGCGTCTTGTCCTGCACCAGCGTGCGCAGCTTGCCCAGCACGGTGGGGATGTCTTCCTTGTCCAGGCGGATGGGCGCCGTCACGGTCGTCTCTGTCACCTGTGGCGCATCCTCGCTGCCTGGGGTTTCATGGGCCGTCTCGGTGCTGGGGTTCATGCGCATCCTTTTGCTCTCTAGAAAGATGTTTGAATTTTAGCATCCTCATATGACAAAGCATGACAAAGCGGATCCGCTTTGTCAGCGCAGGCCGCGGCGGAACTGGTCCGGCGTGCCGCCGCTCTGGCGGCGAAACATGGCGATGAAAGCGGAAGCCGTGCTGTAGCCCAGTTCCAGCGCGATGGCCTGCACGGTGTCGCCTTGTTCCAGCAGGGGTAATGCCGCCAGGAAGCGCTGGCGCTGGCGCCATTCGCCGAACGGCATGCCCAGTTCGCGCTGGCAGCGGCGCGCCAGCGTGCGTTCGGTCACGTGCAATTGCGCGGCCCACTCGGCCAGTGAGCGGTTACTCCCCGGCTCCGCCTGCAGGGCGGTCAGCAGCGCCGCGATGACGGGCTCGTCGCTGCCGGGCAGGTAGTTGCGGCTGCACGGCGCCAGCTGCAACTGGTCGACCAGCACCTGCGCCAGGCGCTGGTCGGCCTCGGTGGCGGGCGTGGTGACGCCCCTTTCGGCGAAGTCGCCGAGTATGGCTTTGAGCAAGGGACTCAGCACCAGCGCGCACGGCTGGGCCGGCAGCTGCGCGCACAGGCCGGCATCGATGTAGGCCGAGTGAAACACGACATCCTGGCGGATATAGCCGTCATGCAAGGTCTCCGGCGGTATCCACACGGCATACTGGGGCGGCGACAGGTAGCGCTGGCCTGCCACCATGATTTCCATGACGCCCGTGGAGCAATACGTGAGCTGGCCCCAAGGATGGCTCTGGTAATCGAATTGCTGGTGCGCGTGGTAATCGTCGAGGCGAAAGTACACGGGATAGGGCAGGGCGTCGGAAATGGCGGGGAAATGCTGGTTGCTGGCCATGGGGTCTTTGTCCTGTTCTTCGCATCGATTGTCCGGTATTCATTATATCCATGGAATCGGACCATGCGAAAATGGCGGTATTCAAATTTGGAGTCCGCCGCATGCAAGCCAAGCACTATCTGTTTCCCGTGATCGCCGTGCTGATCTGGGCCATCAATACCATCGTCAGCAAGATGGCCGTCGGCGTGATCGACCCGGCCGCCATCTCGTTCTACCGCTGGCTGCTGGCCGGCGTGCTGCTGGCGCTCGTGTTTGCCCGCCCCGTGTGGAAGCAGCGGGCCGTCGTGAAGCCGTATCTGGGGAAACTGTTTGTGCTGGGCATGCTGGGCATGGTCATGTACCAGTGCCTCGCCTACATCGCCGCGCAAACGACGACGGCCACCAACATGGGCATTCTGGCGTCGATGATGCCGCTGCTGGCCGTGGGCCTGTCCGTACTGGTGTTGAAAGAGGCTCCCACCGTGGGCGGCGTGTTTGGCGGCATCGTGTCCTTGCTGGGACTCGGCTACCTGCTCAGCCATGGCGACCCGGCCGCGCTGCTCGCCCATGGCGCTGCCGTGGGCGACGCGCTGATGCTGCTGGCTTGCCTGTCGTATGCGGCTTACGGCGTGCTGCTCAAGCGCTGGAAGATTCCCATGAATAACTGGCATTCCTTGCTGATCCAGGTCTGGTGCGCCGTGCCCGTGCTGTTCGTGTATTACCTGAGCCAGTCCGCGCCGCCCGTCACCAGCGCCGGCTTGCCGCTGGTGCTGTTTGCCGGCATTCCCGCCTCCATCATCGCGCCGTTTTTGTGGATGCATGGCCTGGCCAAGCTGGGCCCCAGCCGCGCGACGACCTTGATGAATTTGCTGCCCGTGTTCACGGTGATCATTGCCATGCTGTTCCTCGGGGAAACCTTGCACAGCTACGATGTGATCGGTGGCGGCGTGACCCTGCTGGGCGTGCTGATGGTGCAAACCCTGAAACGTCCATTGAGGCGCGCACAAGCGTAGTATTTTTGCTATGCTGGTATTTTGCAAAGGAGCCATCATGGCAAGCGCCGATACCATCGATACCCTGCTGGACGAACTGGAAGCGTTCGGTCTGGTCAATGATGCTGAACATGCCGAGCGCGCCAGCCGCATGCTCAACATTACGCGCGACACGGGCGAATTGCTGGCCGTGCTCGTGCATGCGCGCGGTGCGCGCCGGGTGCTGGAAATCGGCACCTCGAACGGCTACTCCACCCTGTGGCTGGCGCGCGCGGCGCGCTCGCTGGGCGGCAACGTGGTCACGGTGGAAAAGGAGCAGGACAAGTTCGACATGGCGCACGCCAACTTTGCGCGCGCGCAATTGCAAGGCGTGATCGGCCAGCTGCTGGCGGACGCGGGCGACGTGCTGCGCGATGCGGCGGACGGCGCCTACGATTTCATCTTCCTCGATTCCGCGCGCCAGCAATACGAACAATGGTGGCCGCAGCTGGACCGCGCGCTGGCGGCCGGCGGCGTGCTGGTGGTCGACAACGCCAGTTCGCACTACGCGGACATGGCGCAGTTCCTCGATGCCATCCGCGCCGACAGCCGCTATACGGCCTGCCTGGCCACTGTCGGCAAGGGCGAATTTATCGCCGTCAAGGCGGGCAACTAGTTATTCAGCAACAATCGCCGCTTCCAGCACGCGCACCAGCGATTCGACGCCTTGCGCGTCGACCTCGTCAAAACGGCCGACCAGTGGACTGTCGAGGTCGAACACGCCGATGATCTGGCCGTGCGCAAAGACGGGCACCACCAGTTCCGAACGCGAATTGACGTCGCAGGCGATGTGGCCGGGAAACGCATGCACGTCCTGCACGACGATGGACTTGCCTTCGACCACGGTGGTGCCGCACACGCCGCGGCCTTTCTTGATGCGGATGCAGGCCGGCTTGCCCTGGAACGGTCCCAGCACCAGTTCCTCGCCTTTCAGGAAATAAAAACCGGCCCAGTTGAGGCCCGGCATGGTATTGAACACCAGCGAACTGAAGTTGGCCGTATTGGCGATGAAGTCGGTTTCGCCCGACAGCAAGCCTTGCAGCTGCGAGCGCAGGTCCGCATACATGGCTTGCTTGGCGGCGGGAGTATCGGTGCCGTAGGCGGCGTCGCTGAGGATAAACGTCATGGTCGTGGTGGCGCGCAAAATGGGGAAGGCGTTATGGTAGCGCGTCTGGACTGTCCGCGTGCGGCGTTCACTTGTGCAGATGTTCCAGCGCCAGCTGGCGCAGCAGGGGCAGGGCCGCATGGCCGTGCTCTTGCTGCCAGGCCAGGCCGATGCCGGCCGCCAATTCCTCGCCCTCCAGCAATGGCCGATAAACCACGCCAGCGAGACGCAGTGCGCGGAACGAGTCGGCCAGCAGGGCCATGCCCTTGCCGGCCGCCACGTCGCCGAGCAGCACATGGTGCTCCACCGCCTCGCGCAGGAAGGCGGGCGCGAAGCCGTGGCGGCGAAATACCTGCTGGCAATGGTCGAAGAAGACGGGCTGGCGCGCCCGCTCGAACCAGTAAATCGGTTCTGCCGCGATGTCGTCCAGGCTGAGCTTGCGCTTCTTCGCCAGCCGGTGGCCGGCGGGCAGCGCCAGCATCATGGGCTGGCGCGCCAGTGGCTGCACGGCCAGCTCGAAGGTGGCGCTGGGCAGCGCCAGCAGGGCCGCGTCGAGCTGGCCCTTGCGCACGCTAGCCACCAGGCGCGGCGATGGCGCCGCCGTCAATTCCAGCCGAATATTGCCCAGCTGCCCCTCCAGCGCCGCCAGCAGCGGGCGGAACAGGCCTGCCGCCACGGAGCTGGTCAGGCCCAGGCGCAGGCGCGCCGGGGCGGCATCGCGCTGCAGCGATGTTTGCGCCAACTCCAGCAAATCGAGGAGGTGCAGCGCCTGCGGCAACAGGGTGCGGCCCGCCTGCGTCAGGGCCACGCCCTGCGTGTCGCGCTCGAACAATCGCGCGCCCAGTTTTTCTTCCAGCGTCTTGATGGCGCGCGACAGGGGCGGCTGGGTCATGTGCAATTGTTCCGCCGCCTGGCGGAAATTCAGGCAGCGGGCGACGGCGCAAAACAGGGTCAGGGCGTGGGTGTCGAGGGCTCTCATACCAGAAAGGTATCACGAAATTGCGCATTCCCTCGCCGACCGGCGCAGCCTAGACTGGCCGTATTGACGTGAGGGAGATGAACATGCAACTGCAACAACGACGCATCGGCCATAGCGGCTTGAGCAGCTCGGCACTGGGCCTGGGCTGCATGGGCATGTCGGAATTCTATGGCGCCACGGACGAGGCGCAATCGATGGCCACGCTGGAAGCGGCCCTGGCGGCGGGCGTGACCCTGTTCGACACGGCCGACGCCTACGGCTTCGGCCACAACGAGCAATTGCTGGGCCGTTTCCTGGCCCGCCATCGCGGCCAGGCGCTGGTCGCCACCAAGTGCGGCCTGGCGCGCGAGGCGGGCAGCTATGCGCGCCGCGTCGACAATGCACCCGCCTATATCCGCCAGGCGTGCGAGGCGTCGCTAACGCGCCTGGGCGTGGACGCCATCGACCTGTTCTACCTGCACCGCCTGAACCTCGATACCCCTTTGGCCGACTCGATGGGGACGCTGGCGCAATTGCGGCAAGAAGGAAAAATTCGCGCCGTGGGCCTGTGCGAAGTGAGCGCCGCCACCTTGCGGCGCGCGGCGGCGCTCTGCCCCGTGGCCGCCGTGCAGAGCGAATACTCGCTGTGGACGCGCGAGCCGGAGCAGGGCGTGCTGGCCGCCTGCCGCGAAGTGGGCGCCAGTTTCTTTGCCTACAGCCCGCTGGGCCGCGGTTTCCTGACGGGTGCCATCGCCGATGCCGCCAGTCTCGACGCGGGGGATTTCCGCCAGTTCAATCCCCGCTTCGCCGCCGGCAACCTGGCGCGCAACCAGGCCATCGTCGCGCAGGTCCGTGACCTGGCACGCGCAAAGGGCTGCACGCCGGCCCAGCTGGCGCTGGCCTGGCTGCTGGCGCAAGGCGACGACATCATCCCCATTCCCGGCACCAAGCGCATCGCGTATTTGCACGACAACCTCGGCGCGCTGGCCGTGCGCCTGGACGGGGCGGAACTGGCGGCGATGAACGCCGCCTTTCCCTTGGGCATGGCGGCGGGGGCGCGCTACACGGAGGAAGGCATGAAGGGCGTGGATGCCTGAAAAAAGTGGGCCGAGCGTACGCCAGCGTACCTAACTGACGCTTTTCCTGCGGGATAATCCCCGGTGATCTGCTAGCATTTCGGCTGGCCCCATGCACCCGCGAAGTGGTGCGGGGCCGGGGAATGCTGCATGGATAGAAGGGTGGATGTCAAATTGCTAGATGATGATATTTTCGATATCGAACTGAAGTTATTGCTTGAGGGAATACTGCTGCGGTATCAGCACGATTTCCGCGATTATTCCGTGGCGTCCCTGCGCCGGCGCATGCGCCAGGCCATGGAACGCTTCGGCTGCGCCAGCCTGTCGCAGTTGCAGGATCGCATCTTGCACGAGCCGGCCATGTTCGCGCAGATGCTGCAATTCTTTACGGTGCAGGTGAGCGAGATGTTCCGCGATCCCGCGTATTTCCGCGCCTTGCGCGAAAAAGTCGTGCCCGTCCTGCACACCTATCCCTCGATCAAGATCTGGGTGGCCGGTTGCAGCAGCGGCGAAGAGGTGTGGTCGCTGGCGATCTTGCTGGAAGAGGAAGGCTTGCTCGAACGCAGCATGATTTATGCGACCGACATCAATGTCGAGGCGCTGGCCGCCGCCGAAGCGGGCATCTATTCGGTCGAGCGCATCGCCCAGTTCAGCGAAAACTACCAGCTGGCGGGCGGCAAGCGTTCGCTGTCCGACTATTACACGGCCGCCTACAAGGGCGCCATCTTTGACCGGCGCCTGCGGCGTCAGTTCGTCTTCGCCGACCATAGCCTGGCGACGGACAGCGTGTTTTCGGAGGTGCACATGGTTTCCTGCCGTAACGTCATGATTTACTTCAATAAAGACTTGCAAGACCGCAGCCTGGGCCTGTTCCACGAAGCGCTGGTGAACCGGGGCTTCCTGGGCCTGGGCATGAAGGAAAGCTTGCATTTCAGCCGCCACGCGGCCAGCTTCAACGAGCTGAGCCCGGCTGAACGCATCTTCCAGCGTGCCTGACATGTTGCCGACCTGCGACGTGGCGCCACCGCCCGCCGGCCTGCGCCTGATCGCCATCGGCGCCTCGGCCGGCGGCGTGGAAGCGCTGGGCACCGTGCTGCGCGCCTTGCCCGCCACCTGCTGCGCCACCGTGGTGGTGGTGCTGCACCTGGCGCCGGGCCGCTCCAGCCAGTTGCCGCAGCTGTATGCGGCGCGCTGCCAGCTGCCCTTGCGCGAAGCGCAGGACAAGGAACCGCTGCAAGCGGGCGTCGTGTATTTCGCGCCGCCCGACTACCACCTGCAAATCGAACCCGATGGCTGTTTTTCCCTGTCGCAGGAAGAACCCGTGTATTTTTCGCGCCCGTCCATCGATGTCCTGCTGGAAACGGCAGCCTACGCCTACCGGCGCGCCATGCTGGCCATCATCCTGACGGGCGCTTCGGCCGACGGCGCGGCGGGACTGGCGCGCGTGCGGCAACTGGGCGGCAGTGCCTGGGTGCAAGACCCGCAGCGGGCCAGTTGTGGCATCATGCCGGCGGCCGCGCTCAAGCTGGCCGGCGCCGACCGCGTGCTCGATTTGCCGCAGATGGCTGCCAGCCTGGCCTTGCTCGGTGATGGCGAACACAAGTGAATGGGAGTGGGGCAGTGCGTGTAATATATGTGAGAATTGAAACAATGTTGATGTTCATATCGAAACACGATGGCATCTTGCCGTTGCGATGCCTGAAGATGATTCTGTGACCGCTCCTATCCATATCCTCGTCGTTGACGACATCGCGCAAAACCTGGTCGCCGCCGAAGCCGTGCTGGCACGGCCCGGTATTGTCATCCTGAAAGCAAGTTCAGGCGCAGAAGCGCTGGAATTGCTGTTGACGCATGAAGTGGCACTGGCCCTGATCGACGTGCAAATGCCGCAGATGGACGGTTTTGAACTGGCCGAACTGATACGCGGCAGCGAACGCACGCGCGGCATCCCCTTGATTTTCCTCACGGCCGCGTCGCGCGAACCGAGCTACAGTTTCCGCGGTTACGAGGCGGGCGCCGTCGATTTCCTGTACAAGCCCATCGACGTGAAAGCCTTGCAAAGCAAGGTGGCGGTGCTGGTGCAGCTGTACCAGCAAAAGCGCGAATTGTCGGCCCAGCTCGACGAGCTCAAGCATGCGCTGCACCTCAATGAACTGTTCACGGCCGTGCTGGGCCACGACTTGCGCACGCCCCTTTCGGTGGTGATGAACGGCGCCATGCTGTTGCCGATGATGAGCGACCATCCGAAGGTGATCGTCACGGCGCAGCGCATCGAAAGCAGCGCCAAGCGCATGGCGCGCATGGTCGACCAGCTGCTGGACCTGGCGCGCATCCGTTCCGGCACGATGGAGTTGCGCGGCAGCACGCACGACTACCTGGCGCTGGCGCGCGCCATCGTCGAGGAATTCGAGACGGCGGGCCAGGCCCCGCTGGTCGAAGTCAGCAGTGTCGGCGAGCTGCACGGGCAATGCGATGCGGGCTTGCTGTCGCAAGTCATCTCGAATCTGTTAAGCAATGCCCTCACGCATGGCGAGGCGGGCACGCCGGTGCAACTGGCCCTCGACGGGCGCGCCGCCGACAGCATTGAGTTGCGCATTGCCAATCGTGGCGTGATTCCCGCCGCCTTGCTGCCGACCCTGTTCGAGCCGTTCCAGCAGGCGGGCGAGAAGCGCCGGACGGGGCAGGGCCTGGGACTGGGCCTGTACACGGTGAACATGTTCGTCAAGGCCCACGGCGGCACCGTCGAGATCAGTTCGACGGCCACGCAGGGCACGCTGGCGACGGTGCGCATCCCGCGCCAGTGCCAGGTGCGCGTGCAAGCGGGACTGGCCACATGAGCGCGCCAGCCTGGCCGCTTGGCGGCGGCGGCATGGGCGAACTGGTACGCCAGCATGACTGGTCCGCCACCAGCCTGGGCGCACTCGAAGGCTGGCCCGCCAATTTGCGCACCAGCGTCGACATCATGCTCAATTCGCCGATGGCGATGGTGCTGATGTGGGGCCCGCAGCACGTCATGATTTACAACGACGATTACATCCAGATCGCCGGCGCGCGCCATCCGGCGGCGCTGGGCGGCACGGTGCCCGCCGTCTGGCCCGAAATCTGGGACTGGAACGCACGCATCCTCGCAGCGGGACTGCGCGGCGAGACGCAGGTGCACCGCGAGCGCTGTTTGCCGCTGTTGCGTGATGGAAAACCGACGGATGTGTGCTTCGACCTGTTTTATGCGCCCGTGCATGGCGCCGACGGCCAGGTGGACGGCGTGCTGTGCACGGCGCTGGAATTGACGGCGCGCATGGAAGAGGGGCGCCAGCTGAAGCTGGCCACGGCCGAGCTGGGCCAACTCAACACCACCTTGCAGGCGGAGAGCGAGGCCGTGCGCGCGGCCAACCGCCGCCTGGGCGAGGAACGCGCGCTGCTGCGCGCCCTGTTCCAGCAGGCGCCCAGCTTCATGACCATGCTGCGCGGGCCGCAGCATGTGTTCGAGCTGGCGAATGAGCATTATCTGCGCCTGGTGGGCCGCCCCGAACTGGAGCTGCTGGGGAAAACCGTGGAATCGGCCTTGCCTGAGGTCAAGGCGCAGGGCTTCATCGAACTGCTCGACCAGGTCTACCGCACGGGCGAGCCGTTCGAAGGGCGCCAGGTGACGGTGGATTTGCAGACGGCGGACGGGCAGACGGGCCAGCGCCAGATCGACTTCGTCTACCAGCCCATCAAGGATGACGAGGGCGTGGTCACGGGCATTCTCGTCGAGGGCATCGACGTCACCGAGCGCATGGAAGGCGAGGAGCGCTTGCGCCTGGCCCAGCAGGCGGGCGGCATCGGCACTTTCGAATGGTTTCCCGAGACGGGCGCGATGCTGGTGTCGCCTACCTTCCGCCGCCTGTGGGGCATTGCCGACGAGGTGGAAGTGACGGAGCGCCTGCTGGTGAGCCTGGTCGATGCGCGCGACCAGCAAAAGGTCGGACCCAGCAAGCTTGATCTGGCGCCCAATCCCCTCGAATACGTGGAGTACCGCATCCGCCGCCCTGCCGACGGCGCGCTGCGCTGGATCGCGCGCCAGGGCGAGGTGTTCGCCGGCCGCATGCCGGGCCAGCGCCGCTACGTGGGCGTATCGTTCGACGTGACGGAGCGGCGCCAGATCGAGGATGAACTCAACGCCAGCCAGGAGCGCATGGCCGCCATTTTCGGCCAGGCTTCCGTGGGCTTGTCCGAGCTGGGCCTCGATGGCCGTTTCCAGCGGGTCAACGGCGCCCTGTGCCGCATGCTGGGGCGTTCCGCCGAAGAGCTGCTGAGCCTGAACATGAACGACATCCTGCATCCGGCGGATGTGCCTGGCAACAACGTACTGTTCCAGCGCCTGGTGGAAACGGGTGAGTCTTTCTCGCTGGAAAAACGCTATTTGAAACCCGATGGCTCGCAAGTGTGGGTGTCGAGCAATGTCAGTCGCCTGGTCGATGAGCAGGGTCATACGCGTTCCCTGATCGCCGTCAAGACCGATATCACGGACCGGCGCCGCGTGGAAAAGGCGCTGCATGAATTGAACGAAACGCTGGAGCACCGGGTCGAACAGGAAGTGAGCGAGCGCACCAAGGCCGAAGACGCCTTGCGCCAGGCGCAAAAGATGGAAGCCGTGGGCCAGCTGACGGGTGGCATCGCGCACGACTTTAACAATGTGCTGCAAATCATCTCCGGCAATTTGCATTTGCTGCACCACCTGACGGGCTCGGATGGCCTCATGCGCCAGCGCCTGGACACGGCGATTGCCGCCGTCGAGCGGGGCGCCAAGCTGTCGTCGCACCTGCTGGCGTTTGCGCGGCGCCAACCGTTGAAACCCGTGGTGGCCGACCTGGCCCGCGTGGTGCGCAACATGGATGCGCTGCTGCGGCGTGCCCTGGGTGAAGCGATCGACATCGTGCTGGTGGGCGGCGGCGGGCTGTGGAATACCCTGGTCGACCGCAGCCAGATCGAGAACGTCATCCTGAACCTGGCCATCAACGCGCGCGACGCCATGGATGGCGCGGGCAAGCTGACCATCGAACTGGGCAATGTCGTGCTCGATGAACAGTATGTGCACAAGCTGGTCGACGTGCCGGCCGGACAGTATGTGATGCTGTCGGTGACGGACACGGGCCGCGGCATGAGCGGCCCCGTGCTGCAGCGTGCGTTCGAGCCGTTTTTCACCACCAAGCCGGAAGGCGCGGGCACGGGCCTGGGCCTGTCGATGGCGTATGGTTTCGTCACGCAAAGCCGCGGCCATATCCGCATTTACAGTGAACCTGGCGTGGGCACGGGAGTCAAAATCTATTTGCCCCGTTCCCTGATGGCCGAAGCGGACGAGGAACTGGAATTGAGCGGCGTCGTCACGGGCGGCACGGAAACCGTGCTGGTGGTGGAAGACGACGTGGGCGTGCGCACTACCGTGGTCGACATGCTCGGCGCGCTCGGCTATACGGTGCTGAAAGCCGAAGATGGCGAAAGCGCGCTGGCCGTGCTGCACAGCGGCGCGCAGATCGACTTGCTGTTTACGGACGTGATCATGCCCGGTCCCGTCAGCAGCACGGAGATGGCGCGCCAGGCGCGCGAGTTGCAGCCCGATATCGCCGTCTTGTTTACCTCGGGCTACGCGCAGGATGTGATCGTGCACGAGGGCCGGCTCGACGCGGGCGTGGAATTGCTCAGCAAGCCATACCGGCGCGAAGAGTTGGCGCGCAAGCTGCGCCATGTGCTGGCCAACCGCCAGCAGCAAATGCGCGCGCGCCAGTTTGAACGGTCCGGCGCGCCGGTGGCCGGCTCTCCGGCAAGCGTGCTGGGGAGCGGCACGCCGGGGCTGGACTTGACGGGTCATGCGCCAACACCAGAGGGGGACATGCCGACATCGATGAAGATACTCGTGGTGGAAGACAATCTCGATTCCCAACTGATGGTGTGCGAACTGGTGGGCATGCTGGGCCACACGGTCAGCGGCGTGTCCGATGGCGAGGCGGCGTGGAAATTGCTCAACGAGCAAGACTTCGATATCCTGTTTACCGATGTCAGCCTGCCCGGCATGTCCGGCATCGCGCTGGCGCGCATGGTGCTGCGCGAGAAACCGGATATGCGCATCATCTTTTCCACCGGCTATGGCAAGGAATCGATGGATGAGCTGGGCTTTTCCGCCAGTGTCTTGCGCAAACCCTATGATTTGACGGAATTACAAGCGGCACTCGACCAATCCTGACGGGCACGCGCCGGTACGGCCTGCCCACCCCACCCACAGAGGTAAAGATGACTCCTGAATTGACCATGCTGGGCTGTACTTTGGTGCTGGCGCTGGTGCAAATCCTGCTGCCCGCGCTGTTCCGCACGCGCGAAACGGGCACGGCGTATAACGTCAGCGCGCGCGACGGCGACGGGCCGCCCGTGGGCAAGATCACGGGCCGCTTGCAGCGGGCCCAGGCGAACCTGTTCGAAACCTTGCCCCTGTTCGCCGCCGCCGTGCTGATCGCCCACGTGACGGCGCAGGAAAGCGCGCTGACCCTGTATGGCGCGGCCCTGTACCTGGCCGCCCGCGTGCTGTATTTGCCCCTGTACGCGTTCGGCGTGCCCGTCGTGCGCACGCTGGTCTGGTGCGTGTCGATTGCCGGCTTGCTGATGCTGTTCTGGGCCATCCTGTTCGCTTCCTGAATTCCTACGCTGGCTGTAGCAGCCGTCCTATGGTCGTACGCCAGGCCCGGCCGTAAAGTGGCGGCAAGCTGGCAATCGGCGCCGGCATGTGAGGGACCGGACCACGATGGCGACTACCATTTCTGCAGTGAGCGAACCGGGCAGTGCCCGCCAGCGCAAGATCCAGCGCCTGCTGCGCTCGGTATTCGGCATCGCGCGCCTGCGGGCGGGCCAGCAGGACGTCATCGACAGCGTGCTGGCCGGACGCGACACCCTGGCCATCATGCCCACCGGCAGCGGCAAGTCGCTGTGCTACCAGCTGCCCGCCGCGCTGTTGCCCGGCGCGACTCTAGTCGTGTCGCCGCTGATTTCACTGATGAAAGACCAGCTGGAAAAGCTGCACGCACTGGGCATCACGGCCGTGCAGCTCAATAGCAGCCTGTCGCGCGCCGAGGAAGACGACGCCATCGCCCGCGTCGCCCGGGGCGGCAGGCTCATCATCTTTTGCACGCCGGAACGCCTGGCCAGTCCCGCCTTCCTGTCCCTGCTGGCCAGCGCGCCGCCCAGCCTGGTCGTCATCGATGAAGCCCATTGCATTTCCCAGTGGGGCCACGACTTCCGTCCCGCCTACCTGGACATCGCGGCGGCCCTGCGCGCGCTGGGCCGCCCGCCCGTGCTGGCCTTGACGGCCACGGCCACCGGGGAAGTGGTGGCCGATATTGATACGCAACTCGCAGCGCGCAAGCTCAACGTCATCAATACGGGCACCTACCGCGCCAATTTGCGCTACCGCGTGATCCAGGTCACCAATGCGGGAGAAAAACAGGATGCAGTCCTGCGCCTGCTGCGTGAGACGCCGGGCGTGGGCATCGTGTATGCGGCCACCGTCAAGGCCGTCGAAGACCTGGCGGCGCGGCTGGAGGCATTGGGCGAGAGCGTCACGTGCTACCACGGCAAGCTGGCGGCGCGCGAGCGCAAGCACAACCAGGACTTGTTCATGGGCGGCGAGCGCCGCATCATGGTCGCCACCAACGCGTTTGGCATGGGCATCGACAAGCCCGACACGCGCTTCGTCATCCACTTGCAGGTGCCGGCCAACCTGGAAGCGTATTACCAGGAATCGGGCCGGGCGGGGCGCGACGGCTTGCCCGCCGACTGCACCTTGCTGTATTTCCAGGAAGACAAGCGGGTCCAGCAGTTTTTTCTGGCCAAGCGCTATCCCACGGCCGACGATTTGGCCACCATCGTGGCGGTAGCGCAAGAATTGCCAGCCACGTTTGCTTTCGCTGCGCTGGCATCCAGCCTGCCCGAGTTTTCCGACGGCCACCTGAAGGTATGCCTGAAACTGTTGAAAGACGGCAAGTTGCTGCGCCAGGACCGCAAGCTGGGCTACAGCCTGAAAGCGCCCTCGGCCAGCTCGCCCTCGTATGCGCAACTGGCGCAGATCTACGTCGACAAGCAGGAGCGCGACAAGCAGGCGCTCGAACAAATGGTGGCCTATGCGCAAAGCGGCTTGTGCCGCTGGAAACTGCTGCTCTATTACTTCGGCGATGCCGGCGATTTCGAGCGCTGCTGCGCCTGCGACAATTGCCAGTCGCCGCCCGCGCTGGCCGCGCCCATTTCCCTCGACGAGTTGCCGCCTGCTCCCGCGCCAGCGCCAGCGCCCCAGATCGCCGTCGGCAGCCGCGTGCGCGTGCCACGCTACCAGATCGGCACCGTGCTGTCGGTGGCGGGCGACCAGGTCACGATTGCGTTTCCGGAAAACACCACGCGCACCTTCATGGCCGAGTTTGTCGCACCGGCTTGAATCCATGGTGCGCTGTCGAACAGTGATCGGGCGCAAGAGCGCTAGAATCAGCCCATTCCAACGCGTTTTAAGGTAGGGGGCAGGGCATGGCGGACATGGTCGTGGTGCGCAAGGAAGGCTTGTACTGTGTGCCGGGTCAGTTCTACATCGACCCGTGGCGCCCCGTCGAGCGCGCCATCATCACGCATGCGCATGCCGACCATGCGCGCGTCGGGCACCGGCATTACCTGTGCGCCGCTCCCGGCGAGCAGGTGCTGCGCGCGCGCCTGGGTCCCGTTTCCATCCAGGCGCTCGCGTATGGCGAGACCATCGAACACCACGGCGTGCAGGTCTCGCTGCATCCGGCCGGCCACGTACTCGGTTCTGCGCAGGTGCGCATGCGGCACGGCGGTCAAGTGTGGGTGGCGTCGGGCGACTACAAGCTGCAGCCCGATCCCACCTGCGTACCGTTCGAACCCGTGCGCTGCGATACCTTCATCACGGAATCGACCTTTGGCCTGCCCATCTACCGCTGGCAGGCGCCGCAGGAAATATACGACGACATCAACCAGTGGTGGCGCAGGAATGCGGCCGACGGACGCACCAGCGTGCTGTTCTGCTATGCCTTCGGCAAGGCGCAGCGCATCCTGGCGGGCCTCGACGCCAGCATTGGTCCCATCATCTGCCATGGCGCGGCGCAGGCCCTGACGCAGGTCTACCGCGAATCGGGCGTGGCCTTGCCCGCCACCGTGATGGTGGGCGAGGTGACGGACAAGGCCGCCCTGAAGACGGCGCTGGTGATCGCGCCCCCGTCGGCGGCCGGCTCGCCGTGGATGAAGCGTTTCGGCGACTACAGCGATGCGTTCGCCAGCGGCTGGATGCTGCTGCGTGGCGCGCGCCGGCGGCGCGGCGTGGACCGGGGTTTCGTGCTGTCCGACCACGCCGACTGGCCCGGCCTGATGCAAGCGATCAAGGCCACGCAGGCCGAACGCATCATCGTCACGCATGGCTCGATTCCCGTGATGGTGCGCTGGCTGCGGCAGAACGGCTGGCAGGCGGGCGGTTTCGAGACGGAATACGGCGACGACGAGGCCGATGACGGTGCGCCCGGTGCCGCCACGGCAGCGGAGGAAGTCACCCATGCGTGACTTTGCCCGGCTGTACGGGGAACTCGACGAGACGACCTCCACCAGCCGCAAGCTGGCGGCGCTGCAAGCCTATTTTCGCGGCGCGTCGCCCGAGAACGCGGCCTGGGCCGTGTATTTCCTGGCCGGCGGCAAGCCGCGCCAGGCCGTACCCACCCGATTGCTGCGCGAATACGCGACCGAACGGGCGGGCCTCGATGCCTGGCTGTTCGACGAGGCCTATCACGCCGTGGGCGACCTGGCCGAAACCATCGCCCTGATCCTGCCCGCACCCGCCAAACGCAGCGACGTCAGCCTGGCCGAATGGGTCGAGCAGCGCATCGCACCGTTGCGCGGCGCCGCGCCGGACACCACCCGTGCCGCCCTGCTGGAATACTGGGACGAGCTGGAAACGCGCGAACGTTTTCTGCTGATCAAGCTGATCGGCGGCGGCTTTCGCGTGGGCGTGTCGAAACTGCTGGTGACGCGCGCGCTGGCCTCCATCGCCGCCGTCGACAGCAAGCTGATCGCCCAGCGCCTGATGGGCTGGACCGATGGCAAGGTCAGCCCCACGGGCACGGGATTCTTGAAACTGATCGCCGCGCCGTCCGATGGCGAACATGCGCTGCGCGGCGGCCAGCCTTACCCCTTTTTCCTGGCGCACCCCTTGCAGGCGGCGCCGGAGACGCTGGGCGAGCTCGCCAACTGGCTGGTCGAATGGAAATACGACGGCATGCGCGCCCAGCTGCTGCGCCGCGACGGCGTGAACTGGCTGTGGTCGCGCGGCGAGGAATTGATCACGGAGCGCTTTCCCGAACTGGCGCAACTGGCCTTGCCCGAAGGCACCGTGCTCGATGGCGAAATCCTCATCTGGCAGCCGGGCGACGTGCCGGCGCCATTTGCCGATTTGCAACAACGGATGGGCCGCAAAACGGTCTCGCCCAAGTTGCTGGCCCAGCTGCCCGCCGTGCTGGTGGCCTACGACGTGCTGGAACTCGATGGCGTGGACGTCCGCCAGTTGCCCCAGCTGGAACGGCGCGCGCTGCTGGAAAGCGTCGTGGCCGGCATGCATTCTCCGGCACTACGGCTGTCGCCGCGTGTTGATGCGGTTGGCTGGGAGGCATTGGCCGCCATCCGCGAGGAGTCGCGCGCGCGCGGCGTGGAAGGCTTGATGCTCAAGGCCGTGTCGGCCGCGTATGGCGTGGGCCGCACAAAAGACGTGGGCACGTGGTGGAAATGGAAGATAGCCCCGTATGCCATCGATGCCGTGCTGATCTACGCCCAGGCGGGCCACGGCCGCCGCGCGTCGCTGTACACGGACTATACGTTTGCCGTGTGGGATGAAGTGCAGGAGGGCGAGCGCAAGCTGGTGCCGTTCGCCAAGGCGTATTCAGGCTTGAGCGATGCGGAGATCGCGCAAGTCGACGCGGCCATCCGCAAGACGACGATCGAAAAATTCGGCCCCGTGCGCAGCGTCAAGCCCACGATGGTGTTCGAGATCGGCTTCGAGGGCATCGCCGCGTCCAGCCGCCACAAGGCGGGCATCGCCGTGCGCTTTCCCCGCATCCTGCGCCGCCGCGAAGACAAGACAGTCGCCGACGCCGACACCCTGGCCACCCTGCAAGCCATGCTGGCGCACAACACATGAGCAAGAGCGCGCTGGCGCAGCGCATCGATGCGTGGTTCACGGGGCGCGGCTGGACGATCTTTCCCTTCCAGCGCGCCGTCTGGCGGGCTAGCGCGCAGGGACAATCGGGCCTGCTGCATGCGAGTACGGGGTCCGGCAAGACGTATGCCGTCTGGTTCGGCGCCTTGCTGCGCGCCGAGCGCCTGGCGCGTAAGAGTAAAAGGCAGGGCTTGCGGGTGCTGTGGATCACGCCCATGCGGGCGCTGGCGGCCGACACCGTGCGCGCATTGCAGGCGTCCGGCGAAACGCTGGCGCCCGGCTGGCGCATCGAGGCGCGCACGGGAGATACCAGCGCCGCGCAGCGGGCGCGGCAGGCGAAAGCGTGGCCCGAGGTGCTCGTCACGACGCCGGAAAGCCTGTCCTTGATGCTGAGCCAGGCGGACGCGCAGGAACGCTTCAGCCTGCTGGAAACGGTGATTGTCGACGAGTGGCACGAATTGATGGGCAGCAAGCGCGGCGTGCAGGTGCAACTGGCGCTGGCCCGTTTGCGCCGCTGGCAGGAAAACCTGATGACGTGGGGCCTGTCGGCCACCCTGGGCAATCTGCGGCAGGCGCAGGATGTCTTGCTGGGAGAGCAAAGCGATGGCGTGCTGGTGGAAGGCAAAATTAAAAAACGCATCCTTGTCGACAGCCTGATTCCCGTGAACCCCACGCGCTTTCCCTGGGGCGGGCATTTGGGCATCCAGATGCTGCAGCCGCTGATCGCCGAGATCGAGGGCAGCGCCACCACCCTGGTGTTCACCAACACGCGTTCGCAGGCCGAGCTGTGGTACCAGCACCTGCTCGATGCGCGCCCCGACTGGGCGGGACTGATCGCCCTGCACCACGGTTCGCTGGACCGCGAAGTGCGCGAGTGGGTCGAACAGCACCTGAAGACGGGCGAGCTGAAAGCCGTCGTGTGCACGTCCAGCCTGGACCTGGGCGTCGATTTCCTGCCCGTCGAACGGGTGCTGCAGGTGGGCAGCGCGAAAGGCATCGCGCGCCTGGTGCAGCGGGCCGGGCGCAGCGGCCACGCGCCGGGGCGCATTTCGCGCGTCACCCTGGTGCCCACCAACAGCCTGGAATTGCTGGAAGCGGCCGCCGCCCGCGCTGCCCTGGCGCAGGGCCACCTGGAAGCGCGGCCCGTGCCGGACAAGCCGCTCGACGTGCTGGTGCAGCACCTGGTGACGATCGCCCTGGGCGGCGGTTTTGACTCGCCGGCGCTGTACGCGGAAGTGCGCGCGGCCTGGTCGTATCGCCAGCTGACACCGGACGAGTGGCAATGGGCGCTCGATTTCGTCGCGCGCGGCGGGCAAAGCCTGATCGTGTATCCGGAATACCGCAGAGTGCTGCCCGACGATGCTGGCATCTACCGCGTGCCGGACGTGGCGCTGGCGCGGCGCCACCGCATGAGCATCGGCACCATCGTCTCGGAAGCGGCGATCCAGGTCAGGTTCCTTGGCGGCGGACGGATCGGCAGCATCGAGGAATCGTTCATCGCGCGCCTGAAGCAGGGCGACCATTTTCTGTTTGGTGGGCGCATCCTGGAATTCGTGCGCGTGCACGAGATGACGGCCTACGTGCGGCGCGCTACGGGCAGTCGCGGCGCCGTGCCGCGCTGGCAGGGCGGCAAGATGCCGCTGTCGTCGGAACTGGCGCACGCCGTGCTGGACCAGTTGCAGCTGGCGCAGCAGGGCAAGGCCAGCGGGCCGGAAATGCGCGCGCTGGCGCCGCTGCTGGCCATCCAGCGGAAATGGTCCAGCCTGCCCACGCGCACCGACTTGCTGGTGGAAACCTTGTCCAGCCGTGAAGGCCATCACCTGTTCGTGTATCCGTTCGCGGGCCGCTCCGTGCACCTGGGCCTGGCGTCCCTGCTGGCCTACCGCATCGCGCGCGTGCAGCCGGCCACCTTGTCCATCGCCGTCAACGATTACGGCTTTGAATTGCTGGGTGCGGACGACATTGATTTTGCGCCGCTGCTGACGGCCGCCAGCGGCGCCGATCTTCCTTTGTTCAGCACGGACCACCTGCTCGAAGACGTGCTGGCCAGCCTGAACGCGACGGAGTTGTCGCAGCGGCGCTTCCGTGAAATCGCCCGCATCGCCGGCCTCGTGTTTCAGGGCTATCCGGGCCAGCCGAAAAGCGCGCGCCAGTTGCAGGCCTCGTCCTCGCTGTTCTTTGAAGTGTTCCGCAAGCACGACGCGGCCAATTTGCTGCTCACGCAGGCGCAGCGCGAAGTGCTGGAGCAGGAACTGGAACTGACGCGTTTGCGCGCCACCTTGCGCGAGCTGCATGGGCGGCAGATTTCCCTGCAAGCGTTGGAGCGCGCCTCGCCATTTGCCTTCGGCCTGATGGTCGAGCGTTTCCGCGAACAGCTGACGACGGAAAAACTGTCGGACCGGGTGGCGCGCCTGGTGAACGCGCTGGAAAAGGCGGCCGCATGAGCGGCCTGCGCCCAGCGCACTGCGCGGTGGAACTGGCTGGCGAGAGCGTTTGGCTGTTGGCGCACAAGGCCGTGTACTGGCCGGCGCGCCGGATGCTGATCATTGCCGACATCCATTTCGGCAAGGCGGCCGCGTTTCGCGCGCTGGGTGTGCCCGTGCCGCGCGGCACCACCACGCAAAACCTGCTGGCGCTCGACGCCTTGCTGGCCAGTTATGCCTGCGAGGAAATCGTCTTTCTCGGCGATTTTCTGCATGCGCGCGCCGCCCATGCGGCCGCCACCGTGGCGGCCATGCTGGCCTGGCGCGCGCGCCATCGGGACGTACGCCTGACGGTGGTGCGCGGCAACCACGATGCGCACGCGGGCGATCCGGCCGCCGCGCTGGACATCCGCATGGTCGATGAACCGCACCAGGTGGGTAATCTGTCGTTCTGCCATCACCCGGACACCGTGGCGCCCGGTTATGTGCTGGCCGGCCACGTGCATCCCGTGTTTCACTTGCGCGCAGACCGGGGAGGCCTGCGCCTGCCATGTTTCCTGCTGGGCCGCGAACGCGCCATCCTGCCCGCGTTTGGCGCCTTCACGGGCGGCCATGCGCTGCGGCCCGCAGTTGGCGAACGCGTCTACGTGACGGCCGACGCGGCGATCTTTCCGCTGCCCGCACACAGCTGAGTATTAGATACTTTTGGTGGAAAACTGAAAGTAACTGCGCCACCGTGGGCGGGACTCATCCTACATGCGCTCTTGCCATCCTCCTATTTCTTGTGCCCCATGTGCGCACTAAGATGAGGGTTCCCTTGCCATGCGAGGGGGAAGAATTGCATGGTTTGCACTGTTTCGGATTCCATCGATCAAGGAGATCATCATGGCCACATCGAGCGACAATAAACAGCAAGGTAGTAAAACCAGTAGCGGCAGCGGCAGCAGCGGCAGCGGCAGCAAGCAAAGCGATACCAGCAAGCGTGGCTTCGCTTCCATGGACCCCGCCCAGCAGCGCGAAATCGCCAGCGAAGGCGGACGTGCCGCGCATGAAAAGGGCACAGCCCATGAATTCACGTCGGAAGAAGCGCGGCGCGCAGGCAGCCAAAGCCACAAGAACGATGCCAGCCGGCAAAGTGCCGCCAGTTCCAGCGGCTCGCGTGACAATGCCAGCATGAACCAGGAGGGCAACCGCGACAGTGGCAACAAGCAAAGCGGCGGCTCAGGTTCAGGTTCAGGGGCGGGCTCGTCCGGTTCGCGCAACAAGTAAGCGCAAGCCGTAGCAAGGCAATCTGGCCGGCGGGAATCGCGCATTGCCGCTGGCCAGTCGCAAAATTTTGATGCAATGCAGCAGGCATGCACTATGATGAAGTAGCGGCGTCGGCGACGGCCAGGCCGCAGTCAAGCTGCAATCCACTCGCACTCACGATCAGGGGGAAGATGATGGGTAATTCCACTACGCCGCAGCCCGGCAACAGCCAGGGCGGCACGCCGTCCATGCCGTCCACGCTGGGCAACAAGCAAAGCACGGCCGAGTCGGCCGAGAACTTTGTGCTGGTCGATAGCGAGCAGGGGCTCGATATCGGCGACGATCTGTTTTCCATCGGCGAAGTGCGGCGCGCCGACCGCTTGCCACATCATCAGTCCGGTTCCGCCGGCCTGAACCGACAGAGTGCCGACGATGCACCCGATACCACGGGCAGTACGGGGGTCTGAGCGGCCCTTCCTGGCTGTCTGATCATCCCCGCAGGGTCAGCCGTCAGGCGTGTTCGCGCACGTCGGCTGGCCATTCCTGCATGCGTGCGGGTAAGGCGGGTAAATCAGGAAGACCCTCTACAGGTCGACCCGGCCATGTTCACCCAGGTCCTTCGGTGGCTCGCCCGTGATGGAGGCCTTGGCCATCTCATAAAATTGCATCATCTTGCTGGCGCTGCTGTCCCAATACTCGGCCGACTGGATCGTCACCTTGATCAGCGACAGTTTCGGATCGTCGAGTCCGCCCGGGAACCAGGCTTTTACCAGCGGGTTCCACAATTCCTCCGCCTTGGCGCGGTCCTTCAGCAACTGCGCGTGGCCGCAGACGGACACATACAGGCTGTCGCCCGTGTCGACAAAGCTGACGTTGACCTGCGGGTTGTTCAGCAAATCGCGCGTGTAGCTGGCCTCGTCCGAGACAAAGAACCAGATCTGCCCTTCGTTGTCGACCTGCTGCTGCGTCAGGGGCCGGCTGGTCAGCGTGCGCATGTCGTCGCTGGTGGTCAGCATGCCGAATTTTACGTCCTTGATCCTGGCCGCGATGCTGGCCAGTTGTTCACTGGAATACGCTTGCATGGGTGCTCCCTTGTTGGTTGTCCTGAACAACAAGCATAGGCGCTTGCTGCATGCTGCTCTGTACGGCAGCTTACGTAGCCGCGGAGCTTTGTTTCAAAGCTGTTACAAAACGCTGACCCGGCGAGGTGCCCATGTATTGACTTAATAAATGATAATCATTATCATTTGTTTGAAAATATCAGCATGCACTTTGATTGAAGGATGGGAATGAAGCACACTGACTTGTCGCGCCACCTGGCCCGCTCCTTGCCGGGAGCGAGCCATGGGTAATGCGGGCGCCGCAGACAAGGCCAAGAACAACGCCAGCCGCGCCGTCTGGCTGAAGAACTTGCATCAATGGCACTGGATCAGCTCAGCACTTTGCCTGCTGGGCATGTTTCTGTTTGCCATTACCGGCATCACCCTGAACCACGCTGGCCAGATCGAGGCCAAGCCGGCGATCACGCGCCAAAAGGCGCAGTTGCCGGCACCCCTCGTCACGGAACTGGCCGCGTATGCCGCCAGTCACGATGGCGCCAATGCGCCCATGCCGGCCGCCGCCGAGACCTGGCTCAAGCAGCAATGGTCGCTCAACGCGGGCGGCCGTCCCGCTGAATGGAGCGTCGACGAAGTCTACCTGCCGCTGCCCAAGGCGGGCGGTGACGCCTGGGTGCGCATCGGCCTGGAAGACGGCGCCGCCGAATACGAGTTGACGGACCGGGGCTGGGTATCCTGGCTCAACGATGTGCACAAGGGCCGCAACACGGGCGTGGCCTGGAGCTGGTTCATCGACATTTTTGCCGGCGCCTGTATCGTGTTTTGCCTGACGGGGCTATTGATTTTGAAGTTCCACGCGGCCAACCGGCCATTTACCTGGCCGATGGTTGGCCTCGGTATCTTGATACCTTGCGCGATCGCCTTGCTGTTTATTCACTGATCGTTTTTATTTTTCCTTTTTACAGGCACACCATGAAATTACGCTACTCCCTGGCGCTTGGCCTTCCCCTGATCGGTACGTCGGCGATGGCGGCCGACCTGGCCCTCAAGCTTGAAATCCCGCAACTGAACGTGGCGGAATACCACCGTCCCTACGTGGCGGCGTGGCTGGAAACGGCCGATCAAAAGGTGGTCGGCAACCTGACGGTGCTGTATGACGTGAAAAAGAAGGACAAGGCCGGCGAGAAATGGCTGAAGGACATGCGTCAATGGTGGCGCAAGAGCGGCCGCGACCTGGCCATGCCCGTCGATGGCGTCAGCGGCGCCACGCGTGCGCCGGGCGAACATACCCTGACTTTCCCCGGCGCCAAGGCCTTGCTCGACAAGCTGCCGGCCGGCGAATACCAGGTGGTGGTGGAAGCGGCGCGCGAAGCGGGTGGACGCGAGCTGGTGCGCGTGCCGTTCCAGTGGCCGCTGAAATCGGCCCAGTCCGTGCCTGCCAAAGGCAAGGAAGAACTCGGCAATGTCGTCGTCCAACTCAAACCATAAGGCGCACATCATGTTCAAGCAATTCAATAAACCGCTGCTCGCCCTGGCCCTGGCCGGCCTGACCATGAACGCCCACGCCCACCGGGGCTGGATGGTGCCATCGAGCACGATGGTGGAAAGCAAGGACGCCTGGGTGACGGTGGACGCGGCCGTCTCCGATGGCCTGTTCGACATCGACCACCAGCCGCTGCGCCTGGACGCGCTGCAAGTCATCGGTCCCGATGGCGCGAAAGTGGCGCCGGCAAACACGGTGACGGGCCGCTTGCGCAGCGTCTTCGATGTGAAAATGGAAAAGCCGGGCACGTACAAGGCGGCCATCGTGTCGCAAAACGTGATGGCCAGCTACAAGCAAAATGGCGAGCAGAAGCGTTTCCGCGGCAATGAGGAAACCTTCAAGAAAGACATGCCGGCCGATGCGCAAGACGTGAAAATCACGCGCACGGCCAGCCGCCTGGAAACCTTCTTCAGCAATGGCGAAACCAGCACGGAAGTGTTCAAGCCGACGGGCGTGGGCCTGGAATTCGTGCCGGTGACGCATCCGAACGACTTGCGCGCGGGCGAAAAAGCCACGTGGCGCTTCCTGGTCGACGGTAAACCGGCGGCCAACCAGGCCTTCAGCCTGGTGCCAGGTGGCGTGCGCTACCGTGGCGTGCTCGGCGAAATCCGCCAGAGCACCGATGCCAAGGGCGAGATCACGTTCACGGTGCCGGCGGCCGGCATGTATTACCTGAGCAGCACCTGGCCAGCGGCCGTACCGGCCGTGGCCGGCCAACCGCCAGCCATGCCCGAGCGCCGCATGACGTACGCGGCCACTGTGGAAGTGCTGCCGCAGTAAGCGGCGGCCTCTTCACGAGCTCGCCGATGCGCCGGGTCCTGCTGCCGCAGCATATTTCCGATCAGGTCGCGCCGCCCGGCGCCGCGATCCGGGACTTGCGCGGCCTGACCATGGGCACCAGCTGGTCGGTGCGCCTGGTCGAATCCGCCATGCCGGGACGCGCCGGCAGCGCCGACCTGCAGCAAGGCTTGCAGCAGCAGCTGGACCTGGTCGTGGCGCAAATGAGCCACTGGAGCGATGAGTCCGACCTGGGCCGCTTCAACCGAGCCGAGCCGGGCAGCTGGCACAGCCTGCCCGCCGCGTTTTGCGAGGTGCTGGGCTTTGCCATGCACGTGTCGCAAGCGTCCGGTGGCGCGTACGACCCGTGCGCGGGCATCCTCGTCAACCTGTGGGGCTTCGGCCCCCGCAATCGCTACGATGAACCGGGCTTCCTGCCGCCGAAAGACGATACCGTGGCGCTGCTGCTGTCGCAGCGCCAGCGCCGCCGCCTGGAGCTGGACTTGCCGGCCCGCCGCGCGCGCCAGCCCGGTGGCTTGCAGCTCGATTTGTCGGCCGTGGCGAAGGGCTATGGCGTGGACCGCCTGGCTCGCTACCTGGACAGCCAGGGCATCCATCACTACCTGGTCGAAGTGGGCGGCGAGCTGCGCGGCGCCGGCAGCAAGCCCGACGGCCAGCCGTGGTGGGTCATGCTGGAACAGGTCGAAGGCGCCGCCGATAGTGCCGAGAATGCCCGGCATCCCGCGGAAATGCTGCTGGCGCTGCACGGCCTCTCCGTGGCCACCTCGGGCGACTACCGGCGGTTCTTCCAGGATGGCACGGTGCGTTTTTCCCATACGATCGATCCGCGCAGCGGCATGCCGATCGCCAATCAACTCGCTTCCGTCACCGTCGTGCATGAGCAATGCATGGCGGCCGACGCCTGGTCGACGGCCCTGACGGTGCTGGGCGTCGAGGCCGGCATGGCGCTGGCCGAAGAGCAGGGCCTGGCCGCGCGCTTCCTGCAACGCGACGGCGCTGGCTTTCACGAAACGCTGAGCAGCCACATGCTGGCCATGCTCGACGAATGAACATTTATTCCCCATGATTTTTACGCACGATACGACACGGCTGGCCTTGCTGGCCGCGCTGTCCCTCAGCTACGCGGGCGTATGCCTGGCGCCCTGGCTGCGCGCGCGCGCCAAGCGCCGCGCGTCCGATGCCGCCAGGGCGGCGCTGGCCAACAGTCCCGCCTGGCTGGTGGCGTATGCGAGCCAGACAGGCAATGCCGAGGAACTGGCCACGCAAACGGCGCAGAGCCTGCAACTGGCCGGCATCCCCGTGCGCCTGTGCGCGCTGGCCGAACTCACGGCCCTTGATCTGCAACAAGCGGAACGGGCCTTGTTCCTGGTCAGCACCTATGGCGAAGGCGACGCGCCCGACAATGCGGCCGCCTTCATGGGCCGCCTGATGACGGGCGAACTGGCGCTGCCGCAATTGCATTATGGTGTGCTGGCACTGGGCGACCGCAGCTATGGCCATTATTGTGGCTTCGGCCGCGCGCTCGATGCCTGGCTGGCCGCGCAGGGCGCCTCGCGCCTGTTCGAGCGCATCGAGGTCGACCGCAGCGCCAGCGCCGCCATCGAACAATGGTTCCAGCACCTGAGCCACCTGGCCGGCACCAGCGACGCGCCCGACTGGAGCGCCCCCGCGTTCGGCGACTGGAAATTGATGCAGCGGCGTTTGCTCAACCCGGGCAGCGCGGGCGGCGCCATCTATCACGTGGAACTGGTGCCCGTGGAAGGCGGCTTGCCGGATTGGCAGTCGGGCGACCTGGTGCAGGTGACCGCGCCCGCCGACCCATCGCGGCCGCGCGAATATTCGATCGCCTCGATTCCGCACGATGGCGGTGTGCATTTGCTGGTGCGCCAGCATGCGCATCCCGACGGCAGCCTGGGCCTGGCCTCGGGCTGGCTGACGGCGCAGGCGGCCGTGGGCGAGGTGGTGCAGCTGCGCCTGCGCCAGCATAAACGTTTTCGCCTGGAGGACAATGCCCAGCGGCCGTTGATTTTGATTGGCAACGGCAGCGGTATCGCCGGTTTGCGCGGGCATTTGAAAAGCCGCGTGCTGGCAGGGCAGCGGCGCAACTGGCTGATCTTTGGCGAGCGCAACGCGGCCCACGATTTCCATTATCGCGAAGAAATTGAAGGCTGGCACGCCAGTGGCGACTTGCCGCGCCTGGACCTGGCGTTTTCGCGCGACCAGGCGGAGCGGATGTACGTGCAGGACCGCCTGCGCGGCAATGCCGATGAAATCACATTGTGGCTGCAGCAGGGCGCCGCCATCTATATTTGCGGCAGCCTGGCCGGCATGGCGGGCGGTGTCGACCAGGCCCTGCAGGAGATGCTGGGCCGGCCCGCGCTCGATGTGCTGGCGGCCGAGGGGCGCTACCGGCGCGACGTGTATTAATACAGAAGCGGCTGCTTATGGCTGGAGCGCGGCCAGCGGCGTCGCTTCCATCTCGCCGCTCACTTCCTGCAAGCCGCGCGCCAGGCTGGAAATGCTGGGGTTGTCGATGAAGACGCAGCGCTTGCCCGTGCGCTTGCAATAATCCTTCACGCGCCAGTAGGCGCTGTGGCTGATGCAGCCCGTCTGGCAAATCACCAGGTCGGCCGCCGCCAGGCTCGAATCGAGCAGGTTGGCGTTGTCTTCCAGGCCGCCGTCGTGGTGGGCGAACTGCGCGCCGACCCGCTCGATCAGGGCGCGGTAGGTGGCGACATTGCCGCTGCGCCCGCCCACGCACAAGACGCTTTGATCGACCAGGCGGATCGGCATTTTCAGCTTGCCGCCCGTCGGCACTTCCAGCTTCGGTGCCGGTGGCGGCACGGCGGCTACCGAGCGTGGCTGGGCCTGCTTTAATTCCGCGATTTGCTGGCGCAATTCTTTCTCGCGCTCATCCATTTGCGCCAGGCGTTCGACCAGGCGCGTGCGCGATTCCAGCGCCGGGATGGCGGCCTGCAATTGCGCCAGCTCAAGGCGCAAGCCATCGATGACGCTGTCCTTGCCGATCGATTCGGCACGCGTGCGCAGCAGCACGGCTTCCTGGCGTTCCAGTTCGCCCGTTTTTTCCGTCAGCATGGCCTGGCTACGCTGTTGCAGCTTGGCCAGTTCGTGCGTCAGGCGCGCATTTTCTTCCTGCAAGGCCGTAAATTTGCCCATGTCGGCGCGCACGCAGGCACCGGCCTGGTGCTGGATCATGTGCAAGTCGCGGCACATCTGTTCTTCCAGCTCGGCGTCGCAGCGCGGGTGCGTGAGGCCGGCCCAGAAAGCGCCCGACACGTCGCCGTTGGCGACGGCCGTGCGCCACAGTTGCGCTACCTGCTCCGTGGTCTTGGCGCCGCGAAAGCGCAGGATGACGGGAGCGTAGCGGCGTTCGAGTTCCTTTTGCAGCGCTTCGGACAGGCGGTTGCGCACCCCGCATTCCGTCACGGCGCCTACGTGCACTTCGTAGTCGTCGGCCAGCACGCGTCCGCCCGTCATCTTGCCCACCAGCTTGCGCAGGTATCCCAATGGCAAACCCACGCCGACCAGCGGGCAATGGCAGGTGTGCGACAGTTCCCACAGCCGGCGGCGGCGCGAAGCGAGCGCGGCCGTTTCGGCCTCGCCGCTGGAACAATTGCTGATGACGGGCAGGGACTGGTCTTTGTCACACATGGCGATATCCTGTTGGGCGGTGGGAGGTGTTAAATAGAAATTATTGCGGCAGGGGCGAGGCAGGGCGCCTGGCGCTCAGCAGGCGTACCAGGCGATCGAGCAAGGTGGGCTTTGGCGGCGCAGGCCGGTGCAGCGCCACCAGGGCGGCCCATTGCTGCGACAGTTGCTGGCAGGTCGCTTGCAGCACGGGACCGAGGCCGGGTGAGCTGGACAGCACTTGCAGATGGCGTTCGATGACACCGGCCAGTTTCTCGCAGGGACTGCCCGCATGGTAGTGCGACATCAGGTGCAGCACGGCCGACAGCAGCAATTCAGGCTGCTGGCCTTGCGGGGAAGGAAACATCGGGGAAGGTCGGTCGTTCGCCATCAAACACTCCTGTGCGGGTGGTTTGGCTGGCTGCGCGCACGGGGCGCGACTGGCTGGCGAGTGTGGTGACTGGCTGCCGTGCTGCTTCAGGCAGTCAGGATCAGCTTGTTCAATTGGGTGACGCGCAGGCGATAGATCTTGCCGCTGTGCTCAATTTCCACTTCGCGACCCTGCTGCAGCAGTGCTTCGCTGGTGATGCGGCGCGCCGGCTGGGCCATGCTGACGGGAGGACGGACGTGGGCAGTAGCGGCATCCTGGATCAAGGCTGGTTTTGAGCTTTGCATGTTGGGCTTTCTTTATCTCAGTTGAGAATGATTCGTATTTGCATTATTGTTGAATGTGGCCCGAAAAGCAAGGCTTATTTATGCCTGATGCAGGCTTTTTTTTGACTGCCGGGAGGGGAGTGGCGTGTGCGTGGCGCGCGGTGGCGCCAGCGGGCGGGAGACGGGGCGGACAGCAAAAAAGACCCGGCAAGGCGGTGTGCCTTGGCCGGGTCAAGCCTGTGCCAAGCTTGAAGGAATCGGGAGGCGTGAATCGGGTGGCGTTAAATCGTGGCCAGCAATTGCGCCGAGGCGGTGGCGGCCGCCGTGGTGTCGGCTTTGAGCTTGGCGGCGGCCAGTTGCTTGGCGCGCGAGCGCGAGGGCGGCAGGCGGCGCAGGGTTTTCAGGGCATCCGGGTCCTTGATGCCGATGGTGCGCTGGTCGACCGAGATCAGGCCGATTTCATTGAAGGCGGACAGGGTGCGGCTGACCGTTTCCAGGGTCAGGCCCAGGTAGCTGCCGATTTCATGGCGCGTCATGCGCAGGTTGAACAGCTTGCTCGAGTAGCCCATCTGTGCGAAGCGGTCGGCCAGCGAAACGAGGAAGCGCGCCACGCGGGCTTCGGCGCTGAGGGCGCCCAGCATGCCGATCATGGCTTGCTCGCGCACCAGTTCGCGGCTCATCACGCCGTACATGACGTTTTCCAGTTCCAGGTGGACTCTGCCCAGCGCCGTCAGCTTCTTGAACGGCAGCAGGATCAGGTCGCAGTCGGACAGGGCCACCGCTTCCGAGGAGTAATGGCGCGAGTGGATGCCGTCGACGCCCAGCATGTCGCCCTTCATGGGAAAGCTGAGTACCTGCTCATTGCCGAATTCGTCGATGAGCACGGTTTTCAGGAAGCCCGAATTGACGATGTACAGAGTGTCGAAGGGCTGGCCGATGGTGTGCACGCGCTGGCCCGTCTTGAATTGCACGTGCTGGAACAGCAGTTCATCGGCGGCGATGGTGCAGGCGCTGGAAATATGCAGCAGGTCGCACACCTCCTTCAGGTTCGACCATAGCCGCCCTTGGCGCTGGCGCCCCGCTTCCATCGGAGAGGAGGGGGGCAGCGATGGAGTGGCAGCGCGGGTTTCAGGCGTTTGCGTGGACAGCATGTTCATCTCCTGGTGACAGGTAGTTCAGAGTTGAATGACGGGGTGCGCAGGGCGGCGGGCGGGCAAGGGCCGGCGGCGCGCGTCCAGGCAGGTAAAGCTCAATTCGCTGAAGACTTGTTGTGTGATGAAATAACTTCCCAGCAACTTGATTACTGGTTTCAGTATGCCAACAACCGTATGCAATTAATATCAGCAGTGGCTGAATATGGCAGTAGGAGCTGTGGCAGTTGATGTAGGATTGTTCCTACGGCTGGCGCGCGCAGGCAGCTCAGGTCTTGAAGGGGGATAGCAGGCGGTGTGCCACGGCGTACTGCACCATTTCCGACAGCGAACTCATGCCCATCTTTTGCATGATGCGCGTCTTGTGCGTACTCACGGTTTTCACGCTCAGGTGCAGATTGTTGGCGATTTCCGTGATCGACTTGCCTGCCACCAGCAGGGAAAAGACTTCGAACTCGCGGTCCGACAGCTGTTTGTGCAGCAAGCTTTCATTCGGCATCATGATGTTGAGCACGAGCTGCTCCGCCACCTCGGCGCTGATGTAGGGACGGCCCGATGCCACCTTGTGGATGGCGCCCACCAGCTGGGTGCCCGCGCTTTCCTTGGTCAGATAGCCTTGCGCGCCGGCGCGGATGGCGCGCACCGCATATTGCTCTTCCTCGTGCATGGTGAGGATCAGGATGGCCAGCTTGGGCGCCTCGCTGCGGATTTGCCGGATCAGGTCGACGCCGCTGCGGCCCGGCATCGACAGGTCGAGCAGCAACAGGTCGAAGCCGCCCTGGCGCACGTGGTTGAGTACCTCAAAGCCATCGATGGCTTCGCCCACGATGTCGATGTCCGGCGCGCCGTCAAGGATGCGCTTCAATCCTTCCCGCATGATGGTGTGGTCGTCGGCAATCACAATACGTATCATAGGCGCGCAATCTGGAGGCGTGTAATTGGTCCTGGCCGTTTCGTGGCGGCCAGGTGTTAAGAAACGAGAAACGTTGTCATTTTAACTGAAAAGGCCGCGGTGTTGCCTTTTTACCCGCGATGCGGGACGCGGCGGCCTGCGTGGCCATGTGACCTCTTATTTTGATGGGGGTTCTTTGATCAGCCTATGCACGAGCACCGGCAATTTCGAGTGCGACAGTACTTTGTTGGTCACGCTGCCCAGCAGCAATTGCCCCCAGCCGCTGCGGCCATGCGAGCCCATGAAGATCAGGTCGCAGTGCTGCAATTGCGCCACTTCCACGATTTTCAGGGCCGGACTGTCGGAAAAGGCCGTCAGGCCCGTCGCTTCCAGGCCCCGCTTGGCGGCCGCGTCGAGGATCGGCTGCCAGTGGTCGGCGCCCGCCCTGCGCATGGCGATGCGGTACTCTTCTTCGCTGGGATAGCTGGGTGGAATGATTTCGATGTAGACCGGGTACTGGTACTCGGGCGCCACGTACACGGCAAGGATATCGGCGTGCATCTGTTCGGCAAAGGCAACGCCGGCACAGGCTGTCAGGTTGGAGACGGTGGAGCCGTCCGTGGCGATCAGAATTTTCTTATACATGGCAGGTCCTTTGGCGGTGACTCAGCGCGTGCAACGCCCCTTATTGTAGGCGCGGCGGCAGCATGGTATTCATGTAAAGACTTGATAATTATCAATACTATTGCACCTTCAGTATAGACAACATTGGCAGAAAGATCGTGTTTTAGCCGCAACGATAGCCATGGAGCACTGTTGCGCAGCCGCCCGTGAGCAGGATTTCTTGTGCGGCGCGTGGTCTTGCACGCACGCCAATGGTAGTATTTCAAAATACAACAGCAGGAACACTTATTTCCTGACGGAAAAGCTCTTGTGGACCAGCTTTACACCAGGAAGCGCGTTTTGAGATTTACCAACAGGGCGGCGCCCTGCTACACTCGCACCATCGCAGCGGTATTGCCTCAAATCATCTTAATCGAGAAATTGTGGGTATCAGTCTGTAAAACGCACAGTTCAGGCGGAATTTTGACAAATTATGGAGAAGCAGGGATATGACCAACGCCGCTGATGATTTCGATGCATTATTCGATGAAGTATCTGCGCAAAGTGCGGCCGCTCCCAAGCCCGCGCCTGCCGCAGCGCCCGCAGCCGTGATCGCGGACGACGATTTCGACGCGCTGTTCGACTCCGTGTCGGCCAGCGCCGCCGTGCCGCCAGCGGCAGCGGAAGCGCCAGTCGCCGCCGCGCCGGAAGCGCCACCCGCGGCTGCCGCGGGCGCGCCGGGCGAAGCGGCCGATCCTGTCGACCAGTCCGACAAGCCGATGTTCGAGCGTCTGGGCGGTATCGTGCGCCTGCTGCACGATTCGCTGCGCGAACTGGGCTACGACAAGGCGTTGACGGAAGCGTCGTCGCAGATCGTCGACGCGCAGGACCGCCTGGAATATGTCGCCACCCTGACGGAACAGGCCGCCAACAAGGTCCTCAATACGCTCGACGAAGGCATGCCGGCGCAAGATGTGCTGTCGAAGAAAGCCAAGGACATGGACAGCCGCTGGACGGCGCTGTTCGATGGCAAGCTGAGCCTGGAAGAGTTCAAGGCCCTGGCCGGCGATTCGCGCCAGTTCGCGCAAGCCGTTGCCGAGGCAACGGAAGCGGAAAAAGCGCGCTTGCTGGAAATCATGATGGCGCAGGACTTCCAGGACATCACGGGCCAGCTGATCAAAAAAGTGGTCAACATCACCAAGACGGTGGAGCACGAGCTTGCCCAGCTGCTGCGCGACAACGCGCCGGCCGAAGTGCGCGAAAAACTGGCGCAAAAGCCGGTGCCGCTGATGCAGGGCCCGTCCGTGCCGTCGGTGGCGCTGGACCAGGATAATGTAGACGACCTTCTTGCGGATTTGGGATTCTAATGGACGATATGCTCAAGGATTTCGTCGTTGAGGCGATGGATCTTGCGGTTAATGTTGAAGAGCACTTATTGCGCCTCGAGCGTGATCCTGACAACAAGGAAACACTGAATGCCGTGTTTCGTTCCTTCCACACCATCAAGGGTGGCGCCGGCTTCATGGGCCTGCCCGCACTGGTGGCGGCCTGCCATCTGACGGAAAACCTGTTCGACGCCCTGCGCACGGGTGCCGCGCCGGTAACCCCGATCGCCATCGAGGCGGCGCTGCAAGCGTCCGGTTTCGTCGCCGACCAGCTGACGGAACTGGCCAACGGTGCCGCGCCGGAAAGCTTGCCGGCCATGCCGGAAGAACTGGAACACATCCTGACGAACGCCATCGAAGGCAAGGGCATGGACGCACACGCGCCGGCCGCCGCCGTGGTGGCGGAAGTCGCCGTGGTGGTTGCCGAGGTGGTCGTGGCGGCGCCAGCCGCCGCCGTTTCCACCGCCACCGCCAGCGCCGATGGCCTGGACTGGGAGGGCATGTATAACGCCGTCGTGCCGGCGGGCAGCCAGGTCGCTGCCGCACCGGCCTCCGCCGTCGCCGCTGTGCCTGCCGTCGTGGCCGCCGCGCCTGCCACTGCTGCCGCTGCCAAGCCGGCCGCCAAGGCCTGGGATGGCGCGGAACGTCGCGATGAGCGCCCGGAAGTGCGTCATGCCGCGCCCGTCAAGGAAGACAGCATCCGCGTCGACGCCGTCAAGCTCGACGCGCTGCTGGAAGTGGCCGGAGAATCGGTACAGGCCGCCAACCAGGCTGCCGTGCTGCTCGAGCGCTTGCTGCAATTTAAATTCGAAGGCCAGGCCGCCACCCTGATGGCGACCCTGGCGGAAACCCTGGAGCGCGCGTCGCGTTACTCGACGGAACTGCAGCGGGCCACCCTGGCCACGCGCATGCAGCCCGTGGGCCGCCTGTTCCAGAAATTCCCGCGCCTGGTGCGCGAGCTGGCCAAAGACCTGGGCAAGGATGTCGAGCTGACCATCGAGGGCGCGGAGACGGAAGTCGACCGCGTGGTGGTCGACAGCCTGTACGATCCGCTGGTGCACATGCTGCGCAATTCGCTCGACCATGGCGTCGAATCGCCGGAAGCGCGTATGGCCGCCGGCAAGCCAGCCAAATCGTATATTTCGCTGAAGGCCTGGCAGGAAGCCAACAGTGTCATGATTGTGTTGCAGGATGATGGCAAGGGCATGGACCCGGCCTTCCTGCGCAGCAAGGCCCAGCAAAAGGGCTTGATCAGCGAAAACGCGCAATTGAGCAACGACGAATGCTTCCAGCTGGTGTTCCTGCCGGGCTTCTCGACCAAGGAAGTCGCTTCCAGCGTCTCCGGACGCGGCGTGGGCATGGACGTGGTGAAGACGGCCGTGGAGAAAAACCGCGGCGCCATCCACATCGAGTCGACGCTGGGCAAGGGCACGAAGTTTGCCATCCGCCTGCCGATCGAGCTGTCGATCGTGCCGACCATGCTGGTGTCGACCTCGGGCGCCGCGCTGGCGCTGCCGATGGCGGTGGTGCAGCGCGTCGTCGAATTGCCGGAAACCTTCATGGAAGTGGGCGGCGCGCCCGTGCTGAAAGACCAGGGCCGTCCATTGCCCGTGCGCTCGCTGGCCGGCGCCCTCGGTTACGAAGCGTGCAGCGAACGCGTCGGCATTGTTGTCGCCGCGCCACAGCCGTACATTCTCGCCGTGGCAGCCGTCGATGGCACGGCCGATCTGGTGATCAAGCCGATGACGGCCATCACCGTGGAAGGCATTACCGGTACTGCCCGCTCGGCCGAAGGCGAGCTGGTGCTGGTCGTGGGCCTATCTTTCCTGATGGATGGTTGCAGGGGAAGTGTGCGCATGGCTGCATGATTGCACCTGACAAAACCTACTGCGCGTCGGTATAGGCGGCCTGCGATGCTCACCGTACTAGAGTACGGTTGCGCTTCTTAGCCACCTCTCCCTTCCGCTCGCTACGGTTTTCTCAGGTGCCGTTAGTATCGTTGTATTCATTGGAAAGCCCACTATGCGTAGTGGGCTTTTTTCATTGTGTAATCAAGCGCCGCCGGGGCGTAAACTACCGCCTTCCAGCCAGCGCTGCACGCGCACGATTTCCTGGGCGCGCTCCGTCTCGTCCTTCGGTGGCGCCAGATAGATGTCGGGCATGATGCCGCCCAAGTCGACCTGCAACTGCGGCAAGCGGGCCGAGCGCGAGGTGGCGTACATTAACTGGCGTATTCCTGAGGGCAGGGCATGCAGGCGCAAATTCGAGTAGTCGAGGGAGCCATGGCTGTTGCGCCCTATCAGTTTGACTCGAAAACTTTGCCGCGCCACTAGCAGGAATTCTTCGCAGGAGCTCGCGCAATCGCGATCGACCAGCACCGCTACGCGGGCCGGCTGCGCTTTCTTTCTGGGAAAACTTCCATAGCTGACAGGTCCATCGGCTTGCTGCGTCACGAACTGGCCTGATTGGACGCTGCGCATACGGGCGACGGCTTGCTCACTGTATGTTGTGCACGAGGCATCACCGGGGGCGAACAGAGCGCAGATACCTTCCTGTCCGGCGATATTGGCTGGCGTGGACAGCCATTCACCACCCACGCTGACGACCTCGCCTGAACTGATCCATGGCAGTAGTGGCGCATAAGTGCTATCACTGCCGCCATTATTGAGCCTGACATCAATTATCCAGTTGGGGCGGGTGGCAAGATCGTGGCGCTTGCTTGTCAGTAGATCGGCGATTGCCTTGCTGTACCGAGGAAAAAAACTGGGCAGTGTCAGTAACGCGGTCCGAGGTGACAGGAGCTGCAGCGACGGCTCTCTTTGATCAGTATATGCTGTTGGCGTGGAGGGCGGCGCCGGTTTGCTGTGCTTCAATGCTGTGCTGGGCACGATTTGCAGATGGCCTGTGCGCCAATTACTCAGGTAATTGGCCAGTACTACATCACAAGCAGGCTCATCGTTAGTGTTTTTTGCGGCATCGCTTGCGCTTGCCAGCGTCAGGTCGAAATATACCTGTCCCTTTTGCTTCAGGTGCTGGCGCGCGCCCGTGTCGTTTTCCAGCAGGAAAGGCGCAATCGCGCGCAAGTCCTGCACGCAGGTTTCTCCCGGCGTGGCCGCCGCCGCATGGGCGCCGGCCAAGGGCAGCGCGGCCAGGGTCAGGGCGGCCAGCGCCAACAAGTTCAGTTTCATCGAGGTTCCCAAGTCGGGTGGCGCGTATGTGCCGGTTATTGTTGTTGCAATACAATACACGAAAGATTGAGGAAAAAATATCAATTTATGGTCGCGCCGTGACTCGTTCGGCAGCCCGCCTGCGGATGAGGCCGGCATGCCGCCAATGTGCCGATATCGGCAATTTCCAGCTCATATCCAACAATGTGGCCAAACTTTGTATCGCCAATCCCACGCTTTTGCCTGTTTCGGTTCTGTGTTGGTCAATATATGGCATAATCCTTGTGGATCACCGTACGACTTGGTATCACTTGATCACTTAAACAGGCTGTGGCAACGCTGCATAAATCATGATGAAGACGCTTTACGACAAACTCTGGGAATCCCACGTTGTTCGGGCCGAAGATGATGGCACGACAATTTTGTATATCGACCGGCACCTGCTGCACGAAGTCACCAGCCCGCAAGCCTTCGATGGTCTCAGCGTGGCGGGCCGCCAGCCGTGGCGCATTTCCGCCAACCTGGCCGTGGCCGACCATAACGTGCCCACCACCAGCCGCATCGACGGCATTGCCGACCCGGTCTCGCGCCTGCAGGTGGAAACCCTGGACAAGAACGCCAAGCATTACGGCTTGACCTACTTCAACATGAACGACAAGCGCCAGGGCATCGTGCATGTGATCGGCCCTGAACAGGGCGCGACCCTGCCCGGCATGACGGTCGTGTGCGGCGATTCGCACACGTCCACGCACGGCGCGTTCGGCGCGCTGGCGCACGGCATCGGCACGTCCGAAGTGGAACACGTGCTGGCCACGCAGACCTTGCTGCAAAAGAAATCGAAGTCCATGCTGGTGCAGGTCGACGGCGCCTTGCCGGCCGGCGTGACGGCGAAAGATATCGTGCTGGCCATCATCGGCAAGATCGGCACGGCCGGCGGCACGGGCTACTGTATCGAATTCGGCGGCTCGGCCATCCGCGCCCTGTCGATGGAAGGCCGCATGACGGTGTGCAACATGGCCATCGAGGCGGGCGCGCGCGCCGGCATCATCGGCGTGGACGACACCACCATCAACTACGTCAAGGGCCGCCCGTTTTCGCCGGCCGGTCCGCACTGGGAACGCGCCGTGGCCTATTGGCGCACCCTGCATTCGGACACGGGCGCCCGCTTCGACTTCGTCGTCACTCTCAACGCGCAAGAGATCGTGCCGCAAGTGACCTGGGGCACCTCGCCTGAGATGGTGGTCGGTATCGATGGCCGCGTGCCCGATCCTGACCAGGAAAAAGACGGCGTCAAGCGCGATGCGATGGAAAAGGCGCTGGTCTACATGAATCTCAAGCCCAACACCGCCATCGAAGACATCCGCATCGACAAGGTCTTCATCGGTTCCTGCACCAATTCGCGCATCGAGGATTTGCGCGCGGCGGCCGCCGTGGTGCGCGGCAAGTACCGCGCCTCGAACGTCACCCTGGCGCTGGTCGTGCCCGGTTCGGGGCTGGTGAAAGACCAGGCCGAGCGCGAGGGTCTGGACCGCATCTTCAAGGATGCCGGCTTCGAGTGGCGCGAGCCTGGCTGTTCCATGTGCCTGGCCATGAATGCGGACCGCCTGGAACCGGGCGAACGCTGCGCCTCGACCTCGAACCGCAACTTCGAGGGCCGGCAAGGGCAGGGCGGACGCACGCACCTGGTGTCGCCCGCGATGGCGGCGGCGGCGGGCATCGCCGGCCACTTTGTCGACGTGCGGGGATTGCGATGAATTTGGGGTCAGACCCGTTGGGTCTGACCCCAGCATTTGCCGGTGGTTTACACTAACGGGATTTGCAACCATTAGCACATAGACTGAAATCATCATGAAAAAACTCTTCGCCCTGCTCATCGCCACCGTCATCTTGTCCGGCTGCAACACCGTCTCCGGCATCGGCCGCGATGTGCAGAAAGTCGGCCAGGTCGTCACTGGCGCCGGCGGAAAATAAACCGTGACGTGCCGGCGCCCCGCGTCGCGCGTCCTACCGAGTAGAAACAGCATGGATAAATTTACGATTTACGAAGGCCTGGTGGCCCCGCTGGACCGCGCCAACGTCGACACCGACGCGATTATCCCGAAGCAATTCCTGAAATCGATCCACCGCAGCGGTTTCGGCCCCAACCTGTTCGACGAATGGCGTTATCTGGACCATGGCGAACCGGGCCAGGACAACAGCCGCCGCCCGCTGAACCCCGAGTTCGTGCTCAACGAGGCGCGTTACCAGGGCGCCTCGATCTTGCTCACGCGCAAGAATTTCGGCTGCGGTTCCTCGCGCGAACACGCGCCGTGGGCGCTCGATCAATATGGCTTCCGCGCCATCATCGCGCCTTCGTTTGCCGATATCTTCTTCAACAACTGCTACAAGAACGGCTTGCTGCCCATCGTGCTGTCGGAAAGCCAGGTCGAGCACCTGTTCAATGAAGTCAAGGCCTTCCCCGGCTACAAGCTGGTGGTGGACCTGGAACAGCAGTGCGTGCGCACCAGCAATGGTTCCGTCTCGTATCCGTTCGAGATCGACGCCTTTCGCAAGTATTGCCTGATGAATGGCCTCGACGACATCGGCCTGACCCTGCGCCATGCCGACGATATCCGCGCCTTTGAAGAGCGTCACTTAAATAGTCAGCCCTGGCTCGCCAACGTCATCTAATCGATAAAAATATGAAAATTGCAATCTTACCCGGCGACGGCATCGGTCCTGAAATCGTCGCGCAAGCCGTCAAGGTGTTGAATGTGCTGGGCGAATCGTTCGAGCTGGAAACGGCACCCGTGGGCGGCGCCGGCTATGCGGCCCATGGCCACCCGCTGCCGGAAGGCACCCTGGCGCTGGCAAAAGCGGCCGATGCCGTGCTGTTCGGCGCCGTGGGCGACTACCAGTACGATAATCTGGAGCGTCAGTTCCGTCCTGAGCAGGCGATTTTGGGCTTGCGCAAGAACCTGGGCCTGTTCGCCAACCTGCGTCCGGCCATTTTGTACCCGGAACTGGCGGGCGCTTCGACCCTGAAGCCGGAGGTGGTGTCCGGCCTGGATATCCTGATCATCCGCGAATTGACGGGCGACATTTATTTCGGCCAGCCGCGCGGCGTGCGCGAGTGCCCGGACGGTCCGTTCAAGGGCCAGCGCGAAGGTTTTGACACCATGCGCTATGCGGAAGGTGAAATCCGCCGCATCGCCCACGTGGCCTTCCAGGCCGCGCAAAAGCGCGACAAGCGTTTGACCAGCGTGGACAAGGCGAACGTGCTGGAAACCTTCCAGTTCTGGAAAGACATCGTCACCGACGTGCACAAGGAATACCCGGATGTGGCGCTCGATCATATGTACGTCGATAACGCGGCCATGCAACTGGTGCGGGCGCCGAAGAAATTCGACGTCATGGTGACGGGCAATATGTTCGGCGACATCCTGTCGGATGCGGCCGCCATGCTGACGGGCTCGATCGGCATGTTGCCGTCCGCTTCGCTGGACGCCAACAACAAGGGCTTGTACGAGCCGTCGCACGGCTCGGCGCCCGATATCGCGGGCAAGGGCATCGCCAATCCGCTGGCGACGATTTTGTCGGCCGCCATGATGCTGCGCTATTCGCTGAACCGCGAAGAGCAGGCAAACCGCATCGAGGCTGCCGTCAAGAAGGTGCTGGCGCAGGGCCTGCGCACGGCCGACATCCATGAAGCGGGCACGACTTTGGTCGGTACCGAGGCGATGGGTGATGCAGTTGTAAAAGCGCTGGGATAAAATAGTCTAATGACGGCAGTCGCCGTCTCATCTTGAGGAATGGTAATGAAATTAGTTGGCTTGGTAGGTTGGCGCGGTATGGTCGGTTCGGTCCTGATGCAACGCATGCAGGAAGAGGGCGATTTCGCCCACATCGAACCGGTGTTTTTCACGACGTCGAACACGGGCGGCGCGGCGCCGGCCATGGCGAAGAATGAAACCATCCTCAAGGATGCCAACAACATCGCCGAACTGTCCAAGTGCGACATCATCATTTCCTGCCAGGGCGGCGACTACACGAGCGCCGTCTTTCCGCAATTGCGCGCCAGCGGCTGGAATGGCTACTGGATCGATGCGGCCTCGACCTTGCGCATGGAAAAAGACGCCGTCATCGTGCTCGACCCCGTCAACCTGCACGTCATCAAGGATGCGCTGGGCAAGGGCGTCAAGAATTACATCGGCGGCAATTGCACCGTGTCGTGCATGATGATGGGCCTGGGCGGCTTGTTCCAGCACGACCTGATCGACTGGATGACGTCGATGACCTACCAGGCGGCCTCGGGCGGCGGCGCGCAGCACATGCGCGAACTGCTGACGCAATTTGGCACCATCAACAGCTCCGTCAAGGCACTGCTGGAAAACCCCGCTTCCGCCATCCTGGAAATCGACCGCCAGGTGCTGGTCACCCAGCATGGCTATTCCCCGGATGAAATCAAGCAATTCGGCGCGCCGCTGGCCGGCAACCTGATCCCGTGGATCGACAAGGACCTGGGCAACGGCCAGTCGAAGGAAGAGTGGAAGGCGGGCGCGGAAACGAACAAGATCCTCGGTCGCGGCATCGATTTCGGCACCAGGGAAATTCCTGTCGACGGCCTGTGCGTGCGCATCGGCGCCATGCGCTGCCATTCCCAGGCGCTGACCATCAAGCTGAAAAAAGACGTGCCGCTCGATGAAATCAACGACATCATCGCCAGCAACAATCAATGGGTCAAGCTGGTCCCGAACACGCGCGAAGCATCCGTGCGCGACCTGTCGCCGGCAGCCGTCACGGGCAGCCTGACGATTCCCGTCGGCCGCGTGCGCAAGATGAGCATGGGCGGCGAATACCTGTCCGCCTTCACCGTGGGCGATCAATTGCTGTGGGGCGCGGCCGAGCCGCTGCGCCGCATGCTGCGCATCCTGCTCGATGCGTAACAGCAATAAATCAGCAATCAATTGCTGATGCAGATCAAGCCGGGGCTGTTTTCCCGGCTTTTTTTTCGCCCTGAGCCCGTCAAGGCTCAACCATGCGGAGCTTGCATAGCTCTGGGCATGATGATATGTTGTTACCTCTGGAAAAGTAACAGTTTTCCCATGTCAACTAAGATGCCGCCAACTATGCCTGTACATACTCGTCCCCGGGTCGCCTCCCTTGCCATTAAAACACTCAGCAGCGCTGTCGCCTGTGCGGTGTTATTGTCACCGGCGGTATCCGCAGCCGAGCTCGGCAAGATTACCGTGTTGTCCGCCGCCGGCCAGCCGCTGCGCGCCGAGGTCGAATTATCGGCCGTCAAGCCAGGCGAGGCCTCCAGCCTGCTGGCCAAGCTGGCGCCGCCGGATGCGTATCGGCAGGCCAACGTGGAATTCAATCCGGCCCTGAACGCGCTGACGTTTGCCGTGGAAAACCGCGACGGCAAATCCTTCATCCGCATCAGCTCGGCGCAAGCGGTGGCCGAGCCCATGGTCGATTTGCTGCTGGAACTGAGCAGCAAGAGCGGGCGCCAGGTACGCGAATATGCGTTCGTGCTCGACACACCCGAGGTGCGCCAGACGCGCGGCGCGCAAGTGACGGCGCCCGTGCAGCCAGGCAAGGGCAAGCCGGCCGCAGCTGATACTGCACCGGCGAAAAAGGCGGCGGGCGAATACAAGGTCAAGGCGGGCGACACCCTGAGCCGTATCGCCAGCAAACTCAAGCCATCGGGCGTGTCGCTCGACATGATGCTCGTCGCCCTGTACCGTGCCAATCCCGATGCCTTCAGAGGCGAGAACATGAACCGTATGCAGGCCGGGCGCATCCTGGCCATGCCGGGCGCGGACGCCGTGCGCGCCACCGACGCGGCCGAAGCGAAGGGCGTCGTGACGGCGCACGCCATCGATTTCGAAGCCTACCGCAACAAGCTGGCGGGGCAGGTATCGCAAAGCAAGCCGGCCAAGGCGGCGCAGGCGACGCAAAGCACGGCTGGCAAGATCGGCGCAACCAAGGTGCAGGAAAAGCCGACGGCCGTGAGCGAGTCGCAAGACAAGCTGAAACTGTCGAAGGCGGAGCCGGCGGCCAAGTCGGCCGGCAAGAGCGCCGTCGCCAGCGAGGAAGACAAGATCGCCAAGGCCAAGCAGGTCGATGAAGCGGCCGCGCGTGTCAAGGAGCTGGAAAAGAACGTCAGCGACCTGGAAAAGTTGATGGCGGTCAAGAGCAAGGCCATGGCCGACAAGAGCGCCCCGGCGCCCGCCAAACCGGCCGAGGCTGCGGCCAGTGCAGCGGCCAGCGCCGTCGCCAGCGCGCCAGCCGAAGCGCAGCCGGCCGCACCCAAGGCCAAACCGGTGCCGCTGGTGAAAAAACCCTCGCCGCTGGAACCGACGATTACCGACAAGATCAGCGACCACCTGGGCGCCATCGGCATCGGCATTGCCGCGCTGCTGGCGGCCGTGGCCGCACTGGTGGTCGCGCGGCGCCGCAAGGATGCGCCACCCGCGCCAGAGAGCGTGGCTCCCGTGCTTGAACCGGAAGCACCGGTGGCGCCGTCGGCCGGCCTGGCGCCGGAAGACCAGCAGTCCGAAGCGAGCAACCACCTGTTCGGCACGGGCGCCGCCGCTGCCGGCGTGGCTGCCGCTGCGGGCGCCAGCATGCTCGACGCGAATGAAACGGACCCCGTCGCCGAAGCGGACGTGTATATCGCCTACGGCCGCGATGGCCAGGCGGAAGATATCCTCAAGGAAGCCTTGCGCATCCACCCGGAGCGCCATGCGGCCCGTCTGAAGTTGCTGGAAATCTATTCGGCCCGCAACGATGTGCGCGCGTTCGAAGACCAGGCCAGCGAGCTGTACAGCCTGACGCGCGGCCAGGGTGAAGAGTGGCCGCAGGCGGCCGCGCTGGGCCTGGCGCTCGATCCCACCAATCCCCTGTATGGCGATACGGAAGACGACGCCGTTGTCAGCCTGAGCAAGGGCGCCGGCGACGACTTGCATGGCCAGAGCATGGACTTGCCCGACGATCTGGCTGCGCCCGCAGCGCCGGCCGAGCCGGCCAGCATTCCCGTCCGCGATACGCGCGCGCCCCTCGATTTTGATCTCGACAGCCTCGATTTCGAACCCGTCTCCACCAGCGACCCGATCATCATGCCGGGGCCGGACAGCAAGCCGCAGACGGCCGCGCACGATAGTCAGTATGACGCCAGCATGGATTTCGGCCTCGACCTGGAGCCGCCAGCCGGCCCCGTGAATGGCGTGGGCGCCGGTTTGACGCCGTTGCCTGACCCGTTGAAGGATGTGGACCTGGGCCATTTCGACCTCGACGAGCCGGTGGCGCCGGCTGCCGCACCGGTGGCGGCCACCGAGCCTTCCATCGACAGCCTGTTTGACGACGCGCAAACGCCAGCGACCTTGCCGGAAGCCATACCGCCCGCGCAAGAATTCGACCTGTCCGGCATCGACCTGGACCTCAACGATGGCAAGACGGCCAGCGTGGGCGTGGACGACCCGCTGTCGGCCATCCACATGGAAATGGATACCAAGCTGGACCTGGCGATCGCTTACCAGGAAATCGGCGACAAGGAAGGCGCGCGCGAGCTGATCGATGAGGTCATCAAAGGCGGCAGCGAAGAGCAGGTCGCCAAGGCGAACACAATGAAGGCACTCCTCAGCTAGCAATGCCCGCCGGCGCGGCAGGCTGCCGCGCCGGTATAATGCTTGGATGCAAAATATTACGACAGCAACGCCACTCAAGCGTATCGTCCTCGGCCTGCAGTACGACGGCACGGCCTGGCATGGATACCAGAAACAGGAAGATGGGCAGACGGTGCAGGACCAGCTGGAAAACGCGCTGGAGCAGTTTGCCCGCGTGCGCCTGGCCACCACCTGCGCCGGCCGCACGGACACGGGCGTGCATGCGCTTGAGCAAGTGGTGCATTTCGATACGGAACTGAACCGCGACGTGCACTCGTGGGTGCGCGGCGTCAACGCCTTCCTGCCGAAATCGATCGCCGTGCGCTGGGCCAGGGAGCTGTCCGGCGACCCCACCGTCAACGATTTCTTCCACGCCCGTTTCAGTGCCCGCGCGCGCACCTATCATTATGTGTTGTACAACAACGCCACCCGTTCGCCGCTGGTGGAAGGGCGCGCCGGCTTCTTTTTCCGTCCGCTGGACGTGGAACTGATGCGCCAGGCCGTGCAGCCGCTCCTGGGCTGGCACGACTTCACGGCCTTCCGCGCCGCGCAATGTCAGGCCAAGTCGCCCGTCAAGCTGATGCACGACATCCGCATCGAGCGGCGCGGCGATTGCGTGATTTTTACGATTACTGCGAATGCCTTCCTGCACCACATGGTGCGCAACCTGGTCGGTTCGCTCGTCTACATCGGCACGGGGCGGGAAAAGCCGGACTGGCTGGGTCACTTGCTGGAAAGCAAGGATCGCCATGCTGCCGCGCCCACCTTCATGCCCGACGGCTTGTACCTGGCGCAGATCGATTACGATCCCAAGTGGGAGTTGCCGCAAGACAGCAGCAGCGCCTTGCCCTGGTTTTGAGCTGCATCAATAAAGGAATACCATGCCACGCACACGCATCAAGATCTGCGGCCTGACCCGCGCCGAAGACATCCAGGCCGTCGTGGCGGCGGGCGCCGACGCCATCGGCTTCGTGTTTTATCCGAAAAGTCCCCGTTACGTGACGCCCGAGCAGGCGGCGGCCCTGATCGCGGCCATGCCGCCCTACGTGACGACGGTGGGCCTGTTCGTCAATGCCAGCGTGGACGAGGTGCGGGCCACCAGGGCCGTGGCGCCGTTATCTCTGCTGCAGTTTCATGGCGACGAGACGCCGGAACACAGCGCCGCGCTCGCCGGCGCCGTGAATACGCCGTTTACGCAAGTGTTCCGCGTCAAACCTGACACCTCCCGTGAAGATTTGCTAGAATACGAGCAGCGCTATCGCGCCGCCAGTCCCTTGTTCTCGAGCCTCTTGCTCGATACCTATGTGGATGCCTACGGCGGTGCAGGAAAGGTATTCGATTGGTCCCTCATTCCAGAAGAACTCGCGCCTCGGGTCGTTTTAAGTGGTGGCTTGAGCGTACAAAACGCGACTGACGCAGTGGTGCGCGTGCGCCCTTACGCCGTCGACATCAGCAGTGGTGTCGAAGCGACCAAGGGCATCAAGGACGCATCCAGAGTCCGCGCGTTCATCGCCGCGGTGCAGGATGCCGATGCCATCATTGCCAGAGGAAACCACCATGAATGACCATACCAACGCGCCCGGCGCAGCCGCCGCATTGTTCCACGCCACCGATTACCCATTCCCTGACCTGCGCGGCCACTTCGGCCCGTATGGCGGCGCGTTTGTTGCCGAAACCCTCACGCATGCGCTGGCCGAGCTGAAAGACGCCTATGCGCGCTACAGCGTCGACCCGGAATTCCTCGAAGAATTCCGCTACGAGCTCAAGCACTTCGTCGGCCGTCCGTCGCCGATCTACCACGCCAAGCGCTGGTCCGAGATGGCCGGTGGCGCGCAAATCTATTTCAAGCGCGAAGACTTGAACCACACGGGCGCGCACAAGATCAATAACGTCATCGGCCAGGCCTTGCTGGCCAAGCGCATGGGCAAGCCGCGCATCATCGCCGAGACGGGCGCGGGCCAGCATGGCGTGGCCACGGCCACCATCTGTGCCCGCTTCGGCCTCGAATGCGTGGTCTACATGGGCAGCGAAGACGTCAAGCGCCAGGCGCAGAACGTGTACCGCATGAAATTGCTGGGCGCCACCGTCGTACCGGTTGAATCGGGCTCGAAGACCCTCAAGGATGCGCTGAACGAAGCCATGCGCGACTGGGTCACCAACATCGAAAACACCTTTTATATCATCGGCACCGTGGCCGGCCCCCATCCTTACCCGATGATGGTGCGCGACTTCCAGTCCGTGATCGGCGAGGAATGCCTGGTGCAGATGCCGGAAATGACGGGCCGCCAGCCCGACTATGTGGTCGCCTGCATCGGCGGCGGCTCGAACGCCATGGGTATCTTTTACCCGTATATCGACCAGAAGGATGTGAAACTGATCGGCGTGGAAGCGGCCGGCGAAGGACTCGATACGGGCAAGCACTCGGCTTCGCTGACGGCCGGCTTCCCGGGCGTGCTGCACGGCAACCGCACCTATCTGCTGCAGGATGAAAACGGTCAGATCATCGAGACGCATTCCGTCTCGGCCGGCCTCGACTATCCCGGCGTGGGTCCGGAACATGCCTGGTTGAAAGACTTGGGCCGCGCGCAATATGTGTCCATCACGGATGACGAGGCGCTGCAGGCTTTCCACGACTGCTGCCATATCGAAGGCATCATCCCGGCGCTGGAATCGTCGCACGCGCTGGCCTACGCGGCCAAGCTGGCGGCCACCTTGCCGAAAGACCAGATCGTACTGGCCAACCTGTCGGGCCGTGGCGACAAGGACATGCATACCGTGGCGGAGCGCATGGGATTGAATTTCAGTTAAACAACTGTCAATTCTTAATAACGCGTAGGTCGGATTAGCGCGCAAGCGCGTAATCCGACATCCTCCATCGATAAAGAAAGCTCCCCATGTCCCGTATCGCCACCACCTTTGCCAACTTAAAATCCAACAACAAGACCGGCCTGGTCACCTTCATCACCGCCGGCGACCCTGGCCCTGACGCCACCGTGCCCCTGATGCACGCGCTCGTCGAGGGCGGCGCCGACATACTGGAACTGGGCGTGCCGTTTTCCGACCCCATGGCCGAAGGCCCTGTCATCCAGCGCGCCTGCGAGCGCGCCCTGGCATTCAATGTGGGCATCCACGATGTGTTCGGCTATGTGCGCCAGTTCCGTGAGACGAACCAGACGACGCCCGTGGTGCTGATGGGTTATGCCAACCCTATCGAGCGTATCGGCAGCGCCGCCTTCATTGCCGCCGCGCAAGCGTCCGGCGCCGATGGCGCCATCGTCGTCGACTATCCGCCGGAAGAGTGTGAGGAGTTTGGTGCCGCCATGCGCGAAGCGGGCCTCGACCTGATCTTCCTGCTGGCGCCCACCTCGACCGAAGAGCGCATCGCGCAAGTGGCCAAGGTTGGCGGCGGCTTCAGCTATTACGTGTCGCTGAAAGGCGTGACGGGAGCGGGAAACATTGATACGGAACAGGTGGCGGAACGCCTCGCGGCCATCCGCCAGCATGTAAAATTACCCATCGGCGTGGGCTTCGGCATCCGCGATGGCGCGACGGCCAAGGCCGTGGCCAAGGTGGCCGATGCCGTCGTGATCGGCAGCCGCATCATCCAGGAGATAGAAAACGCGCCGGCAGGTGGCGCCGTCGATGCCGTGCGCAGCTTTACGGCAGGCATCCGCGCCGCTCTGGACGCCTGAGCAAGCTTGCCGTTTACGCAAGATGCGTTGGCGGCAAAGTTCGACAGCCCGGCGATAAACGGCTACACTTCGGCCACTGAATGCCCGTTATTGTGCAATAGATAAAATTTTTGGTGGCGCCCTGCGGGGCGTCGCCGTTGACCGTCTGCCGGGGGCGTCCACCGACGCTACCCTACAAGGGCCCAAGGAGAAAATATGAGTTGGTTGGAAAAACTGCTGCCACCGCGCATACAGCGTTCTGATGCTGCCGCGCGCAAGACCATGCCGGAAGGCCTGTGGGTCAAGTGCCCGTCGTGCGAAGCCGTGCTGTACCGTACGGACCTGGAATCGAATTTGCACGTGTGCCCGAAATGCGATCACCACATGCGCATCCGCGCGCGCGAACGCCTCGACAGCCTGCTCGACGCGGGTGGCCGCTATGAAATCGGCCAGGAAATCCTGCCTGTCGATACCTTGAAATTCAAGGATAGCAAGAAATACCCGGACCGCCTGAAGTCCGCCATGGAAGCGACGGGCGAGACGGATGCGATGGTCGTCATGGGCGGCGCCATCATGAGCCTGCCAGTGGTCGTGGCGTGCTTCGAATTCGAATTCATGGGCGGCTCCATGGGCTCCGTCGTGGGCGAGCGCTTCGTGCGCGGCGCACAGATCGCGCTGGAACAGAAAGTGCCGTTCATTTGCATCACCGCCACCGGTGGCGCGCGCATGCAGGAAGGCTTGCTGTCGCTGATGCAGATGGCGAAAACCACGGCCATGCTGACCAAGCTGTCGGAAAAGAAATTGCCATTCATCAGCGTGCTTACCGACCCGACCATGGGTGGCGTGTCCGCCTCGTTCGCCTTCATGGGCGACGTGGTGATCGCCGAGCCGAAAGCGCTGATCGGCTTTGCCGGTCCGCGCGTGATTGAAAACACCGTGCGCGAAAAACTGCCGGAAGGCTTCCAGCGCGCCGAGTTCCTCGTCACCAAGGGCGCCGTCGACATGATCGTCGACCGCCGCAAGATGCGCGAAGAAATCGCCCGTCTGCTGGCCTTGTTGCAGAACCAGGCTGTGGAAGTGTTGGCTTAATTTGCCGCTGGCGTCGGGTTACGGCCTTTGGCCTAACCCGACCTACATCGTCCTGCCTCGTTATATCTCTTCTGCGCCTTGCGCATCGCATCCTTCAAGAAGTCTCCCATGCAAAACCTCCCTACGTCATTGCCGGACTGGCTCGCCATGCTGGAAACCCGCCATTCGGAAACCCAGATCAACATGGGCCTGGACCGCGTGCAAGCCGTCAAGGCGCGCATGCAACTGGCGTTTACTTGCCCCGTGATCATGGTGGCGGGCACGAATGGCAAGGGTTCCACCTGCGCCATGCTGGAATCCGTGCTGTTGCGTGCCGGCTACAAAGTGGGGCTGTACATCAAGCCGCACTTCCTCGATTTTAACGAGCGCGCGCGCGTGCTGGGCGAGATGGCCAGCGACGAACAGCTCGTTGCCAGCTTCAATGCCGTCGAAGCCGTGCGCGGCGACACGCCGCTCACATATTTTGAATTCACCACCCTGGCCATCCTGCACCTGCTGTCGCAGGCCAAGCTGGATGTGGTCATCCTGGAAGTGGGCCTGGGCGGGCGTCTCGATGCCGTCAACGTGATCGACGCCGATGTGGCCATCGTCACCAGCGTCGACATCGACCACACGGATTACCTGGGCGACACGCGCGAAGCGATCGGCTTTGAAAAGGCCGGCATCTTCCGCCCGGGCAAGGTGGCCATCTGCAGCGACCCCGTGCCGCCGCAGTCGCTGATCGACCATGCCGAGGCCATCGGCGCCGACCTGTGGCTGATGGGCCGCGATTTCAATTATTCGGGCGACAAGCAGCAGTGGAACTATGGCGGACGCGAGCAGCGCCGCAATTCTCTCGCGTATCCAAGCTTGCGCGGCGCCAACCAGATCCTGAATGCGACGGCCGTGCTGGCCGCGCTGGAAGTGCTGAGGCTGACACTGCCCGTGGGCGCGCAGGAAGTGCGCACGGGTCTGGTGACGGTGGAACTGCCGGGCCGCTTCCAGGTCTTGCCTGGCCGCCCCAGCGTGATCCTCGATGTGGCGCACAACCCGCACGCGGCGTCGGCGCTGAACCAGAACCTGGGCAATATGGGCTATCACCCATACACCTATGCCGTGTTCGGTTCCATGCACGACAAGGATATCGATGGCGTGCTGGCCGCGATGAGCGAACACGTCGACCACTGGTGCCTGACGGGCCTGCCGTCGCCGCGCGCGGCAACGGCTTCCGAGCTGGCCGCCAAGGTGCAGATCATGCTCGAAGATAAGCCCGACAGCAGTGAGCATACTGTGTCTATTTTCGATGATCCGGCACAAGCTTTTGCAAATGCAATGAGCCGGGCCGGTGAGAATGATAGAATCGTGGTCTTTGGTTCTTTCCTCACCGTCGCCGGCGTGATGAAGGCCCGAAAATCCTCACTTCACTGAAACGCACTCGACTGAAAATCACGCATGGGCTTGTTCTCGAAACTGTTTAAAAACAAGCAAGAATCCTCTGGCGAAGACAGCGGCTTTTATGTTCCTGGCGAAGCACAGTCGCCGAGCCGCAAACGCGCCGCCAACACCTCCGGTGGCGGCGGATCGCGCCGTGGCGGCAAGGAAGCGCCGGATCCGGTCTTGCCTGAAAAAAAGCGCGCCCGCCGCCGCCTGGTCGGTGCCATCGCCCTGGCCCTGGGTGTGGCTGTCGGCTTGCCGATGCTGCTCGATTCCGAACCGAAAGCGCCATTCAACGATATCGCCATCGACATTCCGTCGAAAGAAAAGGCCGCCGCGCCTGCGCCTGCACCCGTGCCGGCCGTGCCCGCGCAGGCGGCTGCGCACAATGGCCTGGACCAGTCCGAGGAAATCATCGACGCACCGCTGCCGCCTGCGGCCAGGCCCACGCCGGCACCAGCAGCGGCACCGGCCCCCGTGCTGGCCGCCGTCCAGCCTGCGCCGGTCAAGCCGGCCTATGTGGAACCGAAACCCGAGCCCAAGCCTGAGCCCAAGCCGGTCAAGGTGGAGCCGAAGCCTGAGCCGAAACATGAAGCCAAGCCGGAACCGAAGCACGAGGTCAAGGTGGAATCGAAGCCTGAACCCAAGCATGAGGTAAAACCGGAAGCCAAGCCTGAAGCGAAGCCTGCCAAGCCGGCGCAATCGGCCGACGATGCCGCGCGCGCCATGGCGATTCTGGAAGGCAAGCCAATCGACAAGCCGCAAGAGAAAGCGCAAGACAAGGCACACGACGCCGGCAGCGGCAAGTTCGTGGTGCAGGTGGCGGCTCTGGCGACGCAGGACAAGGTCGATGAATTGCAGGACAAGCTGCGCGAAGCTGGCATCAAGTCCTATACGCAGAAAGTCTCCAGCCCGTCGGGCGAGCGCATCCGCGTGCGCGTGGGCCCGTTCGGCAGTCGCGAAGACGCCGAAAAGACCCGCGCCAAGCTGCAAAAGCTGGGCCTGGGCGGCAGCCTGGTGCCGGCTTGATGTTGCAAGGCTGAACGGGCGTGACGATCTTCGATTACCTGGTGCTGTTCGTGCTGATGACGTCCGTGCTGATCAGCATGATGCGTGGCCTGGTCAAGGAAATACTGTCATTGGTCAGCTGGATCGTGGCTTTCGTCATCGCCAACGCGTATGGCGCCACCCTGGCGAAATTCCTGCCGGAAGCCGTGCCGGGCGAAGCCGTCCGCCTGTTGCTGGCCTTCGTGGTGCTGTTCATCGGCGTGCGCATTTTGATGGGGTTGCTGTCCATGACGGTCGACGCACTGGTCAAGGTGACGGGCCTGAGCCTGGCCGACCGCACCCTGGGCAGCCTGTTCGGCGTGGCGCGGGGGCTTGTGATCGTGCTGACCGCCGTCATCTTGTGCGGCATGACGTCCATACCGCAGCAGCCATTCTGGAAAAACGCGCTGCTCAGTCCGTTCGCGGAGCAGGGCGCGCGCGCCATCAAGCCTTATCTGCCTGCCGCTTACGCGCAGCATGTGAAATTTTGAATTTTTTTAAAATCAGTAGCACAGTTTAGGAGCACACCATGTGTGGCATCGTCGGCGTCGTTTCCCATCAACCTGTCAATCAATTGCTCTATGATGCATTGTTGCTCTTGCAACATCGCGGTCAGGACGCGGCAGGGATTGCGACCAATCACAGCAGTATGTTTTCCATGCACAAAGCCAATGGCCTCGTGCGTGACGTCTTCCGTACGCGCAACATGCGTTCGCTGCAAGGCACGACGGGCATCGGCCATTGCCGCTATCCGACGGCCGGTTCGTCGAGCGAAGAGGAAGCACAACCGTTTTATGTGAATGCGCCGTTCGGCATTACCCTGGCGCACAATGGCAACCTGACCAACTGGGAACAGTTGAAGCAGGAAATGTTCAAAAATGACCGCCGCCACATCAATACCGATTCCGATTCGGAAGTGCTGCTCAATGTGCTGGCGCATGAAATCCAGGAAGCGACGACGGGCCTGAATCTGGACCCGGAAGCCATCTTCAAGGCCATCACCGTGCTGAATCGCCGCGTCAAGGGCGGCTACGCCGCCGTGGCGCAAATCGCCGGCGTGGGCTTGCTGGCCTTCCGCGACCCGCACGGCATCCGTCCGTTGTGCCTGGGCATCAATGAAACGGAGCAAGGCCCCGAATACCTGATCGCCTCCGAATCCGTGGCGCTGGAAGGCATGGGCTTCCGCTTCGTGCGCGACATCGGTCCCGGCGAAGCCGTCTTCATCGATGCCGACAAGAAATTGCACAGCGCCCAGTGCGCCGACAACGCCAGCCTGAATCCCTGCGTGTTCGAATTCGTCTACCTGGCCCGTCCCGACTCCGTCATCGACGGCGCCTCCGTGTACGCCACGCGCCTGAAAATGGGCGAATACCTTGCTGAAAAGATCCGTGCCGAATTGCCGGACGTGCATATTGACGTGGTCATGCCGATTCCCGATTCCTCGCGTCCTGCCGCCATCCAGCTGGCACTGGCGCTGAACCTGGAATACCGCGAAGGCTTCATCAAGAACCGCTACATCGGCCGCACCTTCATCATGCCGGGCCAGGCGGCGCGCAAGAAATCCGTGCGCCAGAAGCTCAACGCTATTCCGTCCGAATTCAAGGATAAAGTGGTGTTGCTGGTCGACGATTCCATCGTGCGCGGGACCACCAGCCGTGAAATCGTGCAGATGGCACGCGAAGCGGGCGCGACGAAAGTCATCTTCGCCTCGGCCGCGCCACCGGTGATTTACCCGAACGTGTACGGCATCGACATGCCGACGCGCGATGAGCTGATCGCCTATGGCCGCACGACGGAGGAAGTGTGCCGCGAAATCACGGCCGACTATCTGGTGTACCAGGATATCGGCGCGTTGAAGCAGGCGATCGCCGACGTCAATCCTGCCCTGGTCAATTTCGAGGCGTCGTGCTTCGATGGCGTGTACGTGACGGGCGACGTGTCGCAGGAATATCTGGACCGCCTGGAATATGCGCGCCACCATCCGAAGGCGGCAGCGCCCGAAGATACGCCACGTTCCCAGCTGAACCTGAACCTGGCGACGACAGAAGCATAAGTAACCTGCCCGGCCGATGCCGGGCTTTTTTTCGGGGTCAGACCTTCAGGTCTGACCCCAGCATTTGCCTTGGGGTTAAGCGGCAAATCGAATATCCGGAACTTCCACCATGACCACCAAAAAAAACTACGGCTTTACCACCACCATCCTGCATAACGACCGCCGCAAGGGTATCGAGCATGGCTCGCTGCACAAGCCTGTGCACACCTCCGTCGCGTTCGGCTACAGCGACGCACGCCAGCTCGCTTCCGTGTTCCAGGGCAAGGAGCCCGGTTTCCGCTACGGCCGCCAGGGCAACCCGACCGTGTCCGCGCTGGAAGACAAGGTCAACCAGATGGAAGACGGCGTGGCGACCCTGTGCTTCGCCACTGGCATGGGCGCCATCGGCGCCGTGGTGCAGTCGCTGCTGCGCGCGGGCGACCATGTCGTGTCGTCGGCCTTTCTGTTTGGTAATACCAACAGCCTGTGGCAAACGGTGACGGGGCAGGGCATCGCCGTGTCCTTCGTCGACGCCACCGAGGTGGCCAACGTGGCGGCCGCCATCACGCCGGCCACGCGCATTGTGTTCGTGGAAACCATCGCCAATCCGCGCACGCAGATCGCCGACCTGGCAAAGATCGGCGCGCTGTGCAAGGAACGTGGCATTTTGTACATCGTCGACAACACGATGACGACGCCTTACCTGTTCCGCCCGAAAGCGGTGGGCGCGGGCCTGGTGGTCAATGCATTGACGAAATCCATCGGCGGCCACGGCAATGCGCTGGGCGGCAGCTTGACGGACACGGGCGTGTTCGACTGGACGCGCTACCCGAACATTTTCGATAATTATAAGAAAGCGGCGCCAGCCCAGTGGGGCATCGCGCAAATCCGCGCCAAGGCCTTGCGCGACTTCGGCGCATCGCTGGGCCCGGAAGCGGCGCACCATATCGCCGTCGGCGCGGAAACCATGGCCTTGCGCATGGACCGCACCTGTTCCAACGCCCTGGCGCTGGCCACGATGCTTGCCGCCGACCCGCGCGTGGCGGCAGTGCATTACCCGGGCTTGGCGTCGCACCCGCAGCACGCGCTGGCGAAGGACTTGTTCCGCAGCTATGGCTCGCTGTTCAGCTTTGAATTAAAAGAGGGCATCGATTGCTTCGATTTCCTCAATCGTTTGAATCTGGCGATTCCGGCAAGCAACCTTGGTGACACGCGCACCCTGGTCATTCCCGTCGCCCACACGATCTTCTACGAGATGGGTGCGGAGCGCCGTGCCAGCATGGGCATCGCAGAGTCCCTGATCCGCGTGTCCGTGGGCATCGAGGATGAGGCGGATCTGCTTGAGGATTTCCGCCAGGCACTCGATGTATAAGTATCCGGATAAATGAAAAGGGCCGCGACAGTCATGCTGTCGCGGCCCTTTTTTTGCGCGTAAAACTTAATGCCAGCTGCGCATCAAGCCTACCGCTAAACCTTCCAGGGCAAACTCATCTTCCGGCGACACGGTGATGACCTTGAAGTCGGGGTTTTCCGGCAGCAGTTCGATGACGGAACCCGTCTTCTTGTAGCGCTTGACGGTGACTTCGTCGCCGATGCGGGCGACGACGATCTGGCCATTCTTGGCGCTGTCGACCTTCTTCACGGCCAATAAGTCGCCATCCATGATACCGGCGTCGCGCATGGACCAGCCGCGCACCTTCAGCAGGAAGTCGGGCTTGGCCGAGAACAGGGCCGGGTCGACGTTGTAGCTTGCCTCCAGGTTTTCCTGTGCCAGGATGGGCGAGCCTGCCGCCACCCGGCCGATCAGGGGCAGCGACATCAGCAGCGCCGCCGGCACTTTCGATGCCTGCGCTTCGGCCGCCGCGCCGATCAGGCGGATGCCGCGCGAGGTGCCGGGCGAAATCTCGATCGCGCCCTTGCGGGCCAGGGCCTGCAAATGCTCTTCGGCCGCATTGGCCGATTTGAAACCCAGTTCATTGGCGATTTCGGCACGGGTGGGAGGAAAACCCGTGTTTTCAATCGCGTCCTTGATCAGGTTCAGGATTTGTTCTTGTCGTGCTGTCAGCTTGATCATGAGCGGTGGGTGCATACTAAAATGCTGTCTATATGAACAGTCTGTATTTTTGTACAGTATCGCCCACTATGCAAGGGGATTTCCGTCATTTGCGCGAATTTCGTGCGAAATACCGGAATGGGCAGGAAAAAACGCCTGACCTGCCCCGTGCGCGGGCCGCTTGTTGAAGGAATGATTGAAACGTTTGCAAAAGGCGGTTATAATCTTCGGCTGACCTTCCCACACCCGTCTTGACGCCGGGGTGGGCGATTATTAATCCGACCTGAAGGAGTTTGCATGCGTCATTATGAAATAGTCTTTATCGTCCATCCGGACCAAAGCGAGCAAGTGCCCGCGATGATCGAACGCTACAAAGCCAGCGTAACCACCCGCGGCGGTTCGGTTCACCGCGTGGAAGATTGGGGTCGCCGTCAAATGGCTTACTCGATCCAAAAGCTGCCTAAAGCACACTACATCTGCCTGAACATCGAATGCGACAACGAGACCCTGGTCGAGTTGGAAACAGCATTCAAATTCAATGATGCCGTGTTGCGTCACCTGACCGTTAAAATGAAGAAAGCTGAAACAGCTCCTTCGCCGATGATGAAATCGGTACAACGCGAAGACGCGGCCAAAAGCCACCGCACCGAAGCACCAGCAGCCGCTCCAGTCGCAGCCGCAGCTTAATTCTTGACCAGGATCGTGCGCTGAACCAGCTACAAGTTACCGCCATCATTGCCGAGCGCGAAATATTGCGCTATACCCCGGCAGGGCTGCCGATTGTGAATGCAGTATTGCAACACAGTTCGCAGCAGATGGAAGCAGGAATTGCCCGTTTGACCGAGTTTGATGTTGCCGCGCTAGCCGCTGGCGAAATCTCAGGCCGGTTCAGCCAGGCAAGCTTGGGTGGGGTGTATCAGTTCACGGGTTTCCTGGCCAGGAAGAGCCGCAACAGCAAGAGTTTGGTGTTTCACATCATTGATTTTAGTGCAGTCAATTCTGACTAGCGCATTTTAGATACAGGAGCCTGACATGGCATTCGGTAAAAAGTTCGACAAAAATAAGCTCAAGCTTAAAGAAAAACGCAAACAGCAAAACCCTTTGTTCAAACGCAAGAAGTTCTGCCGCTTCACCGCAGCTCACGTTGAGCAAGTCGACTACAAAGACGTCGACACGCTGAAAGACTTCGTCCAGGAAAACGGCAAGATCATGCCAGCACGCCTGACCGGTACCAAAGCGCACTACCAGCGCCAAGTCGACACCGCAATCAAGCGCGCTCGCTTCCTCGCGCTGCTGCCATACACCGATCTGCACCACGCTTAATCGGTCAGATATTCCTGGAGAAGAACTATGCAAATCATTCTGTTAGAAAAAGTTGTTAACGTCGGTAACCTCGGCGAAGTCGTCAAAGTCAAAGACGGTTACGCACGTAACTTCCTGATCCCGCAACGCCTGGCACGTCGTGCCACGGCAACCGCTGTGGCTGAATTCGAAGTCAAGCGCGCCGAACTGGAAAAAGCTGCTGCCGCCAAACTGGCCGCATCGCAAGCCCAGGGCGAAAAACTGAGCGGCCTGACCGTTCAAGTTGCTCAAAAAGCTGGTGTTGATGGCCGTCTGTTCGGTTCCGTCACCAACTTCGACATCGCTGAAGCGCTGACCAAGCAAGGTTTTGCTGTTGAAAAAGCACAAATCCGCATGCCTACCGGCCCGCTGAAGATCGTTGGCGAGCACAACGTTTCGGTTGCTCTGCACACCGACGTGGTCGTGGAAGTTGTTATCGCTGTCGTACCAGACGCGAACGCGTAATCGTCTGCGGGCCTGGCCCGCAAGCATTGCCGCACTATGAAAAGCCGGGTTCGCCCGGCTTTTTTGTGGCCTTTTTTTCGCTCAATTTCAGCCCTTTATTTTTGCCAGCACGCCGAAGCGGGTATAATTCGCGCCATGAACGCTCCCTCTGATCCGCAACTGGATTCCCTCCGTATTCCGCCGCATTCGATCGAAGCAGAACAATCCGTTATCGGTGGTCTGTTGCGCGACAATGCAGCGTATGACCGCATCGCCGACTTCATGCATGCGGAGGATTTCTATCGCTATGACCATCGCATCATCTTCGAGCAAATCGTCAAGATGATTAACGGCTCCAGGCCCGCCGATGTCATTACTGTTTTTGAAACCCTGACCCAGCTCGGCAAGGCCGATGATGTGGGCGGACTCGCTTACCTGAACGCCATGGCGCAAAACACGCCATCGGCCGCGAACATCCGGCGTTATGCCGAGATCGTGCGCGACCGCGGCGTGCTGCGCAAACTCATCACCGTCGCCGACGATATCTCCGGCACGGCCTTCAGCCCGCAAGGCAAGGAAGTCAAGCAGATGCTTGACGAGGCCGAATCGAAGATTTTCGCCATCGCCGAAGAAGGCGCGCGCGGCGCCCAGGGCTGGACCGCCATCCAGCCCCTGCTGACGCAGGTGGTCGAGCGTATCGACGAGTTGTACAGCCGCGACAACCAGAGTGAAATCACGGGCGTGCCCACCGGTTTCATCGACCTCGACCGCATGACCTCCGGTCTGCAGCCGGGCGACCTGGTGATCGTGGCGGGCCGTCCTTCGATGGGCAAGACGGCGTTTTCCGTCAACATCGGCGAAAACGTGGCCATCGACAGCGGCTTGCCCGTGGCCGTGTTCTCGATGGAGATGGGCGGCGCCCAGCTGGCCATGCGTATGCTCGGTTCCGTCGGCCAGCTCGACCAGCACCGTCTGCGCACGGGCCGCCTGAACGACGAAGACTGGCCACGCCTGACGAATGCGATTCAAAAGATGAACGACGCCCAGTTGTACATCGATGAAACGCCGGCCTTGAACTCGATCGAATTGCGCGCCCGCTCGCGCCGTTTGTCGCGTCAATGCGGCAAGCTGGGCCTGATCATCGTCGATTACTTGCAACTGATGTCGGCCAATAGCCCGGGCGACAACCGCGCCACGGAGATTTCCGAGATTTCGCGCGGCTTGAAAGGCCTGGCGAAAGAACTCGGTTGCCCCGTGATTGCGTTGTCGCAGCTGAACCGCTCGCTGGAACAGCGCCCGAACAAGCGTCCCGTGATGTCGGACTTGCGCGAATCGGGCGCTATTGAGCAGGATGCCGACGTGATCCTGTTCATTTACCGTGACGAGGTGTATAACCCCGACTCGCCAGACAAGGGAACGGCCGAAATCATCATCGGTAAACAACGTAACGGTCCGATCGGCAGCATCCGCCTCACCTTCATGGGGCAGTACACCAAATTTGGCAATTACAGTGGTGGCCTGGCGCTTTACCAAGGCGACTAAGACTCAGCAGCACTGATATTCCATTGGCCGCCCCCTCATACGGGGCGGCTTTCTGTAGTAAATAACACGACTCAATGCTTAACGGAGAATGACATGTTTGGACGCTTGATGCCCACTGAGGGCAAGTTTTTTGAATTGTTTAACCAGCACGCGGAACTGTGCGTCAAGGGCGCTAAAGAAATGCTCGGCCTGATGACCAATTTCGATGACCTGGAAAACCGCGTGCATGCGATCGAAAGCATCGAGAAACAGGCGGACAAAGTCACCTACGCCACCGTGGAAATGCTGCACAAGACCTTCATCACGCCGATCGACCGCGACGACATCCATCAGCTGATCACGCGCCAGGACGACATCCTCGACCTGCTGGAAGACGCGGCGCAAACCGTTTCGCTGTACGACCTGAAAGCCGTCACGCCGGAAGCCAAGCGCCTGGCCGAACTGGTGCTGGCCTGTACCGAAAAAGTGCGCGACGCCGTCGCCATGCTGCACAACATGGATAACTCGCGCAAGATCGTCGCCATCTGCGAAGAGATCGACCGCCTGGAATCGGACGCCGATCACGTGATGCGCGCCGCCATGTCCAAACTGTTCCGCGACGAACCGGACGTGCGCAACCTGATCAAGCTGAAAGCGATCTACGAAATTCTGGAAACCGTGACCGACCGTTGCGAAGATGTGTCCAATATTATCGAAGGCATCATCGTCGAAAACGCGTAAGCGTTGGGCCCGTCCTGAACCAGAATCAGAAAAGAAACTACAATGACCATACAAATCAGCATCTACGTGCTAGGCCTGTTGATCGCCCTCGCGCTGCTGTTTGACTTCATGAACGGCTTCCACGATGCCGCCAACGCGATCGCCACGGTGGTCTCGACGGGCGTATTGAAACCGCAGACCGCGGTTGCCATGGCCGCCACGTTCAACTTCGTCGCCATCTTCGTGTTCCACCAGCTGACCGTGGCCGCCACGGTGGGAAAAGGAACCATTGACCCGACGGTGATCGACCAGTACGTGATCTTCGGCGCGCTGATGGGCGCCATCTTCTGGAATTTGTTTACCTGGTACTACGGCATTCCATCGTCGTCCTCGCACGCCCTGATCGGCGGCCTGGTGGGCGCCGCCGTCGCCAAGTCGGGCACGGGCGCGCTGGTCGCGGCCGGCCTGTGGAAAACCGTGGCCTTCATCGTCATCGCACCCGTGCTGGGCTTTGTGTTCGGCTCCATCATGATGCTGCTGGTGTCGTGGATCTTCGTGCGCTCCACGCCGCGCAAGGTCGATAAATGGTTCCGCCGTTTGCAACTGGCATCGGCGGCGGCCTACAGCCTGGGCCACGGCGGCAATGATGCGCAAAAGACCATCGGCATCATCTGGATGCTGCTGATCGCCGCCGGCTACTCGAACGTGGCCGACGAGATGCCGCCGCTGTGGGTCATCATCTCGTGCTACACGGCGATCAGCTTCGGTACGCTGTTCGGCGGCTGGCGCATCGTCAAGACCATGGGCCAGAAGATCACCAAGTTGAAACCCGTCGGCGGCTTCTGCGCCGAAACGGGCGGCGCCATCACCCTGTTCGTCTCGACGGCGCTGGGCATTCCCGTGTCGACCACGCACACCATCACGGGCGCCATCGTCGGCGTCGGCTCGGCACAAAAAATGTCGGCCGTGCGCTGGGGTGTCGCGGGTAACATCGTCTGGGCCTGGATCTTCACGATTCCCGCTTCCGCGTTTGTTGCCGCAGTCGCCTGGTGGATTGGTCACCACATCATGTAAGGCGGCCTTGGGCCAACTGGACGCATGTGTGAAAAAGGGAACCAAAAGGTTCCCTTTTTTTATGCCCCGGCCAGTTCCACCGTCAGCCCCTCGCAGGCGAGGAACACTTGCAAGCCATTCAGGCGGCGCGCATAGCGGCCCATCACGTCGGCAAACACGGCTTCGAGCTGCTCGTCGCTGCGGGTCGGCTCGTGGTGGGTGCAGTACAGGCGCCGCGCGCCGCAGCGCAGGGCCAGGTCGAAGGCGGCGTCGAAGGTGCCGTGGCCCCAGCCCTGCTTGGCCGGGTATTCGTCGCGCGTGTACGAGCAATCCATGATCAGCGCATCGACGCCGGCGACGACCGCGTCGATGCCGGCCTGGCGCCGCACATTGCGCTCGGCGCAGGCCGCATGCTCGGCATGGCCCGGCGGATGCAGGTTGTAGAACGGTTCATGGTCGCCGCTGAAAAACAGCGAAGCGCCGCCGCAGTCGATGCGGTAGCCCAGGTTGACCACCGGATGGTTCATTTCCGCGCCGCGCACGCATGCACCTCCCACCTCGACGGTTTCGCCGGGCGCCAGGGTGCGGTATTCGATGCTGGCCGCCATGGCCGCTTCGCTGACGGGAAAATAGCTGCCTTGCAGTTGTACCGCCATCACGTGCTCGATGCCCTGTCCGGCGACGGCATCGTACGCGCCGTGCAGGCGCATGCGGTTGCCGGTCACGAACAGGGGGCTGAACATGGGCAGGCCATGGATGTGGTCCCAGTGGCTGTGCGTGATGAAAACGTGCGCGTCAACCGGCAGGCCGGGCGGCAATTGCTGCGCCAGCGAGAAGATGCCGCTGCCCGCATCGAGAATGATCAGGCTGTCGTTGTCGGTGCGTACTTCGATGCACGTGGTATTGCCGCCATAGCGCGCCGTGCGCGGGCCGGGGGAGGGTATGGAGCCGCGCACGCCCCTGAACGTGAATTTCATTCAGTACCTTGTTACGGTGTAATTATTGTTGATTCTATTCTAATTAATGGAATTGGCGGCAACATTTATGTATGTTGCAATACGGAAAGTTATTTCGTTTTGTTGCAACTAAGTAATGTACAGTGCGCTGGGTGACCGTTACACTGGCGCTTGCCGACTTCCCTTTTTTTGCTTGCCCATTACCTGATTGCCATCAACATGCCTCAGTTGCACCCTGAGAAAATCGCCCACAGACTGGAGCAATTGACCGAACTCAGTGTCGCGCTCGGCCATGGCCTCGGTGGCCAGGGGCGCGATATCGGGCCGCTGTTGCAGCGCATCGTGCTGCTGGCAAAAAGCATGAGCGGTGCCGATGGCGCCACCCTGTACCGGCCCATGGCCGAGGGTCGCCAACTGGCGTTCGACATCAGCGTCAATGACAGCCTGGGCATCGCGCAGGGGGGCGACATGGGCTTGCCGGGCGTGCCCCTGTTCGATGGCGCGGGCCAGCCCAACCTGGCCTCGGTGGCCGCGTATGCGGCGAACATGCGCCGCAGCGTGAATATCGCCGATGTCTACCGCGACGAGGGCTTCAATTTTTCCGGCATGCGCGACTTTGACCGTCACCATGGCTACCACACGCAATCGATCCTGACGGTGCCCATGAGTGACCACGAGGGCGATCTGATCGGCGTGCTGCAGTTGGTCAATGCCAAGGATGGCGACACAGGCCAGGTGCGCGCCTTTTCCTCCACCGACCAGCGCTTCATCGAGGCGCTGGCTGCGCAGGCGGGCGTGGCGCTGACGAATCAGCTGCTCATTTCACAACTGGAAGAGCTGCTCGAATCGCTGGTTACCCTGATCAATATCGGCATCGATGAAAAGTCGCCGTACACGGGGCGCCATTGCCAGTTCGTGCCCGAGCTGACGATGCTGCTGGCCGACGCCGCGCACGCCACGCAAACGGGGCCGCTGGCCGATTTCCGGCTCAGCGACAACGAGCGCAAGCAGCTGTGGCTGGCCGGCCTGCTGCACGATTGCGGCAAGATCACCACGCCCGTGCACGTGGTCGACAAGGCCACCAAGCTGGAAACGATTTTCGACCGCATCGCCCTGATCGACACGCGCTACGAAGTGCTGCTGCGCGACGCCGAGATCGCCGCCCTGCGCCAGCAGGCGGCGCAGCCGGAACGCAAGGATGCGATCGCCCGCGCGCTGGCGCAGGAGCAGGCCGCGCTGCGCGAAGAGCGCGACTTCATCCGCACGGTGAACATCGGCGGCGAGAGCATGGCGCCAGCCGACCAGGAAAGAGTGCGGCGGATCGCCAGACGGCGCTGGCGCGCGGCCGACGGCGAACTGCGCGATTTTCTCGACGCCGACGAGACGGAAAACCTGACCATCCGCGCCGGCACCCTGACGGCGGCCGAGCGGGCCATCGTCAACAACCATATCAGCGTCTCGATCCGCATGCTCGAAGCGCTGCCGTGGCCCAAGCACCTGCAGAAGGTGCCCGAATATGCGGGTGGCCATCACGAGCGCATGGATGGCAAGGGCTATCCGCGCGGGCTGACGAAAGAGCAGATGTCGGTGCCGGCGCGCCTGATGGCGATCGCCGACATTTTCGAGGCGCTGACCGCGCGCGACCGTCCCTATAAAAAGGGCAAGTCGCTGTCCGAGTCGCTGCGCATCCTCGGCAATTTCAGCCTGAACGGGCATATCGACCCGGAACTGTTCGACGTTTTCATCCGCAGCAAAGTCTATCTGACCTTCGCTGAAAAGCACATGCATCCGAGCCAGATCGATGCCGTCGACGAGGCGGCCATTCCCGGTTACGTGCCCTGATGCGCTGGCTTGCGGTCATGAAAAAGCATGGCGCGCGGCTGCTGCTGGGCGCGCTGTTGACGCTGCTGGCCGCCTGCGCCAGCATCGGCCTGTTCGGCGTCGATACCTTGGGCCGGCTGGACGCCATGCTGGGCGACATGCGCATGCGTGCCGAAGCGCCGCAGCTCGACAAGCGCATCGTGATCGTCGATATCGATGAAAAAAGCCTGAACCAGATCGGCCGCTATCCGTGGGGCCGCGACGTGCAGGCGCGGCTGGTGACGCAATTGACGGGCCACTATGGCGTGGCCGCGGTCGGCTTCGATATCTCGTTTCCCGAACCCGACAGCAGTTCCGGCTATGGCGTGCTGGCCGACCTGGCCAAGGGCGAACTGGCTGGCGTGCCGGGCTTCAGCGAGCAGCTGGAACGCCTGAAACCGCGGATGGATTACGACGCCCTGTTTGCCGAGGCGATGCGCGGCCAGCCGGTGGTGCTGGGCTATAGCGTGTCGGAGCGGCAAAAGAAAGGCGTGCTGCCCAAGCCTGCCTTTACGCTAGCCGACCTGAATGGGCGCACGGTGACGGCGTTTACGTCGCCCGGCTATGAAGCCAACCTGGCGCAGCTGCAACAGGCGGCGCAAGGGGCCGGCATCTTCACGGCCCTGACCGACAGCGACGGCGTGCTGCGCTCATCGACCCTGCTGCAGCGCATCGGCGACGCGTATTACCCGTCGCTGTCGCTGGCCACGGCCAGCGTGTACCTGAAAGCGCGCGCGATCGCGCCCGTGTTCGGCCAGACCGCCGACAAGTTGTCCGAGGCCGAGCGCGAGCACGGCGGCCTGGACCGCATCGCCGTCTTTACGCCGCGCGGACGCCTCGATATCCCGGTCGGCGAAGCCTTGACCACCACCATCGAGTTTCGCGGCAAGGGCGGCCCGGACGGCGGCGCCTTCCGCTATGTGTCGGCGGCCGACGTGCTGATGGGGGCGGTGCCGACGGACGTGCTGCACGGCGCCATCGTGCTGGTGGGCACCACAGCCGCCGGCCTGAACGATATTCGCGCCACGCCCGTCAATGCCGAGTTTCCCGGTGTGGAAGTGCACGCCAACCTGATCAAATCCATCCTTGACGGCCATTTCAAGTCGCGACCCGACTATGCGCTGGCGATCGAGTTCGGCCAGGTGGTGCTGGTGGGCTTGCTGCTCGGCGGCGCACTGGCGCTGGCCGCGCCGGCGACGGCCGTCTTGCTGGCCGGCGCGGCGCTGGCTGGCGCGCTGGGCCTGAACTGGTGCTTGTATCACCACTTCGACGCGGCGCTCGATGTCGCCGTGTTGCTGCTGTTGATTGCGGCGCTGTTCGTCGCCAATCTGGCCTGGGGCTATTTTTTCGAGGTGCGCAAGGGCAGGGCGCTGGTGTCGCGCTTCGGCCAGTACGTGGCGCCGGAACTGGTGGCGCAGATGGCCGACAATCCCGACCGCTACAGCATGGATGGCGAAAGCCGCGAGCTGACGGTGCTGTTTGCCGACGTGCGCGGCTTTACGGCCATTTCGGAACAGATGACGCCGCAGCAGTTGCGCGAATATATCAACCTGTACCTGACGGCCATGTCGGAAGACATCCGCGACAGCCACGGCGGCACGCTGGACAAATATATCGGCGACGCCGTGATGGCGTTCTGGGGCGCGCCGGTGGCGTTTCCCGACCATGCGGGCCGTGCCGTGGCCAGCGCCCTGCTGATGCAGCGCAGCGCAGGTCGATTGAACCAGCAATTCCAGGCGCGCGGCTGGCCGCCGCTGCGGATCGGCATCGGCATCAACAGCGGCTTGATGCATGTGGGCGACATGGGCTCGCGCATCCGCCGCGCGTATACCGTGATGGGCGACGCCGTCAACCTGGCCGCGCGCCTGGAAGGCATGACCAAGGTGTATGGCGTGGGCATCGCCGTGAGCGATTTTACGCGTGCGCAGGCGCCGCAATTCGCCTACCGCGAACTGGACCGCGTGCGGGTCAAGGGCAAGACCGAAGCGGTGGCGATTTTCGAGCCGCGCTGCCTGCTGGCCGAAGCCGATGCCGGTGAACTGGCGCTGCTGGCGCGTTGGTCGCGCGTGCTGGAACTGTGGCGTGCGCGCGACTGGGATGGCGCAGAGGCAATTTTGTCGGAATTGCCAGATGATGGGCTGCGCCGGCTGTACGCCGGACGCCTGCGCCAGTATCGTGAAACGCCGCCTGGCGAAGACTGGGATGGTGTGACCAACTTCCAGACCAAGTAACCGTCGCCAGCAGAGAAATTTCTGACTGGAAATCAAAATCCGTCTACACTTTGCTTTTCATTAATTGATGGCCCAGCCGCGCCTGGCTGGCCATGCAACCACAAGAACTCTCACACATGAATTATCGTCTGGTGCGCCTGCTTGCAGGTTCCGCGCTGTTGTTCTGCGCGGCATGCGCAAACGCCCAAACCCCCGCCGCCGACAGTGCCGTCCCGCTGTTTGATATCGCCAGCTACGAAGTCAGCGGCGACACCTTGCTGGGACCGCAACTGGTGCAATCGCTGGTGGCGCCGTTCGCCGGCCGGCAGCGCAACTTTGGCGCCATCCAGCAAGCCGTCGAGGCACTGGAAAACGCCTACCGCGCGCGCGGCTACACCATGGTGCTGGTGGCCTTGCCGGAACAGGAGCTGGCGCATGGCGCCGTGCGCCTGGAAGTGGTGCAGACGCAGGTTGGCAAGGTGGCCATCACCGGCAACCAGTATGTCGATGACGCCAATGTACGGCGCGCCTTGCCGGCCCTGGTCGAAGGGCAGACGCCGAATCTGTCGGCCCTGGGGCAAAGCCTGAAGCTGGCGAATGAAAATCCGGCCCGCAAGATGGAGGTCAAGCTGGCTACCGGCGAGGTCGACGGCACGGTCGACGCCAGCATCGCGGTGGCGGACGAACGCGCCTGGAAAGCCACGCTCAACCTCGACAATACCGGCAGCAAGGACTCCGGCAAGACCCACGCCAGCGTGGTGCTGCAGCATGCCAACCTGTGGGGCCGCGATCATGTGGCCAGCCTGCAATACACGACCTCGCTCGAGCATGCCAACCAGGTCGCCGTGTACGGCTTCGGCTACCACGTGCCGCTGTATGCGCTGGGCGATTCGCTGGACTTTTTTGCCAGTTATTCGAACGTCGATTCGGGCAGCGTCGCGGCCGGTATCTTCGACCTGGCCGTCAGTGGCCGCGGCACCACCGCCGGCGCGCGCTACAACCAGAACTTCGGCAAGCGCGACAACTATGAACCCAAGCTGGTGTATGGCCTGGACTTCAAGGCCTACCGCAACAGCCTGCAGTTCTTCGGCATGGAGCTGGGCACCGACGTGACGGTGCACCCCGTCAGCATCGCCTATATCGGCGCCTGGAGCTTGCCACGTGGCGAGGCCAGCGTGGGCATGACCCTGGCGCGCAATATTCCCGGCGGCAAGAATGGCAGCCAGCAGGATTTTACGCGGGCACGTTTCGGCGCCAAGGCCGGCTACAGCACCTTGCGCCTGAGCGCCAGTCATACCCAGGTGCTGGACAACGACTGGCAATGGCGCGCGTTGTTCAACGGCCAGTACACGCCCGACGCGCTGGTGCCGGGCGAGCAGTTCGGCGTCGGCGGCGCGGCCACCGTGCGCGGCTTCCTGGAACGCGAAGTGGCGAACGATTCCGGCGCCAATCTGAATCTGGAACTGTACACGCCGAACTGGTGCGGCGATGGCGGCTACCAGTGCCGCGCGCTGGCGTTTTATGACACGGGCTGGGTGCGCCGCAATCATGCCTTGCCCGGCGAAATCGACAGCATGGCGATCGGTTCAACCGGCCTGGGCCTGCGCATCCTGCTGAACCGCTACGCCAACCTGCAATTGGACTATGCGCATGTGGTCAACCCCGGCCAGACGGGGCGCCGCGACGCCAACCGCCTGCATTTCAGAGTTGCGCTGTCGTACTGATGTACTGAGCCCCAAGGATAAAACACCATGACCGAACAAAAACCATTGCGCAGCGTGCCTGCTGGCGGCCCTGTCGAGCCGCCGCTGCGCCGCACCGCGCTGGCGCTCTTGATTGCCGCCTGTTTCAGCGCCGCCCACGCCAATCCGGTCTTGCCGCAAGTGGTGCATGGCCAGGCCACCTTCAACCAGCAGGGCAATCTGTTTACGATCACCAATACGCCCAATACCATCATCAACTGGCAGAGCTTTTCCGTCAATCCGGGCGAAATCACGCGCTTTCTCCAGCAAAACGCCGGCAGCAGCGTGCTCAACCGCATTACGGGGCAAGACCCCAGCAAGATCCTCGGCTCCCTGCAATCGAACGGCAAAGTTTTCCTGATCAATCCGAACGGCGTGCTGTTCGGCCGCGATGCGCGGGTCGACGTGGCGGGGCTGGTGGCGTCCAGCCTGGCGCTGTCGAACCAGGATTTCCTGGCTGGCAAGATGAATTTCAATGCCGGCGAGCAGGCCGGCGCCGTCATCAACCAGGGAACCATCCATGCCGGCAGCGGCGGGCAGATTCTGCTGATCGCGCCGAACGTGGAAAACAGCGGCATCATCACCGCGCCGAACGGCGACGTGCTGCTGGCCGCCGGCCACAGCGTGCAACTGGCCGACGCCGCCAACCCGGACTTGCGCGTGGTGCTGTCGGCCCCCGCGGATCAGGCCATCAATGTGGGCCAGATCGTGGCGCAGGGCGGGCGCATCGGCATGGTCGGCGCGCTGCTGAACCAGCGTGGCGTGCTCAACGCCAATAGCGCGGTGGTCGGCGAGAACGGCAAGATCGTGTTGAAAGCCAGCGGCAAGACGCTGCTGGAAAACGGCAGCGTCACCAGCGCCACCAGTGCGCTGGGCAAGGGTGGCGAGATTACCGTGCTGGGCGACCAGGTCGGCATGCAAGGCAACGCCAAAGTGGACGCCAGCGGCGCCACGGGCGGCGGCACGGTGCTGCTGGGCGGCGACTATCAGGGCAAGAACGCGGCGATTGCCAATGCGCGCCAGGTCGCCGTCGGCAAGGACGCCACCATCGCCGCCGACGCGATTCAAAGCGGCGACGGCGGCAAGGTCATCGTCTGGGGCAACGAGACGGCGCGCGTGTTCGGCAGCATTTCGGCGCGCGGCGGCAGTGCTTCGGGCAACGGCGGGCTGGTGGAAACGTCGGGCCATTACCTGGCCGTCGACGGCGCCAGGGTCGATACGCGCGCCCGCGCGGCGCGCGGCAAGACGGGCGACTGGCTGCTCGATCCGTATGACATCGACGTGGTCGCCGGCAATGGCGGCGCGCTGAGCGGCGTCAACGATTTTACGGATGCGCCGACGACGGGCACGACCACTATCGGCGCCGGCCTGATTTCGGCGGCCACCAGCAATGTGGTGCTGCAGGCACAGCACGACATCAACTTCAACGCAGCCGTCGCCATCACCCAGGCCAGCGTGGGACTCACGGCGCAGGCTGGCAACAGCATCAACGTCAACCAGGCCATTACCACCAATGGCGGCGCGCTGACTCTGTCGGCCAACGACAATGGCGGCGCCACGGCACAAGGCAGCTCGGCCGTCTTGCATGTCGATGCGGCCCTCTCCAGCCAGGGCGGCGGGGTTGCCCTGACGGGCGCCGATATCGTCTTCGGCGTGGCGGGCAGCTTGAATGTCGGCGGCGGCAATGCGGAACTGCGCGCCAACAAATTCGACGGACGCATCGTCCTCAATGGCAGCGGCGGACAGATCGTCGGCACGGCGGTGGGGCAGACATTGCTGTTGCAGGCCGATAACATGAATTTGCAGGGCGGCGTGGCCTACGGCGGTGAGGCAGGCGGCGCTGCGGTGACCTTGCGCGCGGAGTCGGCCAACCGTGAAATCAATCTCGGCAGCAAGGCGGTTGGCAAACTCAGCCTGTCCAGCGCCGACCTGAATGCCATTTCCGCAGCGAACCTCACGCTCGGCCATGCCGCCATGACAGGCGCCATCGGCGTCGACCAGGCGGTGACGGTGGCGAGCGGCGCCACGGGGCCGGCTACCTTGCAGCTGGTGACGGGCGGCGCCATCGCGATCGATCATGCGCTAGCTGTGGCCGGCAGCCTGAGCCTCACTGCGGGATCGACAGTGAGTGCCGCGGGCGCCGTCAATGTGGGGGGGACCTTCAGGTTGGCCAGCGGCACCTGGACGCAAAATACGACCGGTCTGCCAGCCTTTTCAGCAGGCAATTTCATCATCGCTCCCGGTGCCAGTTTCTTGCGCGCTACAAACGGCGACGGCAGCGCGGGCGCACCGTATGTCATCGCCGACGTGTATGGCTTGCAAGGCATCGCCAGCCTGGACCTGAGTAATAGTTATCGCCTGGCCGGCAATATCGACGCCAGCGGCACGGGCGCCTGGAATGACGGCGCCGGTTTTCGTCCCATCGCGCATAGCGATTCGGGCGGTTTTTCCGGGGTGCTGGACGGCGCCGGCTATGCCGTCAGCGGCTTGCAAATCCACGGCGAGAGCGCGCCGAACGGCAACCTGAACACCGGTCTTTTCGGCAAGCTGGGGAACGGCACGACAGGCACGGTGCGCCAGTTGAACCTGCTGGGTGGCAATGCCAGCGGCAACAACAATGTGGGCGCCGTGGCCGGCGTGGTCGCTGCGGGCGGCACGATAGAGCAGGTGCAAAGCAGCATGAGCGTGACCGGCCAGGCTGGCGTCGGTGGCCTGGTGGGCGTCAACAACAGCGGCGGCACGATCACCGTGGCGCGCGCCAGCGGCGCCGTCACGGCTTCCGGCGAACGGGTCGGCGGCCTGGTGGGCGATAACGATGGCGCCATCTCGCAAGCGTATGCCACCGGTGCCGTGGGCGGCGGCGCCAGTGTCGGCGGCCTGGTCGGACGCAATGGCGGCACTATCGCAGACGCCTATGCGACCGGCGCCATCGGCTTGTCCGCCAACAGCGCGGTGAGCCAGCAGAATCTGGGTGGTGTGATTGGCTGGAGCGTGGCGGGCAGCAGCGCTAGCCGCCTGTATTTCTCAGGCATCGTATCGGGCAGCGGTTTTGCGTCGGGCACGGTGGGCGCCGTGGTCGGACGCGCAGATGCGGGCGCGGCTGTGGGGCCGGCTTTCTTTGACTACACTACCGCCGGCACCATTTTCGACCAGGGCGGCTCTGCCGGGCGCACTACGGCCGAAATGAAGCAGCAAAGCAGCTTCGGCGGCTTCAATTTCGGCGAGAATGCCATCTGGCGCATCTACGACGGCCATACCACGCCACTGTTGAAGGCTTTCCTGACATCCTTGACGGTCACCGCCGACGGCGCGGCCAGCCGGGTTTATGATGGCCAGGTGGCCAGCGTCGGCCAGCTCAGCTATATTGGCCTGCTCAATGGCGACCTGGCAGCCAGCGGTACGGCCAGCTATGGCAACGCGCGCAATGTCGGCAACTATGCGCTGGGCGGCCTGTGGTCGACCCAATACGATATCAGCTATGCCGGTACCTCCACCGTGGCCATCACGCCGCGCGCCCTGAGCGTGATCCTCGGCGGCAGCAAGGTGTATGACGGTCAGCTCGGCTTTGCCAACGCGGCCCTCAGCCTGGGCAACACGGTCAGCAGCGATACCGTGGGCGTGACCGGCAGCGCGCAATTTGTCGACAAGAACGCCGGCAGCGTCAAGGCCGTCAATCTCAGCGAACTGACCTTGACCGGCAGCGCGATGGGCAACTACAGCCTGGCTGCCACCGCCAGCGGCACGGCAGAGATCACGCAACGCACCTTGAATCTGGCCTTTGCCGGCGCCAATAAAGTCTACGATGGTGGCACTGCCGCGTCATTGACGATTACCGACAACCGTATCGCCAACGACGTGCTGACGGCAACGGCCAGCGGCGCATTCGCTGACAAGAATGCCGGCAGCAACAAAGTGGTGACGGTGCAAAACGCCAGCCTGTCCGGCACCGATGCCGCCAACTATGTGTTGACCTCGACCACCGGCGCCACCAGCGCCACCATCACCCAGCGCGAACTGGCGCTGGGCTTTGCGGCCGCAGGCAAGACTTACGACGGCAACAGCGCCGCGTCATTGACGATTACCGACAACCGTATCGCCAACGACGTGCTGACGGCAACGGCCAGCGGCGCATTCGCTGACAAGAATGCCGGCAGCAACAAAGTCGTGACGGTGCAAAACGCCAGCCTGTCCGGCACCGACGCCGCCAACTATGTGCTGACCTCGACCACCGGCGCCACCAGCGCCACCATCACGCAGCGCGAACTGGCGCTGGGCTTTGCGGCCGCAGGCAAGACCTATGACGGCAACAGCGCCGCGTCATTGACGATTACCGACAACCGTATCGCCAACGACGTGCTGACGGCAACAGCGTCCGGCGCATTCGCTGACAAGAATGCCGGCAGCAACAAAGTGGTGACGGTGCAAAACGCCAGCCTGTCCGGTACCGATGCGGCCAACTATGTGCTGGCCTCGACCACCGGCGCCACCAGCGCCACCATCACGCAGCGCGAACTGGCGCTGGGCTTTGCGGCCGCAGGCAAGACCTATGACGGCAACAGCGCCGCGTCATTGACGATTACCGACAACCGTATCGCCAACGACGTGCTGACGGCAACAGCGTCCGGCGCATTCGCTGACAAGAATGCCGGCAGCAACAAAGTCGTGACGGTGCAGAACGCCAGCCTGTCTGGCGTGGATGCCGCCAACTATGTGCTCGCCTCGACCACCGGCGCCAGCAGCGCCACCATTACGCAACGCGAACTGGCGCTGGGCTACACTGCCGCAGGCAAGACCTATGACGGCAACAGCGCCGCGTCATTGACGATTACCGACAACCGTATCGCCAACGACGTGCTGACGGCAACAGCGTCCGGCGCATTTGCGGACAAAAATGCGGGCAGCAACAAAGTCGTGACGGTGCGCAACGCCAGCCTGTCCGGTACCGATGCCACGAACTATGTGCTGGCCTCGACCACCGGCGCCACCAGCGCCACCATCACCCAGCGCGAACTGGCGCTGGGCTTTGCGGCCGCGGGCAAGACCTACGACGGCAACAGCGCCGCGTCATTGACGATTACCGACAACCGTATCGCCAACGACGTGCTGACGGCAACGGCCAGCGGCGCATTCGCTGACAAGAATGCCGGCAGCAACAAAGTGGTGACCGTGCAAAACGCCAGCCTGTCCGGCACCGATGCGGCCAACTATGTGTTGACCTCGACCACCGGCGCCACCAGCGCCACCATCACCCAGCGCGAACTGGCGCTGGGCTTTGCGGCCGCGGGCAAGACCTACGACGGCAACAGCGCCGCGTCATTGACGATTACCGACAACCGTATCGCCGGTGACATCCTGACAACAACGGCCAGCGGCGCATTCGCCGACAAGAATGCTGGCAGCAACAAAGTCGTGACGGTGCAAAACGCCAGCCTGTCCGGCACCGATGCCGCCAACTATGTGCTGACCTCGACCACCGGCGCCACCAGCGCCACCATCACGCAGCGCGAACTGGCGCTGGGCTTTGCGGCCGCAGGCAAGACCTATGACGGCAACAGCGCCGCGTCATTGACGATTACCGACAACCGTATCGCCAACGACGTGCTGACGGCAACGGCCAGCGGCGCATTCGCTGACAAGAATGCCGGCAGCAACAAAGTGGTGACCGTGCAAAACGCCAGCCTGTCCGGTACCGATGCGGCCAACTATGTGCTGGCCTCGACCACCGGCGCCACCAGCGCCACCATCACGCAGCGCGAACTGGCGCTGGGCTTTGCGGCCGCAGGCAAGACCTATGACGGCAACAGCGCCGCGTCATTGACGATTACCGACAACCGTATCGCCAACGACGTGCTGACGGCAACGGCCAGCGGCGCATTCGCTGACAAGAATGCCGGCAGCAACAAAGTGGTGACGGTGCAAAACGCCAGCCTGTCCGGTACCGATGCCGCCAACTATGTACTCACCTCGGCCACCGGCGCCACCAGCGCCACCATCACCCAGCGTGAACTGGCGCTGGGCTTTGCGGCTGCGGGCAAGACCTATGACGGCAACAGCGCCGCGTCATTGACGATTACCGACAACCGTATCGCCAACGATGTGCTGACGGCAACGGCCAGCGGTGCATTCGCTGACAAGAATGCCGGCAGCAACAAAGTCGTGACGGTGCAAAACGCCAGCCTGTCCGGCCTTGACGCAAGCAATTACACCTTGGGCACGACCGGTGGCACGGCAACGGCCAGCATCGCGCAGCGTACGCTGAACCTGGGCTATACGGGTGTCGACAAGGTGTATGACGGCATGACCGGCGCGCAGGTGGCGATCAGCGACGACCGCATCGCCGGCGATGTGCTGAGCGCATCGGCCAGCGCGGCCTTCGCCAACAAGAATGCCGGCGGCGGCAAGACGGTAACGGTACAGAATGCCAGCCTGTCCGGTAACGATGCTGGCAACTACCGCCTGGCCGACACGACTGGCGCGACCACGGCCACGATTGCCCGCGCCGCGCTGACCCTGGCCAGCGTCAGCGCCAGCGACAAGGTGTACGACGGCACGCAAGTGGCCAATGTCAGCGGCACCGTGGTGGGCGTGATCGGCCAGGATGCCGTCAGCCTGGCGGGCGGCAGCGGCACGTTTGCCGACCGCAACTATGGCAGCGGCAAGACGGTCAATGTCAGCGGCTTTGGCCTGTCGGGCGCGGATGCCGGCAACTACGCTTTGACCTCGACCGGCGGCGTGGCCCAGGCCAGCATCGCCCAGCGCGCCTTGTCGACCTGGATCGGCGCGGCCGGTGGCTTGTGGAGCGACGCCGCCAACTGGGAAGGCGGCGTGGCGCCAAGCGGCGCCAATGTGCTGGCGGCCGATTTCGCGGCCAGCACCGGCAACGTGGTGTACACGGCGGCGGCCGGCGACACCGTGCTTGATCGCTTGAGCTCGCGCGGCGGCCTGAACCTCACCGGCGGCAGCCTGCTGGTCAATAATGCGCTGACGGTGGCCAACTATGCGCAGACCGGCGGCTTGCTGGGCGGCCTGGGCAATGTTACGGTCAGCAACAGCTTCAGCCAGAGCGCCGGCGCCATCCATATCGGCGGCAACCTGGCCGTGACCCAGGCCGCCGGCGACCTGCGTTTCGCGGCATTGACCGCCAATAGCATCAGCCTGAACGCTGGCGCCGGCGCCATCAGCCAGAGCGGCGCCGTGGTTGCCGGCAGCCTGGCCACGCAATCGCAAACTGGCACCGTGCTGAACGACGCCGGCAACCGTGTCAAGAACTTCAGCGCTGGCAACAGCGGCGCCGGTGGCATTGCGCTGAGCAATACCAGTGCGCCTGATGTGCTGGTGCTGGGCGCCCTGTCGACCGGTTCCGGCGACGTGCGCATCGAAAGCACGGGCGGCATCGAGAGCCATGCGATCGATGCCAATAGCGGCAATGTGAGCCTGATCGCACACAGCCCCGTCAATGTGCAGGGCGTAGTCAAAGGCAACAACATCACCGTCGATTCCAGTACGGACGTGGCCTTCGGAGACGGCGCGCGCGTCAATGCGGCGCGCGCCATCGCGGTCACGGCCGGTACCGGCGTCACTTTTGCCGGCGCGGCCACGCTCGATGTGCAGGCCACGGGCGGCATCGCCGTGCTGGCGAAAAACGGCGACCTGACCGCCGCCGAGACCGTGCGCATCAACAGCCGCGGCGCGCCCGTGTCGCTGCTGGCGCCGAATGGCCGGGTCAACGTGCCGGCCTCGGTGCTGGTGGCCCAGCCGGTGACGACGCCCGTGGTGCCGCCAAGCACCATCATCCGCGCCGTCAATACCTTGCCGGCGTTCAGCGAGCAATACAACCCGCTCAACCAGCTCACTACGCCCAACAACGTGGCCACGCCGCTGCTGGCCGCCCCATCCAAAGAATCGACGAAGGAAGCACCAGATGAACTTCAAAAAAGTATCAAGAAGACCTATTGCAACTAGGTCGATGCTGGCGGGCGCCATGCTGTGGCTAGTGCTGATGAGCATCAGCCTGCATGCGTTCGCCCAGGTGGCCGGCACGGTGACGCAGCTGAGCGGGCCGATGATGGCGAAAAAGGCCGACGGCAAGATCAAGGTGCTGTCGCTCAAGTCCGAGGTGGAGGCTGGCGATACGCTGGTGACGGAGAAAAACACCTATGCCCTGGTGAAATTCATCGACAACAGCGAGATCACCCTGAAGCCAAGTACCACCTTTGTGGTCGAGCAGTTCGCCTACCAGGCCGACCAGCCGGACGGTGACCGGGCCTCGTTCAACCTGGTCAAGGGAGGCTTGCGTTCGCTGTCGGGCTTGCTGGGCAAGCGCAACAAGGAAAAGTTTTCCCTGAAAACGCCGGTCGCCACCATCGGCATCCGCGGCACGTTTTTTATTGTCGAGTACTTGGCGCCCTCGACGCACGTGCCAACGTCGGTTGCACCCACCGTACCGACGCCGGCCAGGCCGCCAGGGCTGTATGTGCAAGTGCTCGATGGCCTGATTCATGTGACGAATCCAGCGGGTACGAGTAATTTTTCCGCTGGCCAGTTCGGCTATACGCCGAATTTCCGGCAGCCACCGGTGCTGCTGCCGGCCAATCCTGGGATTTCGTTTGCGCCGCCGCCCGTGTTCAATTCCAGCACGGGTCCGACCGCCAGCAACGGCACGCCGGGCAAGTCGAACAATGTCGACTGCGAAGTACGCTAAGTTTCGCTTGACCTTCCCATCATGGTAGGGACGATCCTGTAGACATCACCTCTTATCTACAGGATCAGCGCCATGCAGCCAGCTTCCCCTTATTTGCAATCGTTCACGGTCGAAGGCATGACCTGCGCCTCGTGCGTGGCCCGCGTTGAAAAAGCGCTGGCGGCCGTGCCGGGCGTGACCAGCGCCAGCATCAACCTGGCCACCGATACGGCCAGGGTGGCGTCCAGCCAGAACGTTCCGCTGGCCATCTTGCAGGCGGCGGTGGACAAGGCCGGCTATGCGGTGGCGCAGCGCGAGATCGACCTGAACATCGCCGGCATGACGTGCGCCTCGTGTGTGGGTCGGGTGGAAAAAGCCTTGCTGAAAGTGCCGGGCGTGCTTGCCGCCAGCGTCAACCTGGCCACGGAAAGCGCGCGCGTCAAGGTGACGGGCGACGCCAATGCGGGCGTCCTGATCGCCGCCATCGACAAGGCCGGCTATGAAGCCAAAGTTCCCGCCGCCAGCCAGGCCAGCGCACCTGCCGCCGTGCCCAACCGCGACGGCATGAAAGTGGCGTTCGCGGCCGTGCTGGCTTTCCCCCTGATGCTGCCCATGCTGCTCGAGTGGGCCGGCATCCACCTGATGCTGCCTGGCTGGCTGCAATTCGCGCTGGCCACGCCCGTGCAGTTTTACTTTGGCGCGCGCTTCTACAAGGCGGGCTGGAAGGCGGCCCGCGCGGGCAGCGGCAATATGGATTTGCTGGTGGCGCTGGGCACGAGCGCCGCGTATGGCTTGTCCGTCTATCAATGGCTGACGGCGGGCGAGATCTTGCCGCACCTGTACTTTGAAGCGTCAGCCGTCGTCATCACGCTGGTGTTGCTGGGCAAATGGCTGGAAAGCCGCGCCAAGCGCCAGACGGCTTCGGCCATCCGTGCACTGCAAGTCTTGCGTCCGGAATCGGCCCGCGTGCGCCGCGACGGCGTCGAGATCGATTTGCCCGTGGAACAGGTGAAGGTGGGTGACCTGGTGGTCATCCGCCCCGGTGAACGGGTGGCTGTCGACGGCGTGGTGGTGGAAGGCGCCAGCCAGGTCAACGAGTCGCTGATCACGGGCGAAAGTTTGCCCGTGGATAAGCATCCGGGCGACAAGGTCACGGGCGGCGCCATCAATGCCGATGGTTTGTTGCTGGTGCGCACGCAAGCCGTGGGCGGCGAGACGACCTTGTCGCGCATCATTCGCCTGGTGGAAGACGCGCAGGCGGCCAAGGCGCCCATCCAGCACCTGGTCGACAAGGTCAGCGCGATCTTTGTTCCCGTGGTGCTGGTGCTGGCGCTGCTGACCATGCTGGGCTGGTGGTTTGCGACCGGCGAGCTGGAAAATGCCATCATCAATGCCGTGGCCGTGTTGGTCATCGCCTGCCCATGCGCGCTGGGCCTGGCTACGCCGACGGCCATCATGGCCGGCACGGGCGTGGCCGCCCGCTACGGCATCCTGATCAAGGATGCGGAAGCGCTGGAAGTGGCGCACGCCGTCGATACCGTCGTGTTCGACAAGACGGGCACTCTGACGGTAGGAAAGCCCGCCCTGGCGGCCCTGCATGCGCACGGCATCGACGATGCACGGCTGTTGCAGCTGGCGGCCAGCATCCAGCGTGGTAGCGAGCACAGCCTGGCCACCGCCGTGCTGGATGCGGCCGGCGCGCGCCATATCGAACCCTTGCCCGCCACAGGCCTGTCGGCCTTGCCGGGCCGTGGCCTGGCGGCCCAGGTCGATGGCCTGGAACTGAAATTGGGCAGCACGCGGCTGATGCAGGAGTTAAACGTGGACATGGCGCCGTTGGCGGCGCAAGCCTTGTCGCTGGAAAATACAGGCAACACGATTTCCTGGCTGGCCTCGGGATCGGAACTGCTGGGCTTGTTCGCCTTCAGCGACCAGGTCAAGCCGAATGCGCAGGCGGCCATTGCCCATCTGCACAGCCTGGGCATCCGCACGGTGATGTTGACGGGAGACAACCAGGGCAGCGCCGACGCCGTCGGCAAGCTGCTGGGCATCGACACGGTGGCGGCGAAAATGCTGCCGGCCGATAAAACCGCTAAAATCACCGCACTGAAAGGCGCGGGCGCCAGGGTGGCCATGGTGGGCGACGGCATCAACGATGCCCCCGCGCTGGCGGCCGCCGACGTAGGCATCGCCATGTCGACGGGGACCGATGTGGCCATGCATGCGGCCGGCATCACGCTGATGCGTGGCGATCCGGCCCTGGTGGCGGACGCCATCGATATCTCGCGCCGCACCTACAGCAAGATACGGCAGAATCTGTTCTGGGCATTTATCTACAATATGATCGGCATTCCGCTGGCCGCCTTCGGCCTGCTCAACCCCATGGTGGCGGGCGCTGCGATGGCCTTCAGTTCCGTCAGCGTGATCAGCAATGCCCTGTTGCTGCGCCGCTGGAAAGCCCGCAGTGCGCATACCAAGGAGTCATAGCATGAATATCGGCCAGGCAGCCAGTGAAACGGGCGTATCGGCAAAAATGATACGCTACTACGAAAGCATTACCTTACTAAAACCCAGCGCGCGCAGCGATGCCGGTTACCGCATCTACACGCCGAACGACTTGCACGCCTTGCGTTTTATCAAGCGCGGGCGGGGACTGGGTTTTTCGCTGGAACAGATCCGCGAGTTGCTGTCGCTGTGGCAAAACGACCAGCGCGCCAGCGCGGACGTGAAAGGCATCGCCCTGGCCCACGTCGCCGAGCTCAACAAGCGCATCGCGGAACTGACGGAAATGCGCGATACCCTGGCCCACCTGGCCCAATCGTGCCATGGCGACGACAAGCCCGATTGCCCCATCCTGCAAAGCCTGGGTCTGGCCGGTGAAACGGAAGCGAAGGCTTGCTGCCATTGAGGTAAATCAACGGAGGTGGTATGGCGTATGAACTGTATTATTGGCCCACGATACAGGGGCGCGGCGAATTCATCCGCCTGGCACTGGAAGAGGCGGGCGCCGAGTACCGCGATATCGCCCGTTTGCCTGAACGCCATGGGCAGGGCATGCCCGCCATGCTGGCCTGCCTCGACGGCGACTGCACGCCACACGCCGCCTACGCGCCGCCCGTGCTGCGCGATGGTGACGTGCTGATCGGCCAGACCACGAATATCCTGCTGTACCTGGGCCGGCGCCTGGGCCTGGCGCCGCGCGCGGAAAGCGGCCGCCTGTGGCTGAACCAGCTGCAACTGACGCTGGCCGACTGGCTGACGGAAGTGCACGATACGCACCATCCGCTGTCGATGAATCAATATTATGAAGAGCAAAAACAGGCAGCCATACTGCGCAGCGCGGATTTCCGCGCCTCGCGCCTGCCCAAGTTCCTCGATTATTTCACGCACGTGTTGCTGAACAGCCGCGGCCGTTATCTGGTGGGGGCCAGACTCACGTATGGAGACCTGTCGCTGTTCCAGATGCTGGCCGGCCTGCGCTATGCGTTTCCGCAAGCCATGGCACGCCTGGCGCCGCAGTATCCTGCCTTGTTTGCGCTGCACGATACGGTGGCGGCGCGGCCGAATATCGCCCGCTACCTGCGGTCGAAGCGCAGAATTGCGTTCAATGAGGAAGGCATCTTCCGCCATTATCCCGAGCTGGACGGATAAAAAAACAGCCGGCGCATAGGCCGGCTGTCTTGTTGCTGCGTGGTTGTTATTGCGCGCTGGTAACGGGATAACCGGCCTCGACGATCGCGGCGCTGATGGCGCCCAGTTCGGCGGGCGATTCCACCGTGACGCGCTTGCTGGCCAGGTCGATCTGCACCTGCGCTTGCGGATCGACGCCTTGCACCGCTTTCGTGACCGAGCCGACGCAATGGCCGCAGCTCATGTTTTCAACTTGTAACTGATACATGCAAGCACTCCTTGAATGATTAAGTGCGTCCACTGTAAGCCTTCCCCCGATGGGAAGGTCAAGGGAAAAGCTGGCGTGTGGATCAATTCAGCAGGAAATCGTCGGCTTGCATGGGCGGCGGCACGTTCTCGTCCTGCACGGATTCGCGCAAGCTGATTTCGATGGCGCGGCACATGGCCGACAGCGGTAAATCGTTGGCATCTTCGCCGAATGGTTCCTCAATCTCGTCGCCCAGGGCATCGAGGCCAAAGAAGGTGTAGGCGACGATGGCGACGACGAACGGCGTCATGAAACCGAGCGAGTCGACCAGGCCGAAAGGCAGCAGGAAACAGTACAGATACGCCGTGCGGTGCAGCAGCAGCGAATACGAAAACGGAATCGGCGTGCTGCGGATGCGTTCGCACGAGGCGCCCGCCGCTACCATGGCCGAGACCGTGTTATCGATCTGTGCGGTGAGGATGCTGTCGATACGCCCCTGCTGGATGCAGTCGGCCAGGTCGTGGCCCATCTGCAGCATCAGGTAGTCGGACGGGTTCGAGGCCTTGCAGGCCGCTTCCCATTCGGCCGGGCGCAGCAGCGGCTGCAAGTCGTCCGGTCCGCGCGTGTCGCGCAACTGGTGGCGCAGGGCGTGGCAAAAGGCGATGGTGCGGTAGATCATGCGCACGCGCACATCGTCCAGGCCCAGCCGGGCGTGGGCTGGCGTAGCGCTGCGGATCATGGTCTGGCACTGGCGCGAGAAATTACGGCTACGCAACACCAGTTCGCCCCACAGCTTGCGCGCTTCCCAGTAGCGGTCGTAGGCGGCCGTGTTGCGAAAGCCCAGGAAGATGGCCAGCGGCAAGCCGATCAGGGTAAACGGGATGGTCGTGAGGATGACCTTGTGATCGAACAGGGTGCCGTGGCACCAGGTGACCAGGGTGGCGATCAGGGTATTGACGATGAGGGTGGTGCGGATGCGCGGCAGGACGGAGCCGCGCACCACCAGGAACAGCCGTAGCGCCGAAGGACGCTCGCGCACGATCATGCTGTGCTCCCGGTTTGGGGCTGGTGATCGGTAAGGGGGGAAAGACAGAATGGCAAATGCCGGGAACAAAAAGCCCGCTGTGTGTGCGGGCTGAGCAGGGTGTGCATGGGAAACAATGTAGGGGAGACGGTTTGAGTATAGGCCGCAGACCCGTTTCCAGCCAATTCACAGTGGCGATAGGTGTTATTCATTTCATGAATGAATATTTCATTTGTAAGTATTTGTGTGAATTTCAGCGCGGCACTGAGTCGAGCATACGATAGGTAGCCAAAAAATCATGGCGGCAAGCTGGCGTGCATTGCGACACGTGACAAAGAGAGAGATTTGCGGCAGGGGCGTCTGTTAGGCTGGCTGAGCTAAATGGAAATATTTCCTATAGTAAATCCATTATCCCGATAGCCGCCGCCAGGGGCATGGTCAGCTTGTTTATCCCTCCTGTGAAAGTGATTTGCATGTTTAAAGTCTCCAGTCTGTGCCTTGCCACCCTGATCCTGTTGCAAACACCTGCCAGCTGGGCCGGCCAGCCCGCTCCACTGAGTGCCCGGCAGCAGGCGCTGGCAGCGCAAATCGATGCCAGCATCGCGCCGTATTACAAATCTGCCGAACCCGGTGCCGTGGTCATCGTCGTCAAGGAGGGACAGCCCCTGTTGCGCAAGGCGTATGGCCTGGCCAGCGTGCAGGATGGCCAGCCGCTGACGCCCGACATGTCGCTGCGCCTGGGCTCCATTTCCAAGCAGTTCACGGCCGTCGCCATCCTGCTGCTGGCGGACCAGGGCAAGCTGGCCGTCACCGATGACATCACGACATTCCTGCCCGACTATCCGACCCACGGCAAGAAAATCACGATCGCGCAGCTGCTCGCGCACACCTCCGGCATCCACGACTATACGGTCAAGCCTGAATTCGTGCCCAACAGCACGAAAGACTTGAGCGTGGCGCAGATGATCGATTTCTTCAAGAACGATCCGCTCGATTTTGAGCCGGGCACGCAGTGGCGCTACAGCAGCTCCGGCTATTTCCTGCTGGGCGCCATCATTGAAAAGGCTTCGGGCCAGCCGTATGCCACTTTCATGGAACAGCAGATCTTTGTACCACTGGGCATGAACGACACAGCCTATGAAGGCCACGAGCGCCAGCCTGGCAAGCGCGCGGCCGGACATATCCGTTCGGGTGAGGCGTATGTGCCGAACCTGCCCCTGAGCATGACGCAGCCGTATGCGGCTGGCGCGCTCGTCTCCACCGTGGACGACCTGGCGCGCTGGGATGCGGCCATTTCGGACGGCAAGCTGCTCAAGGCCGCCACCTGGCAGCAGGCGTTCACGCCGGTAAAACTGAACGATGGCAAGGCCACCCGCTACGGCTATGGCTGGATGCTGGGCACTTGGCAAAACACGCCCGTCATCCACCATGGCGGCGGCATCAATGGCTTTGCCACGTATGCGATGCGCTTGCCCAAGGAAAAAGTCTACGTGGCCGTGCTGGAAAATTCGGACACGGGCCTGGTCGACCCGGACGTGGTGGCGCGCAAAGCGGCCGCCGTCGCCGTGGGCCGGCCGTATCCCGAGATCAAGGTCATTACGCTCAAGCCCGCCATCCTGGACGCCTATGCGGGCGTGTACGCCATCAACGACAAGGCCGGCTATACGATCCGCAACTTCGAGGGCAACTTGCTGCTGCAGCGCACGGGCGGCCCGGCGCAACGCATGATGGCATATTCGCCAAATGGTTTCTTGATTGAAAATACGCTCACCACAGCCGAATTCGAGCGGGGACCGAAGGGCGAAGCACAGCTGATCCTCAACGATGGCGGCGAATCGAAGTCGGTGCACGAGCGCGCCAGCGCCGCCAAGCCGGCGCGTACGGTGGTTGCCATGACGACGGCGCAATTCGATGCCTACGTGGGCAAGTATGCGCTGGCGCCCGAGGTCTACCTGGAAGTGACGCGCGAGGGCGATAAATTCTTCGCCCAGGTGACGGGTTTCCGCAAGCTGGCCATGCTGCCGATGAGCGAGACGGCTTTCTTCTCGAATGAAGTCGATGCGGAAGTGCGCTTCAGCAAGGATGCCGATGGCAAGACGCAACAACTGGTGCTGCGTCAGGAAGGGCAGGATATGCCGGCCAAGCGCGTGAACTGATCGCCGCAGTACAGCGCATGCCTGCCGGCCAGTCGATACTGCCGGCAGGCATTATTTTTTCGTGTCTAGCCTGACCGATTCGCATTCTCAAGGCACCTGCTAAGTAGGGGAATCATTTCAGCAGTCCATTTGAGAGGCTTTACACCATGTCCGTCAGTCGCAAGCAGCACCACCATATTTCCACACCGAAAATCCTTCCCATCGCCCGTGCCGTGTCGCTGGCCGTGTGCAGCCTCGCGCTGTACACGGCCATGCCAGCCCTGGCGCAGGCGCAAGTGGCCAATGTCCAGCAGGCTGGCGTTACGCGCCTGGCCTACAGCATACCGGCCGGTCCGCTGGCACCCGCGCTGCGTAGCCTGGCCAGCGCCGCGAATGTCTTGCTCAGCTACACGCCCGACCAGGCCAGTGGCAAAAGTACGGCCGGCTTGCAAGGCCAGTACACGCCGCAGGCTGCCCTGGCTGTGTTGCTGGAGGGCACGGGTTTGCAGGCAGTCGAACTGGAGGCGGGCAGCTACGTGCTGCGCGCCGCGCCTGCCGTGGCCAGCAAGGCGCCCGACGCCGTCATGCCATTGATTACCGTCAAGGCAGCGGCTGACGCAGGCGAGGGCACGGTGTCGCGCGCTTATGTGCCCATCAGCGTGGTCGCCACCAAGATGGGCACGCCATTGATCGAGACGCCGCGCGCCATTTCCGTCGTCACGCGTGAACAGATCAAGACGCAGGCACCGAAAAGCATCGAGCAGGCGCTGGCCTATACGGCGGGCGTGCTGACGGACGTGACGGGCGCTGACGTGCGCATGTCGGGCGCCACCATCCGCGGCTTCAGCGATGGCAGTTCGTACTACCAGGATGGCTTGAAGCTGTTGTCGGCGGGCAGTTATGGTTCCTGGAACAGCGAAATGGAAGACCTGGACAGCGTCGAAGTCATCAAGGGTCCCGCGTCCGTCTTTTACGGCCAGGGCCGCCCGGGCGGCATGATCAATGTCACTTCCAAGCTGCCGAGCGCCGACCACGTCAATAGCGTGGGTTTTTCGGCAGGGCGCTACCACCGCTATCAGATGAATGCCGACCTGGGCGGCACCGTCGCGGGCAACGATGACTTGCTGTACCGCGTCACGCTGACGGGCCGCGATGCCGACGACCGTCCCATCGCGTCGAAGAATAACCGCGTTTCCATCTCGCCCTCGTTGCGCTGGGACATCTCGGCGCGCACCAGCCTGACCGTGCTGGGCACGTATTCGCAAGAGCGGGGCACACCGAAACCATGGTGGCCCAGCCTGTTTGCCTATCCGCAAATCAAGGACTTGCCCGTCAGCCGCACGGCGGGCGATCCGTCCTTCGACTATTTCGACCGCGATACGCGTGCCCTCGGCTATATGTTCGAGCATGCAACAGGGAATGGCTGGAAGCTGACGCAAAACTTGCGCTATGCCACCATCAAGGTCGATTACCAGCATATCTACGCCCAGGCTTTGCTGGCGGACGGGCGTACTGCCACGCGCGGCAGCCTGGCTGAAAAAGTGGATGGCAAGACCTGGACGGTGGACAGCCGTGCGCAGAAGGACTTTCGCTGGGGCGAGATCGAACACCGGTTCGTGGCGGGCATCGACTACCTGAAATACAAGGAAAATGACGGCCTGGGCTTTGGCTGGGACGTACCGGACCTGGATATTTATTTGCCGGTGTACCATCAGGCGATCGCCGCGCCTGAACTTGACCATACGGATACTGACCTCAAGCAGACGGGCATCTATACCTTGAATCAGTTCAAACTGGGACCGTGGGTGGCGAACGCCAGCCTGCGCCACGACCGTGCGCGCAGCACGCAGGTCAATGCCGCGACGACGCGCATCGACGACAATGCCACCACGGGCAGTGCCGGCGTGCTGTATCTGTTCGACAATGGCGTGGCGCCGTATGCCAGCTATGCCACTTCGTTCGACCCGGCCACGGGCCGCGACTTTGACGGCAAGGCTTTTCAGCCACGCAAGGGCAAGCAGGTGGAGCTGGGTATCAAGTACCAGCCTGCGGGCACATCGACCATGCTGACGGCATCGTTGTTTGATCTGACGCAGACGAATGTCACGACACCAGACCCGCTGCACCCACGTTCGTCGATACAGACGGGCGAGGTGCGTTCGACGGGCGTGGAACTGGAAGGCACGTTCAAACCCTTGCCCGAGCTGAGCGTGCTGGCCGGCTACACCTATCTCGACCCGCGCACGACGAAGAGCAACCACGCCTATGAAATCGGCCGCCAGACCCTGCAGACGACACGCCATGCGGCCAGCGTCTGGCTCGACTACAGGCCCATGGCCGTGCCTGGTCTGATGCTCGCCGGCGGCCTGCGCTACCGTGGCAGTTCACCCTACAATGGCGCGGTCAATGCGCAGTACATGAATGATCCGTACACCCTGGCCGATATCGCCGTGGCCTACGAAACGGCACGTTACCGCCTGGCCCTGAATATCGGCAATGTCTTCGACAAAAAATACTTTGGCGGCATCTTCCGTGGCGCCGAACGCGAAGCCCTGTTGAGCCTGAAGGTGAATTTCTAGGCGGTAGCCAGCCGGGGCCGTGCGATTACAGCCCCAGCGCGCGCCAGCAATACACGGCCAGCGCCGCCGCCCACGCCAGCAAGATCGCCAACCCCGGCAGCAACAGCCATTTTGCTGCCGTCTCTTCCCACTCCACATACGGCTTGCCGCCGCGGGCGATGGCCAGCAGCGCCTGTCCGCCGTTCAAGCCGGCGAACGGCAGCAGGTTGAAGGCGCACAGTTTCAATGCGAACAGGGCGAACACCAGCGCAAAGCCGTGCGTGCGGGCAAACGTTTCCCCTTCACCCAGCAATTCCTGCGCCGTCGACAACGGTGCCAGCGCACCGTGGACGATCTGCCCGAAGGCGGCGATAAAGCGCTCCCAGCCCGAGGTTCCCATGATGCCCAGCGACAAGGCCAGCAAGACGGCCACGCCGCTCAATGGCAGCAGCACCTGCTTCCACAGCGGCTGGAAGTTATACGCGTCAAGGCAGGGATCGTCGTCATACAAGGTTTCTTCACGCGTATCTTTCAGCACTACATTGCCGGCCAGCGGCAGCAGTTTGACGCGCACTTTGCCCCAGCTCAGCAAGGTCGGGCCCACGCCGTAGCTGATGCTGCGGACCGTGATGCCGAACAGCCTGGCGCAGGCCGCCATGACGGAAATGTGGATCAACATGAAGATGAAGAGGCAAAGCAGCAACTGGAAGGCGGGAGGCATCGGATACGGTGTCCTGGAGGAAAGAGAGCGGTATTAGACCATGTCGCAGGAAAAAGTCGCGCACATGAAAAAGCCCCGCCTGCATCGCTGCAGCCGGGGCTTCGAATGAATGGGACAGCTTGCGCCGCCCTATAACTTACAGCACTTCGCTGGCGTGGTCGGCCAGGCGCGAACGCTCGCCGCGCGCCAGGGTGACGTGGCCGCTGTGGGTCCAGCCCTTGAAGCGGTCGACCACGTAGGTCAGGCCGCTCGAACCTTCCGTCAGGTACGGTGTGTCGATCTGCGCGATGTTGCCCAGGCACAGGATCTTCGTGCCGGGACCGGCGCGCGTGACCAGGGTCTTGACCTGTTTCGGCGTCAGGTTCTGTGCTTCATCGATGATGAGGAACTTGTTGACGAAGGTGCGGCCGCGCATGAAGTTGAGCGACTTGATCTTGATGCGCGAGCGGATCAGGTCTTGCGTTGCCGCACGGCCCCATTCGCCGCCATCGGAGTCGGACTTGTTCAGCACTTCCAGGTTGTCGTCGAAGGCGCCCATCCATGGTGACATCTTTTCTTCTTCCGTGCCGGGCAGGAAACCGATGTCTTCGCCGACGGGCACCGTCACGCGGGTGACGATGATTTCATTGTAGAGCTTGGTTTCCAGCACTTGCGCCAGGCCGGCGGCCAGGGCCAGCAGGGTCTTGCCGGTACCGGCCTGGCCCAGCAGGGTGACGAAGTCGCATTCCGGGTTCATCAGCAAGTTCAGCGCGAAATTCTGTTCGCGGTTGCGCGCCGTCACGCCCCACACATTGTTCTTCGTGTGGCTGAAGTCGCGCAGGGTTTGCAGCACGGCCGTCTTGCCATTGATCTGTTTCACCTGGCCGTAGAACGGCGTTTCGCCGTTTTTCGGTTCCAGGTAGATGAACTGGTTGACCAGCAGCGATGGAATGAACGGGCCCGTCACGCGATAGAACGTCGAGCTGTAGCCGTTCTTGCTTTCCTGCCACGATTCCATGTCCTTGCCGTGCTTGTTCCAGAAGTCGTCCGGCAGCTGCACGATGCCCGAATACAACAAGTCCGTGTCTTCCAGCACATGGTCGTTGAAGTAATCTTCGGCCGGCAAGCCCAGGGCGCGCGCCTTGATGCGCATGTTGATGTCTTTCGACACCAGCACGACGGGGCGGCCATCCTGTTCCGACTCCAGCGAACGCACGACGGCGAGGATCTGGTTGTCGGCTTTGCCGACTGGCAAACCGGCGGGCAGGTCGGCGTTTTGCAATCGCGTCTGGAAGAACAGGCGGCCCTTGGCGTCCTTGTTGCCCAGCTTGGACAGCAGGATGCCTTGCTCGATGGCGTCGTCGTCCGTGTTGCTGATCAGGGCGTCGAGCGTGCGCGACACCTGGCGGGCGTTGCGCGCCACTTCGGTCATGCCCTTCTTGTGGTTGTCCAGCTCTTCCAGCGTCATCATCGGCAGGTACACATCGTGTTCCTCGAAGCGGAACAGCGACGATGGATCGTGCATCAGCACGTTGGTGTCGAGCACGAACAGCTTGCGGATGCCGCGCTGGTCGGCGGCGCGGCTGGCGGACGACTTGAGCTGGACTTCGACGGCCTTGTGCTTGGCCGGATGCGGCTGCTCGGCCTGCTTGACGGACTTGATCGGCGTGACCTTGCCTTTCGCCGCAGGCGCGGCTTTTACCGGCGCCGCTGGTGCGGCAGCGGGGGCGGCAACAGGCGCGGCAACGGCTGGCGCAGGCGCCGGCTTGGCGACCATCAGGGCCGCCACTTGCTTGATCTTCGTGGCCGCATTGCGGACCGGCTTGGCAACTTCGGCTATCGCCGCTTCAATGATCGGTGCAGCCACTTTCTTGGCTGCCGGGGTTTTGGTGGCCGGGCGCGCTGCGCCTGCGGTTGGATAATCTTGGGTGGCCAGGATGGTGGCTGGCTTGCTCGGTAATTTTGGCAGTGGCATCAGGATCTCAATCAAAAAATTTCTGGAATGAATCGCCCATGGGCAGCCAGCTTCTGGCGGCACTTCTCATGGGGTGGATGCGGGGGGAACAACAATGCTACAGGACGAGAGACTGCCGGAAGGCCGGCAACATGGCTGGTCATGGACGCCATCGGCGGGCTGCAGGCCCGCCTGGCGGAGTGGGTGGAGGCGCTTCGTTGACTCAAAATGGCGATAGGTACCGTGAACTGAACTGCGGTTGAGCTAATGTCGAACCAAGCTGGCTGGATGCCGACAACGCGCATGCGATCAGAACAGATGATCAATTCAGACGCGCCACGAATTCCAGCACTTCTTCCACGTGAGTTGCGACCTTCACGCCTCTCCATTCTTTCACCAATCGGCCCTGGGCGTCAATCACAAACGTGCTGCGTTCGACGCCACGGACCGTCTTGCCATACATCTGTTTCATCTTCATGACGTTAAACAGCAGGCAAACGGCTTCGTCCGGGTCGGAAATGAGTTCGAATGGCAGTTCCAGCTTGGCTTTGAAGCTTTCGTGCGAGCGCAGGGAATCGCGGCTGATGCCGTAGATTTCCACGCCGGCGGCGACAAATTGCGGATACGCGTCACGGAAGGCGATGTTTTCCGTGGTGCAGCCAGGGGTGTTGTCCTTCGGATAGAAAAACAGCACCGTGGCCTTGGCCGGACGGCCCAGCAACTGAAAGGTCTTGCCGCTGGTCATGGCGGCACTAAAGTCGGGTATGCTAACGAGGGATTGGCTATCAGCCACAGGTTCTCTCCTGAACGGTGATCATCAGCGCTGTTTTTTTAATCTGGCAACGCATCCAGGTGCAACAATACAGCATTCAGGCCGCTTTGCCCTGCACAATCAGGCGTCCCGAACGCCCGGGCAACTCATCCCAGGTGATGGGGCAAACGGGCAAGTCCGACTCTTTTATCTTTTCATAATAATCGCCCATCGCTGCAAACTGGTAGCCCTGGGCTTTCCAGCCCGCCAGCAGTTGTTCGAAAATGGGGGCGAGTTTCTGTCCTTCAAGTTCCGCATGCAAGGTATACACGTGGTCGCGCGGATTGTCCGCCGTCAGCGACAATATGTGCGCAGCAACATTGCCGGTCGTGATCAGCTTGCCGTCGATTTCGCAGCCCAGCAATTCATCCAGGGTGGGCAGGGTGGTGGGCAATTGCACGCATTGCAGGATGGTGTTGCCGTTGCGCACGCGGTGCGGGCCTTGCGACGGCTGCGCCATGGCGCCGCGCGCGTCGAGCATGGCGCGACCGTCGGAGGCAAAGCGGTAGCCGGCCGTGTCGTGTTCGACAAAGGCGCTGACATTCATTTGCCAGCCGGCCGCGCCGTGCGTGTGCGGCTTGGCGCCAAACACCTGTTCGTAGCGGTTGGCGGCCTTGCGCATCATGTTGATGGTCCACGCGGCGTTGCGCTTGGCCACGTTGTCTTGCCACAGGGTGTGATCCCAGGTGTGGATGCCGCACTCGAAACCGGCATCGCGCACGGCGCGCAATTGCGCCGCGCATTGCTTGCCGATATCGGGGCCCGGCAGCAAGGTGCCGTACATCAATGTTTTCAAGCCGTAGTGCTCGACCACCGAGGTGCGCGACACCTTGCTGAAAAAGCCGGGCCTCAAGGCGCGCCGCAGGGCCCAGCCCGTGTGGTCGGGGCCCAGCGAGAACAGAAAGGTGGCCTTGGCCTGGTGCGCGGCCAGCATGCGCACCAGATTGCCCATGCCTTCACGGGTGCCGCGATAGGTATCGACGTCGATTTTCAGGGTCAGGAACGGCTTGCTCAACATTAATCCATCAAGGCTTTGGCTTGGGCTACCTGGCTGCGGTAGGCGTCGAAGATATTGCGCAGGGAATCGGCCATGGTGGTGCTTGGCGCCCAGCCCAGTTCTTCGCAGGTATTCGTGATTTTCGGCACGCGGTTTTGCACGTCCTGGTAGCCGGCACCGTAGTAGGCGCCCGAAGTCGTTTCCACGATGTTCACGTGTTTTGCGCCTTCGGCGTATTCAGGATATTCGGCAGCCAGGGTCAGCATCATGCCGGCCAGGTCGCGAATCGAGTAATTGTTGACCGGATTGCCAATGTTGTAGATCTTGCCGCTGGCGATGCCATTCTTGTTGGCGATGATGCGCATCAGCGCATCGATGCCGTCGTCGATGTAGGTGAACGCGCGTTTTTGCGCGCCGCCGTCGACCAGCGAGATGTTCTCGCCGCGCACGATGTGGCCGAAGAATTGCGTCACCACCCGCGAGGAACCTTCTTTTGGCGTGTGGATCGAGTCCAGGCCGGCGCCGATCCAGTTGAATGGACGGAACAGCGTGAAGTTCAAGCCTTCCATGCCGTAGCCCCAGATCACGCGGTCCATCAGCTGCTTGGCGTTCGAATAGATCCAGCGCGGCTTGTTGATCGGGCCGCAGATCAGTTCCGAGTTTTCCGGATCGAATTCCTCGTCGTGGCACATGCCATACACTTCCGAGGTCGACGGGAACACCAGGTGCTTGCCGTACTTGGCGGCCGAACGCACGATAGGCAGGTTGGCTTCGAAGTCCAGTTCGAACACGCGCAGCGGCTGCTTGACGTAGGTCGACGGCGTGGCGATGGCGACCAGCGGCAGGATCACGTCGCATTTCTTGACGTGGTACTCGACCCATTCCTTGTTGATCGTGATGTCGCCTTCGAAGAAGTGCATGCGCGACTTGTAGTTGTCATCTTCCAGCAATTCCGTGATGCGGTCCGTGTTCATGTCCATGCCATAGACATGCCAGTCGGTGGTTTCCAGGATGCGCTTGGACAGGTGGTGGCCGATGAAGCCGTTGACGCCTAAGATGAGGACTTTTTTCATGTGAGATTCTCTTGAGTGATATCAGTGTGTGCTGACGCGGGCGGTCAGACTTGCTTGCAATTGCTGAGCCGAAATCGGCTCCCCGGCAGCCCTCAGGGCGGAAATGGCCAGCATGCGGCCGTCTCCGCAGACGCCAAAGATGCAATTATCCACTACCGCCAAGCCCGCTGGCAAACTTCCTGCGGAACGCTTGCTCAAACGGGCGGTTTCGATGATGTAAATGACATCGTTGACTTCGGTGAACGCGCCGGGATAGGGCGGGGCGACGGCCCGGTGCAGGTTGTATACCTGTTGCGCAGGTAACTTCCAGTCGATGCGGCCGTCTTCCGGCTTGCGCCCGCCAAAATAGCCGCCCTGGCGCAAATCGTTCAACTGGCGCGGCGCCGTACCGTCCAGCAAGGCCGGCAGCACACCCCACAGCGTTTGTTCCGCCGCCACGGTGACCTTGCCGAACACTTCGAAGGCCGTGTCGTCGGGCAGGATGGGTACGGCCGTTTGCGCCACGATGGCGCCGGCGTCGGGCTTGACCGTCATTTCATGCAGGGTGGCGCCCGTCTGCGTGGCGCCATGCAGCACGGCCCAGTTGACGGGCGCGCGGCCGCGGAACTGCGGCAGCAGCGAGCCATGCATATTGTAGGCGGGTGCGACATCCAGGATGCTGGCGGGCAGCATGTGGCGGTAGTAAAAGCTGAATAGCATGTCCGGTGCCGCCGCCTGCACCTGCGCCAGCAACTCGGGCGCGCGCGCGTCCAGAGGTGTGATGTACGGGATGCCTTCGGCCTGGCACAGGCTGGCGACGGATTCGAACCACAGGTTTTCCGTGGGGCTGTCTTCGTGCGTGACGACGAGGGCGATATCGACGCCGCCAGCGAGCAGCACCTTGATGCAGCGCACGCCCACATTGTGGTAGCCGAAGACGACGGCGCGTGGGGCGCCCATCAGCGGCCCACCTGGCGCTTTTCCAGGCGCACATACGATGGCGCCTCGGCTTCCGCCTGGACCATGCCATCCTGCAAGATGGTTTGCACCACATAGCGGGGACGGGCACGCACTTGCTGGAAGATGCGTCCCACGTATTCTCCCACCAGGCCGATGCCGAACAGGATCACGCCCATCAGGAAGAAGGCGATGGCGAACAGGGTGAACACGCCTTCGGCCTCCGCGCCCAGCAGGAAGCGGCGCACCAGCAAATAGATCACCAGCAGGGCGGAGCTGACCGACAGCAGCATGCCCAGCATGGAAAAGATTTGCAGGGGAATCAGCGAAAAGCCCGTGACGAGGTCGAAATTGAGGCGGATCAGGCTGTACAGCGAATATTTCGATTCACCGGCGGCCCGTTCCTCGTGCTCGACGGTGATTTCCGTCGGCTTGCGCGCGAACGTGTAGGCCAGGGCGGGTACGAAGGTGTTGACTTCGGCGCACTGGTTGACCAGGTCGATCACATTGCGGCCATACGCGCGCAGCATGTTGCCCTGGTCGGTAATTTTGATATTCGTGATCTTTTCACGCAGGCGGTTCATCATTTTCGACGCCAGGGTGCGCCAGGCGGAATCTTGCCGCTTGCGCCGGATCGAGCCCACGTAATCGTAGCCTTCGCGCATCTTCGCCACCAGGTTGCCGATTTCTTCGGGCGGGTTTTGCAGGTCTGCGTCGAGCGTGATCATGATTTGCCCGCGCGAGGCTTCAAAACCGGCCAGGATGGCCATGTGCTGGCCGTAATTGCCGTTGAACAAGACGACGCGCGTGACGTCGGGGCGCTGGCGGAATTGTTCCGCCAGGATCGCCACCGAATTGTCGCGGCTGCCATCGTTGACGAAGATGATCTCGTAGCTCGTCTGCAAGGCGTCCAGCGCTGGATACAGGCGCGCGAACAGGCTGGCCAGGCCATCCTGCTCGTTGTAGATTGGAATGATAATGGACAGTTCAGGTTTCATCGGCGCGCTGCTCACTTGATGAGAATGGATTTGACGGTGGCGACGGCGCGTTCCACGTCCTGTGTCGTCATGGCGTAGAACATCGGCAAGGTCACGGTCAGGCGGCCGATCTTTTCCGAGACGGGGAACATGCCCTCGGTAAAGCCGCGTTCACGGTACATGGTAAACAAGTGGATCGGTGCGTAATGATAGCCCGTTCCCACGTTTTGCTGCGCCATTTGCTGCATGAACGCGGCGCGCGTGCCGGGGCCATTGTCGGGCAGGATGATCTGGAACAAATGCCAGTTGCTGTTTTCAAAGTCTTGCACGGGCAACTGGGCGCCGCTCTGCGCTTCAAAATCGCTGCCGAATTGCTCAAAGTAATGGCGTGCCAGCGCGCGGCGGTGGGCCGTGATGGCGTCGATATTGGCGAACTGGCCCAGGCCGATGGCAGCCATGATGTCGCTCATGTTGTATTTTCCGCCCAGCACATCAACATCGATGCCGTCGACGCCGCTGCGCGTCACGCCCTGCAGCCGGTATTTCTCGGCCAGCTTCGCTTCTTCCAGGTTGTTGAGGACGAGGCAGCCGCCTTCGCCCGTGGTGATGTTCTTGTTGGCCTGGAAGCTGAACGAGACGAAGTCGCCAAAGGACCCGATGCGCTTGCCCTTCCAGGTCGAGCCGAATGCTTGCGCCGCGTCTTCCACGACTCTTAAATTGTACTTTTCAGCAATCGCGTACAGGCGGTCCATGTCGACAGGCAAGCCGGACAGATAAACGGGGATGATCGCTTTCGTGCGGGGCGTGATGGCCGCTTCCAGCTTGTCGAGGTCGATATTCCGTGTGACCGGGTCGATATCGGCAAACACGGGCGTGGCGCCCACTTCGATGATGACGTTGGCCGTCGCCACCCACGACACGGGCGTCGTGATGACTTCGTCGCCGGGGCCTGTGCCGGCGATGCGCAGCGCGATTTCCATGGTGCAGGTACCCGAATTGAAGGTACGCACGGGGCGTCCGCCGAAATATTCGGACAGCTGGGCTTCGAAGGCTTGTACTTTCGGGCCGCTGGTGATCCAGCCCGAGCGCAGCACCTCGCCGACGGCGGCGATGGTCGCTTCATCGATGGTGGGTTTGGAAAAAGGCAAAAAGGGCAGGGTAGAGGTCATGGGCGTGGTTTTTGGTTCTGTATTCTGTCAGGATATCGGCATCGTCGGTTCAGCGGTGAAAAATCCTGCTGATGCGGGGCGGGGCCAGCCGGGGTGCGATGCATGCCGCCTCGCCCCCGTTAAGCATTTATTTATTGGCAACGACAATGCGGCGTGCATCTTCGGCAATGACACGCATGGGCACGCCACGTTGTTGCAATTCCTTGTAACGGTACAGGCTGATAATGGCCATGTCGTGCACGCCGGCGTTGGCATCGTTCGTCCACTGCGTGATGAAAGGCTCGATGGTCGGAATGGACAGTTCCGGCTGCTGTTTCAGGCCAAACGTGAACTCATCCCAGTAATCGACGAGGATCACGGGCCGCTGCAGATAATAGGTCAGCGACTGTTCATAAATACCGACCGAATAGAGCTTGGTATCGGCCGTCAGTTCAGCCTGGATCTGCGGCAGCATGTCGGTACCCGCGCGGTTCTGGCCATACAGTTCGGAGCCGGCCAGGATGCAGTGCGTGGCCAGGAAGCCGGCGCCGGCGATCGTCAGCACGGTCATGTCGCGGCGCAGCTGGCGCGCATGCAGCAAGGCCAGGGCGCCGCCAGCCAGGACGAAGAAGCCGGCCGCCATCAGCCACGGCTGGTAACCTTTCAGCGCCGCCAGCTCCGCCGGATCGCGTTCGCTGGCGTGATTGAAGCCGATCGGCGCACCGATCAGGATGGCGACGCCCAGCACGCACAGCAGGCCGGCGGCGAACAGGCGCTGGCGGCGCGAGGCCGACTCCAGGAATAGCGCAATCAGCAGCGCCAGAGCGGGGAAGATGGGCACGATGTAGCCGGGCAGCTTCGAGGTCGAGTAGCTGAAGAAGAAAGTGATGAACAGGACCCAGATCAGCAGCATCAAACGGGGCTGGAAGGTGCCTTCCTGGCGCTTGAAGGCGGCAGCCAGGCTTTGCGGCAGCACGCCTATCCATGGCAGGATGCCGGGAATGAGCAGGACCAGGAAGTAGTACCAGGCGCCTTCGCGCTTGTGACCCTTCATCAGGAAACGCTGGAAGTGCTCGTGGATGAAGAAGAAATGCGGTTGCTCCGGATTGCGCAGGGCCACCAGCACGAACCATGGCGTGGCGATGGCGAAAAACACCAGCAAGCCCTTGATCAGATGCAAGCGGGTCCAGATGCGCCAGTCGCGCGCGCACAGCGAATACAGCACCAGCACGGCGCCCGGCAGCACGATGCCGATCAGCCCCTTGGCCAGCACGGCCAGCGCCATGCCTGCCCAGCACAGCAGCATCCAGTTGCGCCGCTCGGCGGGGGAGGCCTCGTCGCGCTGGGCCACCAGCAGGCTGGTCAGCACGATGGTCATCATGCCCGACAGGCCCATGTCCAGCGAATTGATCTGGCCGGAAGCGAGCCAGAACAGGCTCGACGCCAGCACCAGGCCGGCATACAAGCCCACGCGCGGACCAAAGACTTTCTTGCCTGCATAGGCCGTCATGCACACGCCGATGATGCCGCACAGGCCCGTCCACAGGCGCGCCTGCCATTCGCCCAGGCCGAAGGCGGCGAAGCTGAGTGCATTCATCCACGTTTGCAGGGGCGGCTTTTCAAAATACTTGATGCCGTTCAGGCGCGTGGTGACCCAGTCGCCGGTGACGAACATCTCGCGCGCCATCTCGGCGTAGCGGCCCTCGTCGGGCGGCACCAGGGTACGCACGCCCAGCGCATACAGGGTGACGACGATGAAGATGCCCAGCAGGGACCACATCAGCAGTCGCGACGAGTGCAGTTCGTTGACATTGATTTTCATGTGGCGCTGCCTGCGCCGGGAGCCAGGATCAGGGCCAGGGTGACTTTGCGGCCTTCGCCCATCAGGATGTTGTAGGTGCGGCAGGCTGCCTGGCTATCCATGCACTCGACGCCGATGCGGCGCATGGTCAGCGCGGCCGTCAGCTTCGGATGCACGAAACGCTGGCGCTCGCCCGTGCCGAGGATGACCACGTCGGGCGCGTCGGCCAGGATTTGCGCGAAATGCGCCTCGCTCAGCTGTTCGAAACTGTCCACCTCCCACGCGCGTGGCGGCGTTTCCGGCATGACGATCAGGCTGTAGTTGTACGGCTGGGCATTGATCTCCACGCCATTTTCATCGTAGCCTGTGACGGTTTGGTATTGTTGGGTGCTGCTGGCATGCAGTTTCATGGCGATGTCGGGGCTGTTCGTGTCGGTTGATCGGTGCGCGCGCTGTGCGGATGCGCGCTGCGGCCAAGGGCGTAAGCATGCCATAAATGACAGAAAAGAGCGACTAAAAAGCAACATCCTTTCCAATTTGCAATTTATGGGCAAATTTTTGGCGCAACAGTGGCCGGCGGCGCTTGCCATAGTAGTAGGCAAAGATTAAGAGAAGATGAAGAGGGTCCGCCGGGAAAAGCACGCGCGTGCCGGGCAGCGTGGCATAAACGGCGAGAAATGCTGCAATTTGCCATGTTTAATTTGATAAAATGGCCTGCTTTCGGCGAGAATGGTTGTTTTCGCATTGCAGTCTCACGGGTTCACAGTTCTGGCGCGGCGTTCATGCTGCAAGCGTAGGTCGGCCGCGCCGCATCACGACAGGGATTTATTTTGCGACCGATTCAGAAATCGAATAAATTGGCGGACGTCTGCTATGACATCCGCGGCCCGGTCCTGGAAAAATCCAGGCAAATGGAAGAAGAGGGCCACAAGATCACCAAGCTCAATATCGGCAATCTGGCCGTATTCGGCTTCGATCCGCCCGACGAAATCGTGCGCGACATGATGCTCAATCTGCAAAATGCGGCCGGCTATACGGATTCGAAAGGCATGTTCGCGCCGCGCAAGGCCGTCATGCATTACACGCAGGGCAAGAATATCGCCGGCGTGACCATCGATGACATTTACCTGGGCAATGGCGCTTCCGAACTGATCGTCATGTCGATGAACGCCCTGCTCAACAGTGGCGACGAAGTGCTGGTGCCGGCGCCCGACTATCCGCTGTGGACGGCCGCCGTCAGCCTGTCGGGCGGCAATCCCGTGCATTATGTGTGCGACGAACAGAACGAATGGTATCCCGATATCGAGGACATGCGCCGCAAGATCACGCCGCAAACGAAAGCCATCGTCGTCATCAACCCGAACAATCCCACCGGCGCGCTGTATCCGGTTTCCGTGCTGCAGCAGATCGTCGACCTGGCGCGCCAGCACCAGTTGATCATTTTCGCCGACGAAATCTACGACAAGGTGCTGTACGACGAAGCCGAGCACGTGTCGATCGCCTCGCTGGCCGACGACGTGTTGTTCATCACCATGAACGGCCTGTCGAAGAATTACCGCTCCTGCGGCTACCGTTCCGGCTGGATGGTGGTCTCGGGCGAAAAGCGCCATGCAAAAGATTACATCGAGGGCCTCAACATGCTGGCCTCGATGCGGCTATGCGCCAACGCGCCGGGGCAGTTTGCCATCCAGACGGCGCTAGGCGGCTACCAGAGCATACAAGACCTGGTGGGGCCCGGCGGGCGCCTGTTGAAACAGCGCGACCTGGCGCACAAGCTGCTGACCGATATTCCGGGCGTCACCTGTGTCAAGCCGAAGGCCGCGCTGTACATGTTCCCGCGCCTGGACCCGGAGGTCTACCCGATCGCCGACGACCAGCAGTTTGCCTATGAATTACTGGCCGAGGCCAAGGTCCTGATCGTGCAGGGCACGGGGTTCAACTGGATCGCGCCCGACCATTTCCGCGTCGTCTTCCTGCCCAATTCCGATGACCTGACCGAGGCCATGGGGCGCATCGCGCGCTTCCTCGAGGGTTACCGCAAGCGTCACGGCCGGGGCTGAACCGGCCAGCAGCAATCTCGATCAACCATACCGATCAACCTGGCGCCGCCCAAGGGGGCGCCACTTATGAGCAGTCAAGCACAACTATGAAATCCATCAAGATCGGCCTGCTGGGCCTGGGCAATGTCGGTTACGGCACGTTCAGTGTCCTGAAACGCAACCAGGAAGAAATCAAGCGCCGCGCGGGCCGCGGCATTGAAGTCGTCGCCGTCGCCGTGCGCGACGTGGCGCGCGCCGAAGCGCTGGTCGCCGGTGCCTGCAAGGTCGTCAATGACCCGTCCCTGATCGTCAACGATCCCGAGATCGACATCGTCGTCGAACTGATCGGCGGCTACGACCTGTCGAAAACCCTGGTGCTGCAGGCCATCGCCAACGGCAAGCACGTGGTGACGGCCAACAAGGCCTTGCTGGCCGTGCATGGCAACGAAATCTTCGCCGCCGCCCAGGACAAGGGCGTGATGGTGGCCTTCGAAGCGGCCGTCGCGGGCGGCATCCCCATCATCAAGGCGCTGCGCGAAGGCTTGACGGCCAACCGCATCGAATGGATCGCCGGCATCATCAACGGCACCACCAATTTCATCCTGTCCGAAATGCGCGACAAGGGCCTCGATTTCGCCACCGTGCTGAAACAGGCGCAGGAACTCGGTTACGCGGAAGCCGATCCCACCTTCGACATCGAAGGCGTCGATGCCGCGCACAAGGCCACCATCATGTCGGCCATCGCCTTCGGCATCCCGGTGCAGTTCGACAAGGCCTACGTGGAAGGCATCAGCAACCTTAACGCCGTCGACATCCGCTACGCCGAGCAGCTGGGCTACCGCATCAAGCTGCTGGGCATCACCAAGCGCGCCACCGTCAATGGCGTGGAAGGCATCGAGCTGCGCGTGCATCCGACCCTGATCCCGGCCAAGCGCCTGATCGCCAATGTGGAAGGCGCCATGAATGCGGTGCTGGTGCACGGCGACGCCGTCGGCGCCAGCCTGTACTCGGGCCGCGGCGCGGGCGCCGAGCCGACCGCCTCGTCGGTGATCGCCGACCTGGTCGACATCACGCGCCTGGCCACGGCCGATCCGGAACACCGCGTGCCGCACCTGGCGTTCCAGCCGAACGCGATGACCAACATCGACATCCTGCCGATGTCGGAAATCACCACCAGCTACTACCTGCGCATGCACGTGGCCGACCAGCCGGGCGTGCTGGCCGACCTGACGCGCATCCTGGCCGAACGGAGCATCTCGATCGACGCCATGCTGCAAAAAGAGCCGGCCGAGGGCGAGACGCATACGGACATCATCATGCTGACGCACCAGACGCAGGAAAAGAACGTCACGGCCGCCATCGAAAAGATGGAAGCGCTCAATAGCGTGGTGGGCACGGTCACCAAGATCCGCCTGGAAAACCTCAGCTGAGCGTTTTCAGCGATCCACGCAAAACGGCGCCCGCGGGCGCCGTTTTTCGTTTGTGATGTAGGTCGGATTAGTGCGGCAAGGCCGCACGTAATCCGACAACATTGTTGGCGTGGCCGATGGTGCTGTCGGATTACGGTCCTTCGGACCTCATCCGACCTACGCTGCGGTAACGACCGGGCCCACATCCATGCCGTCATAGCTGGCCAGCTGGTTTTCCTGGGCAAACGCCATCAGTTCGCCATTGCGCGCATGCAGGCTGTCGACGCTGTGCACTTCCGCTTTTTCCACGTGCAGCACCCACACGGGTGCGGCGGCCGGGTCGTCCAGTTCGGGCTGATACAGTTCCACCGGGCGGTAGCCCTGCAGCGCCAGCAAGGTGGCGGCCTGCTCCAGCGACTCGGAAGTGGGGTTGGTGAAGTAATAGCCCCACAGCAGCGGCTGGGACAAGTCCCACGGCGCGTTTTCGGCGATATTGGCAAACAGTTCGGTTACGTCTTCTTTGGTCATCATGGCAGTGGGCCTTCATTAAAATCTCAGGGCGCGATCTTAGCATCGACTGGCGCTGCGGCGAAATACACGCCGACTTTCAATCCATGCCCATTCGCCGCCGTGGCCAGTTCCAGGCTGGCGCCATGCAGGGCGGCGATGTCGCGCACGATGGCCAGGCCCAGCCCGGCGCCGCCCGGGTTGCTCTCGAGTGCCGTGCCGACCCGGTAGAACGGCGTAAATACCCGTTCGCGTTCCGCGGGCGGGATGCCGGCGCCGCTGTCCTCCACTTCCAGTACCGCGCCGTGCCCCGCTTGTGCAGCGCGCACGCGCAGGATCACGCTGCCGCCCTGCGGCGTGTAGCGCAAGGCATTGTCGACCAGGTTGGCCAGCAGTTCGTGCAGCAGCACGGCCTGACCATGCACCGGCGCGTCGTCGGGCGCTTCCAGCGATAAATCGATATTCTTGCCGACGGCGGCCATGGCCATTTCCAGCCCTACCTGCTGCGCCACGTCGCGCAGCGGGACGGTATGCATGGCCAGGCTGTCGCTGCCATGCTCGATGCGCGCCAGGGTCAGCAGGCGGTTGGCCAGCAGCACGGTCGAATCGGTGGTGGCGGCGATCGAGCGCACGATGTCGCGCAGGGCGGCCATGTCGGATGGCGTGCCGGCCTGGCGGTCGCATTCGCGCATGGCCAGTTCGGCCTGGGTTTTCAGCACCGTCAACGGCGTGCGCAGCTGGTGCGAGGCATCGGCGATGAAACGGCGCTGGCTGGCGATCAGTTGCTGCAGGCGCGACATGGAGCCGTTCATGGCGCTGACCAGCGGGCGCATTTCCTTGTGCACCAGCGCGGGATCGACATCGGACAGGTCGGACAGGATGCGCGTCTCGACTTCCGTTTTCAAGCGCATCAGCGGCCGCAGCACCAGGCGCACGGCAAACCATACGAGCGCGCCCATCACCAGTATCATCGCCGCCTGCCAGCTCAGGGTATCGAACAGGATCTGGTTCGACAGGCCGCGCCGCGCATCGAGCGTTTCAGCCACCTGGATCAGGGCAATGCCGCGCATCGAGTCGTCATACACGGGTTGCAGCAGGGCGGCGATGCGGATCGGCTTGCCGTGGTAGTCGGCATGGTAGAAGCGCACCAGGGCCGGGTAGTTCTGCGAGCGGGGCACGTTTTTCGGCACGGGCGGCAAGTCGCCATAGCCCGAGACCAGTTCGCCGTTGATGCCCGTGACCTTGTAATAGATGCGGCCCAGGGTGTCGGTCTCGAAGCTGTCGAGCGCCACGTAGGGCACTTCGGCCACGACCTTGCCGCCGACGATGGAGACGCGCTCGGCCAGCGCCCGCGTCGACGCCAGCAACGAGCGGTCGTAGGCCATGTCGGCCGCGTCGAGCGCATTGCGGTAAACAAAAAAAGCGTCGAGCAACACCAGCATCACCAGCGGGATGAGCAGCCAGCGCAGCAGCTGGCTGCGCAGGCTGCCCAGCGGCCGGCCCTGCGCCCAGCGCCCGCGCAGGCGCTCGGACAGGGGCCGGCGTGGGGCGTGCGCCTTCATTTGGGCGTGGCCGGCGCCATGGCGCTGCGCGGCTGCAGCAGGTAGCCGATGCCGCGCAAGGTGGTGATGGCGGCGCCGTCGGGCGAACCGGCTTCCACGCCGTTTTCAAGTTTTTTACGTACCCTGTGGATGTACAGTTCGATGGCGTCCAGGTTGACGTCGTCGGCCAGCGCGAAGACTTCGTCGAACAGCTTTTCCTTCGATACGGCGCGCCCGGAGCGCGTGATCAGCGCCTCGAGCACCGCGTGTTCGCGCGGCGTCAGGGGAAAAGGGGCGCCGGCGTAGCTGAACATGCGCGTGACGGTGTCGAAACTGAGCGCGCCGCAGGTGTGCACCAGCGCCTCGTTGCCCTGGCTGCGGCGCAGCAGCGCTTTGACGCGCGCTTCCAGTTCGGCCAGCTCGAACGGCTTGGCCATGTAATCGTCGGCGCCCAGGTTCAGGCCCTGTACCTTGTCATCGAGGCCGCCGCGCGCCGTGAGTATCATGACGGGCGTCTTGCCTCGCGTGCCGCCGCGCGCGCGCAGGCGGCGCAGCACGTCCAGGCCGTCCATCTTCGGCAGGGTCAGGTCGAGCAGCACCAGTGAGTATTCCTGCGTGTGCAGCAGGGCGTCGGCATCGGCGCCGTTGTGGGCGGTCTCCACCGTCAGGTGCGCGTCGCGCAGGGCCTTTGCCAGCCAGTGCGACAGCTCCAGATGGTCTTCCACTAATAATATGCGCATGGTCTCCGCCATTCGTTGAAATGATGCAGTGTAAGCCTGGCGGCAGGGGCGGCGATGAATATGTTTGCGCCCCTTGTGGCTGGCCGGCGACACCTGTCATGCTGAAAGCCAATTGAAAGGATCGCGCTCATATAGTGTGATCCTGATTCATGAAATGGATCAGGCATATCACTAATAACTATATCTAAGGGAGACCCAATATGAAAAAAACCGCATTCTCGCTGGCCGCCATGGCCGTTCTCGCCGCCGCAGCCGGCGCTGCCCAGGCACAGTCGAACGTCACCGTGTATGGCTTGCTCGACGTCGGCTTCGACAACACCAGCAACGCATCTGCATCGAAAGGTTCGGTCAGCCGCGTCAGCTCCGGCGGCATGAATACCTCGCGCTGGGGCATCCGCGGCAATGAAGACCTGGGCGGCGGCCTGAAAGCTGTTTTCAACCTCGAAGGCGGCATCCTGATGGATACGGGCGCCATCGATGGTGGCGTGCTGTTCAAGCGCCAGGCCTATGTGGGCCTGGAAGGCAGCTACGGCCGACTCGTGCTGGGCCGCTCGTTCACCACCGTGTACGACTTCGTGCTGCCGTTCGATCCGATGGGCTACGCGCCTTTCTATTCGTGGGCGACGGCGGCCGGCAAGGCTGTGCAAGGTCAGTACGGCATGACGACCGGTTTCGACAACCTGGTCAAGTACTCGGGCACGGCGGGCGACTTCAAGTTCGGCGCCTCTTATGGTTTCGGCGAGCAAGCCACGGGCGCCCAGGACAGCGCCAAGTTTTCTTCCGGCGTGACCTACACGGCCGGTCCGGTCAGCCTGCTGGCCACCTATGAGCGTGTCAACGGCAATTCAATTGTCGGCGGCGCGCGCGACAAGACCACCTCCTATCACCTGGGCGCGATGTACAACGAAGGCCCATGGAAGGTGCAGGCCGTGGCGCGCGACTACAAGCTCGATCCGGCCGCCTCCGGCAAGCCTGACCTGCGCGGTACCCTGTACTGGGGTGGCGTCAGCTACCTGACCACGCCGCAAGTCACGCTGACGGGCGTCATCTACTACCAGGACGTGAAGAACGTGGCCGCCAATACGGATGCCGATCCGATCATGTACGTGGCGCGCGTGCGCTATGCGCTGTCCAAGCGCACCGACCTGTACGTGGCTGGCGCCTATGCCAAGGCCAAGAACAACCAGCTGGTCAGCCTGTCGCGCGACGATGCCGGTTTCGGCAACACGCAGCGTGGCGTGATCGCCGGCATGCAGCACCGCTTCTAAGCCATGACCATGCCGCGCTCCCTGTTCCTGTTGCTGCCATGCCTGCTGCCCGTTTTTGCCGGGGCACAGGTGGCTACGCCAGCGCCGGTCGAATGCGTGGTGCCGTCCAAGCCGGGCGGCGCCATGGATCTGACGTGCAAGCTGGCGAAAAAAGGCCTGGCGCAGGAGGGCGCGGCAGCAGCGGCAGGTCCCATGCGCATCAGCTACCTGCCGGGCGGTATCGGCGCGGTGGCCTGGCATTCGATGGGCTCGCAGCGCCGCCGCGCGGAAGCGAACACCCTGGTGGCCTTTTCGGGCGGCTCGCTGCTCAATCTGGCGCAGGGCAAGTTCGGCAATGCCAAGGCGGGCGACGTGCGCTGGGTGGCTGCGCTGGGCGCCGACTACGGCATGATCGCCGTGCGCAGCGATTCGCCCTACAAGACGCTGGGCGACCTGATCGCGGCATTGCGCCAGCATCCTGACAAGGTGCTGATCGGCGTCTCCGGCACCATCGGCAGCCAGGACTGGCTGAAGATGGCGCTGGTGGCGCGGCATGCCGGCATCGACCCGAAAGTGCTGCGTTTCGTCGCCCTCGAAGGCGGCGGCGAAGTGTTTACGGCGATGCAGGCCGATTATGTGCAGGTGGTCTCGGGCGACACGTCGGAGGCCACCCTGAACGCCAGCGCCAACCATGCGCGCGTGCTGGCGGTGCTGTCGGAAAAACGCCTGCCCGGCGTGCTGGCCGGCGTGCCGACGGCGCGCGAGCAGGGCGTCGACGTGGTCTGGCCCATCATCCGCGGCGTGTGGATGGGGCCGCAGGTGCCCGAGGCGGACTACCAGCGCTGGGTGGCCACCTTTGAGCGTGCGATGGCCACGCCGCAGTTCGCCGAATGGCGCGCCCAGGCCGGCCTGTACCCGTTCGCCCTGACGGGGCCGAAGCTGACCGCGTATGTCAGGAAGGCGGTCGACGAGTATGCGCGGCAGGCCACCGAACTCGGATTAATGCGCTGAACGGCATCCCATTTAAAAAAACTATTTCACAGACGGAGACAACCCCATGCAAAACAAGACCCTGCTTCAAGTCGCCATTGCCGCCGCGTTTGCCAGCCTGGCCGGCGCCGCTTTCGCGCAAGTACCGGCCGGCTATCCGGCCGACTACCAGAAGATCATCGACGCGGCCAAGAAGGAAGGCAAGGTGGTGATCTACAGCGCCACCGACAGCAAGGCCGCCGCGCCGCTGATCAAGGATTTCAGCGCCCTGTATCCGGGCATCTCGGTCGAATACAACGACATGAATTCCACCGAAGTGTACAACCGCTTCATTTCCGAAGTGGCGGCGGGTGGCAACACGGCCGACGTGATGTGGTCGTCGGCGATGGACTTGCAGATGCGCCTGGCCTCCGATGGCTATGCGCTCAAGTACAAATCCGTCGAAGCGGCGAAGATTCCCGGCTGGGCCATGTGGGATGACCAGGCTTACGGCACCACGTTCGAGCCGGCCGCCATCGTCTACAACAAGCGCCTGCTCGATCCGAAGGAAGTGCCGAAGAATCACGACGACTTCGTCAAGCTGATCGCCACGCCGAAATTCAAGGACAAGGTCACCACCTACGACATCGAAAAATCGGGCGTGGGCTTCATGTTCATGGCGCAGGATGCCAAGGAGTACCCGCAATTCCTGGCGCTGCAAAACGCGTTCGGTGCCGCCAAGGTACGCGTGCAATCGTCGACGGGCACCATGATGGAGCGCATCTCGTCGGGTGAAAACCTGATCGGCTACAACGTGCTGGGCTCTTATGCCCTGGTGCGCGCCAAGACCGATCCGTCGATCGGCGTGGTGCTGCCCAAGGATTACACCCTGATTTTGTCGCGCGTGCAGTTCATCAACAAGAACGCGAAGAACGTCAACGCCGGCAAGCTGTGGCTCGATTACATCTTGTCGCACCGCGGCCAGACCATCATTGCCAACGGCGCCAAGCTGTTCGCCATCCGCGCCGACGTCACGGGCGAAACCACGTCGGCTGACCTGATCAAGCAAATCGGCGCATCCAACGTCAAGCCGATTCCCGTGCACCCGATCATCCTGCAATTTCTGGGACCTGCCAAGCGCATGGCCTTCTTGAAGCAGTGGAAAGAGACAGCCGGCAAAAAATAATGCCGTCCTGGCCGTCCGCAGGCGCATGCCTGCGGACGGATGCCGCACCCTTCATTCATTGGATTCATCATGCAAACTGCCATCTTGCCGCTGCCTGCACGGTCGCGCTCTCCCTTGTCGCGCCTGAACTGGTCGCGCGGCGTGGTCGTGACGATCACGCTGATCGCCATTTTCCTGCCGCTGTTCCTGATTTTTTACCAGAGCTTTTTGAACGCGCCGTTTTTCATGCCGGTGCGCGAATTCGGCTTTGACTCTTACCGTTTCATCTTCGATGATCCCGATTTCGCCATGGCCTTCAAGAATGGCCTGATGCTGGCCTTCGGCCTGACCGTCATCGCCGTGCCGCTGGGCGGCATGCTGGCCTTCCTGATGGTGCGCACCGATTTGCCGGGACGCGGCTGGGTCGCCCCTATGCTGCTGGTGCCCATTTTTGTGTCGCCGATGGTGATGGGCTTTGGCTATGTCGTCTCGATGGGGCCTGTGGGCTTTTACTCGATCTGGGCCAAGGAACTGCTCGGCTTCGTGCCCTGGAATATCTATTCCTTCACCAGCATCGTCATCATCGCCGGCCTGACGCACGTGCCGCACGTCTACCTGTATGCCTCGTCGGCACTGAAAAGCCTCGGTTCCGATGTCGAGGAAGCGGCCCGCGTGGCGGGCGCCTCGCCGATCCAGGTGATGCTGAATGTATCGCTGCCGATGATCATGCCGGCGCTGGCGTATGCGGGCGTGCTGGTGTTCTTCCTCGGCTTCGAAGTATTCGGCCTGGTGCTGGTGCTCGGTGATCCGGAAGGCCATCTGGTGCTGCCGACCTATCTGTACAAGCTGACGAACAAACTGGGCACGCCGTCGTACCACCTGATGGCCGCCGTCGCCGTCTGCCTGGTGATGGTGACCATGCCGCTGGTGATGATACAGCGCTGGCTGCTCAAGTCCGCCAACAAGTATGTGTCGATCAAGGGCAAGGGCGCGCGCAGCAAGGCCATGCCGCTGGGCCGCTGGAAGTGGCTGGCCTTTGCCTTGCTGGCGGGCTGGCTGATTTTTACCATCATCCTGCCGTTGACGGGCATCGTGCTGCGCTCCTTCGTGCAGTACTGGGGCGAAGGCGTGCACCTGGCCGACGTGCTGACCCTGCAGCATTTCCGCGATATTTTCGACCAGCCGTCGCTGGTGCGCGGCATCGTCAACACCATCCTGATCGGCGTCGTCGGCGGCGCGCTGGCCGTGGGTTGCTACAGCTTCATCGCGCTGGCCATGCACCGCAAGCAGGATGGCATCACGCGCCTGCTCGATTACAGCGTGCTGGTGCCGCGCGCCGTGCCGGGTCTCCTGGCCGGCCTGTCCTTCCTGTGGGTGTTCCTGTTCGTGCCGGCCTGGCTGGACGGCATGTTGAAAGGCATGGACAACGGCGTGGCCCTGTGGCTGAGCGGCCATGTGATCCCCGTGCTGCGCGAAGTGCGTTCGACCATCTTCGCCCTGTGGCTGGCGTATTCGGTGGTGTGGATGGCCTATGGCATGCGCCTCATTTCCACCGCGCTGCTGCAGGTGGGGCCGGAACTGGAAGAGGCGGCGCGCGCCGTCGGCGCCAATCGCGGCCAGGTGACGCGCGACGTCACCCTGCCGCTGATCAAATACGGCTTGCTGGGCGCCTGGCTGATGGTGTTCCTGATCTTCGAGCGCGAATATTCGACGGGCGTGTACCTGCTCTCGCCGGGCACGGAAGTGATTGGCGCCATGCTGGTATCGCTGTGGGCCGGCGGCTCGACCGACCTGGTGGCGGCGCTGTCCTTCATCAATATCACCCTGGTGGCCATCGGCCTGGGCATCGCGCTGCGCTTCGGCGTCAAGCTGCATAACTAAATACAAAGACTGAGACCACATCATGAATGAACTGACCGTCAATGAGCTGTACCTGGACTACGGCACCGGCGCTGCCGCCAACCAGATCCTGAAAGGTGTCTCGATGCACCTGCAAAGAGGCGAAGTGGTCGCCTTGCTGGGGCCTTCGGGCAGCGGCAAGACCACCTTGCTGCGCGCCGTCGCCGGGCTGGAAAGTCCGAAGGCGGGCACGATCCAGATCGGCGAGCGCAATGTCTACGATGGCGCGAAACACTTCGAGATGCCGGCCGAACATCGCAACCTGGGCCTGGTGTTCCAGTCGTATGCGCTGTGGCCGCACAAGACCGTGTTCGACAACGTCGCCTACGGCCTCAAGTTGCGCAAGATGGGCAGCACGGAGATCGCCGCGCGCATCAAGGAAGTGCTGACGCAGCTGGGCCTGGGGCACCTGGGCGAGCGCTATCCGCATCAGCTGTCCGGCGGCCAGCAGCAGCGCGTGGCGATCGCCAGGGCGCTGGTGTACAACCCGCCCGTGATCCTGCTCGACGAACCGCTGTCGAACCTCGATGCCAAGCTGCGCGAGGAAGCGCGCGCCTTCCTGCGCGAACTGATCGTGCGCCTGGGCCTGTCGGCCCTGATGGTGACGCATGACCAGGGTGAGGCGATGGCCATTTCCGACCGTATTTTGCTGCTCAATAACGGCAAGATCGAGCAGCAAGGCACGCCGCAAAGCATGTATGAAACGCCCGACACCCTGTTTACGGCCGAATTCATGGGCAGTAACAACCGCCTGCCCGGCAAGGTGGTGCAGCGCGACGGCAATCAGGTGCGGTTGCTGATCGACGGCGCCTCGATGCAGGGCGTGGCGCGCGGCGCCAACGTGGGCACGGAAGTGACGACCATGATCCGCGTCGAGGAGGTGAAGATCAGCGCCACGCAGGTGGACAACGCCATCGAACTGCCGCTGCTGACCTGCATGTACCTGGGCGACCGCTGGGAATGCCTGTTCGAGCGCGGCGGTGCCGAGAATATCAGCCTGCGCGCGTATTCGCGCCACAAGCTCGAAGCGGGCAAGTACTGGCTGCACATGCCGGCCGATAAACTCTGGGTGTTTTAACGGTGCCGAGGTGGCCACGCTGGCGCGCAGTGTAGTGTTCTTGCTGCGCGGCGCTGGCCGCCTGGCCGCCTGGTCGGCGTTGCCCTGTGCCGCTTCTTGATGCCGCTGGCATTGCTGACCGCTCCATTCTTTTCTCCGCTGACCAGGCAAGGCCGCCACAGTTGAATTGGCCGGCTGGAACTGGCATAAAGCAAACGCTCTGTATTGTCCTTGCTGCACACCCCATTAATCCTCGCGGCCGCCACGGGTGGGCAATATGTGCGTCCCCGTTTTTTGGGCTTTCCTTCTCGGCCGCCTGCTGGCCAGTCATACCCGTTGGCTGCGTTTGCCGCGCCGCTGCGCCATGCTGCGTGTGTTATCTAAAAACAACGCTCGTATGGGCGGCATGTGCAGCTTATTTTGATTATTGATAAAAAATACTATTTCTGAGAATGCCGACTTTCCATCGAAGACAATGGATGAAGGTGTTACAAATAGTAACTAAAGCGGTACATCCTTTTTAAAAACGTTTTGTATTTGCATTTAAAAAGTTGCCTCACGGCCATTTATTTTAGTTATTTTTACTTCCTTCGTTTATAATTTGAAAAGAACGCCGGCGGGGCTTTTTGCGCAGTTTTGACGTGAGTTCGCCCTTTTTTTGAGCTCAGGAAAATGCATATGCGCACCGATGGTGTCCGTTTTTCAATTGTCAGACATGCCGCCTGGGCGCCAGGCCTGGAAACGCCGCAGCAATGGCAGGCGTGGGCGCAAAGCGCCTTGCCCGTCGCGCCGATTGCTGCCGCTGGCGAGCCAGGCGTGCGTGCGATGGCGCCGATGCAGCGCCGCCGCGCCGGTCAGTTGGGCAAGATGGCGCTCGAAGTGGCGTACGCCTGCCTCGGCGAACAGCGCGATATTGCGCTCGTCTTTTGTTCTCGCCATGGCGAGGTGGCGCGCGCCGTCGAACTGTTGTCGGCGCTGGCCCAGGGCGAACCCTTGTCGCCGACGGCGTTCGGCATGGCCGTGCACAATGCCAGCGCAGGCCTGTTTTCCATCGCCCGCGCCGATACGGCCAATCAGCTGGCCGTCGCCGCCGGTGCGGCCAGCCTCGAGGCTGCGGTGATCGAAGCGTGCGGCTTGCTGGCCGATGGCGCGGCGCAGGTATTGCTGGTGCTGGCGGAGTGTCCCTTGCCAGTGCCATTCGAGGCCTTTGAAGACTGTCATGAGCAGCCGCATGCGTTTGCCTGGCTGCTGCAGGCCGAGGATTCCCCGGGCACGGCGTTCAGCCTGACGTGGCGCGCCCGCGGCAGCGATGATGCGTTGGCGGCAGCCGCCGGCGCCATGCCGGGCAGTCTGGCCGTGTTGCGATTCATGCTCGGTGAGGTCAGCACGTTCGAGCATGCGGCCAACCGCCAGACATGGTGCTGGAGCCGCCATGCATAAGCTGGAGGTTGTTCGCGCCGGCCTATCGATAGGCTGGCGTACCATCGCGACCGCGCTCAGTTTTGTCGCCTTCGGCCTCGGTGGCTTGCTGCTGCGCGTGCTGGTGTTCCCCGTGCTGCAGGTGCTGGTGTGGCGGCGCGAGACGCGCATTGCCTGCGCGCGCGCCATCATCCGCTGGAGTTTTCGCTTGTATATCGGCCTGATGCGTTTTCTCGGCGTGTTGCGCTATGACTTGCGCGGTCTGGATAAGCTGGAGCGGGGCGGCTTGCTGATCCTGGCCAATCATCCGACCCTGATCGACACGATTTTCCTGATGGCGTATGTCAGGCAGGCCGATTGCATCGTCAAGTCCGATTTGTGGAATAACCCGTTTACGGGCGGTCCCGTGCGCGCGGCCGGCTATATCAACAACACGGGCGGCGCCGAACTGGTGGACGCCTGCCTGGCATCGCTGGCACGCGGCAATAACCTGATCATTTTTCCGGAAGGCACGCGCACGCCATGCAGCGGCGAGGTCGTGCTGAAGCGGGGCGCGGCGAATATCGCCGTGCGCGGCCGCCGCGACGTGACGCCCGTGCTGATACGTTGCCTGCCCAGAACCCTGGGCAAGGGCGAACCGTGGTGGCGCGTGCCGGCTCGCCGCGCGCATTTCGAGATCGCCGTGCAGGACGACCTGGCGATCGACGAGTTTACCGGCGGTGGCGCCAGCGACGTCATGGCGGCGCGTACCTTGACCACTCATCTGCAACATTACTTTAGCGGGAAACAGGAACAACATGCTTGAACAAGAAGTGAAGGAACTGATCATCGAGGCGCTGCAACTGGAAGACATGAGCGCTGCCGATATCGATACGGATGCGCCCCTGTTTGTCGAGGGCCTGGGACTCGATTCGATCGATGCGCTGGAACTGGGCGTCGCCCTGCAAAAAAAATACGGCATTTCCCTGTCGGCCGATTCGGCCGATACGCGCCGCCACTTTGCCTCGGTACGGGCGCTGGCGGCCATGGTTGACACTCACAGAAAGAAGTAAGGAGCAGCAAAATGGTAGATATGAGCGCAATGAGCCGCGATGAACTGTACGCATGGGTAGTGCAGCTGCTGGCCGAAATGTTCGAGCTTGATCCGGCGGCGCTGACGCCGCAGTCGAATCTGTATGCCGAACTCGATATCGACAGCATCGACGCGGTCGACCTGGCGGTCAAGCTGAAGCAGCTGACGGGCAAGCGCCTGCAGCCGGAAGTGTTCAAGACCATCCGCACGATCGACGACGTGGTCGAGGCGCTGCGTGCGATGTCGGTGTCGGAACAGGCGGCATAAAGCGTGCTGCTCAATGCCGTCGCGCTACTGCTGACAGTACTGTATCCGCTGGCGATCTGGTTCGCGCATGGACAGGTCGAGCCGCGCTGGCTGGCGTTGTTGCTGCTGCTGGCCGTCGGCTGCCGCCTGCCGGCGCTGAAGTTGCAGCGCGCCGCGCGCTGGTCGGTGGCCGCCGCGCTGCTGCTGGTCGCCGTCGCCCTGTGGAGCAACCTGCTGCTGCCGCTGAAACTGTATCCGGTACTCGTTAACGCCGTCTTGCTGGCCACTTTCGGCTACAGCCTGTGGGTGCCGCCGTCGGTGGTGGAACGCATGGCGCGTCTGCGCGAGAAAGATTTCCCCCCCTCGGCCGTGCGCTATACGCGCCGCGTGACGCAGGTCTGGTGCGGCTTTTTCATCGTCAATGGCGGCATCGCGCTGGGCACGGCACTGTGGGCCAGCGAAGCCGTCTGGTCGCTGTATACGGGCGTCATCGCGTATATCCTGATGGCCCTGTTATTTGGCGGCGAGTATCTCGTCCGCCTGCGTTTTAAGCGTTTGCATCATGCCTGAAGTCCTCATGCCGGAAACCCATTCTCCGATTGATTCCCTTGCCCGCCTTGCGCTGGCCATGCGTGGCCGTACGCCAGCCATGCCGGTCGGCTGGCGCGATGGCGACGTGCTCGATCACGCGCATTTTGCCGCGCGCATGGAGGCGTGGGCCGGCTTGCTGGAGCGCCAGGCAGGCCGCCATTTTGCCTTGTACCTGGATGACAGCGTCGAGTTTGGCGCCGCCTTGCTGGGCGCCTGGCAGGTCGGCAAGACCATCTGGCTGACGGCCGATACGCTGCCGGCCAGCTGCGCCTCGCTGGCTGCGTCCGTGGATGGTTTCCTGGGGCAGTTCCCGGTCGCGCATGCGCCGTTGCCCCTGCCTGCCGACAGCCTGGCCGAGCGCGCATGGACAGTGCTCGCTGACGATTTTCCGGCGCTGGTGGTGCATACCTCCGGCAGCACGGGCGCGGCGCAAGCCATGCCGAAAAAAATCTCGCAGCTGGCCAGCGAGGTAGCCACGCTGGAGCAGCTGTTTGGCGAGCACGCCGATGGCGCAGCCGTCGTCGCCACCGTCACGCACCAGCATATCTACGGCTTGCTGTTCAAGGTCCTGTGGCCATTGTGTGCGGGACGTGCCGTGCATGCGCACAGCGTGGACTATCCTGAGCAGCTGGCAGCCTTGCTGGCACGCGGTCCATGCGTGCTGGCCGCCAGTCCCGCGCACCTGAAGCGCCTGCCGGAACACCTGGACTGGTCTGGCGCCCGTGCGCATCTGCGCGCCGTGTTTTCCTCGGGTGGGCCGCTGGCCCTGGACAGTGCGCTGGCGGCGGGCAATCTGCTTGGCCGCGTGCCGCGCGAAATCTATGGCAGCTCGGAGACGGGCGGCGTGGCCTGGCGCCAGCGTGCTCCAGAGCGTTCTGACGACGAGAGCTGGCAAGGCTTTCCCGGCGTGGACTGGCGCTTGCTGGACGACGGCGCGCTGGAAGTGCGTTCGGCGCACCTGGCCGATGACGGCTGGCTATGCCTGGCCGACCGCGCGCGGCAAACGGCGCCAGGACGCTTCCAGTTGCTGGGCCGCAGTGACCGCATCGTGAAGATCGAAGAAAAACGTATTTCTCTCAATGCCATCGAAGCGGCATTGCTGGCCACACCGCTGGTGCTGGACGCGCGCGTACTGCTGTGCGATGCGCCGGCTGGCGAGCGTCAGAAAGTGGCCGCCTTTATCGTCTGCAGCGCTGCCGGCCGGGCTCTGCTCGACGCGGAAGGCAAGCTGGCGCTGAACCGCCAGCTGCAAACGGCGCTGGGCGGCCAGGTCGACGCCGTTGCCTTGCCGCGCCGCTGGCGCTACCTGGAACAACTGCCCATCAATGCGCAGGGCAAGACGACGCAGGCGCTGCTGCTGGCCTTGCTGGCGCAGGTGGACCAGCCGCCCCGCTTGCCGCAGGTGCAGCTGATCGAACGTTCGGCCGAAGGCGAAACGCCGCGGCTGCTGTTCGAGCTGCGCATACCCGCGAACCTGTTCTATTTCGATGGCCATTTCACGGGCGCGCCCTTGCTGCCCGGCGTGGTGCAAGTGGAGTGGGCGCTGCACTTTGCGCGCCAGCACCTGGCGCTGCCTGCGCGGTTCCGCGCCATGCATGCGCTGAAATTCCAGCAGCCGGTGCTGCCGGACCGGCCGGTGCGGCTGGCGCTCGAGTATGACGCGCTCAAGGCCAGCCTGCAGTTTCGTTATCTGTCGGACGCCGGCCAGCATGCCAGCGGCCGCATCCTGTTTCACCCGAATGCCGCTGCCGTTCCCGGTAGCGGCGCCGATACACCCATTCCAGCAGCGAGCGCATGTTAGATAAAAAATTCTCACCCGAACGCCAGACCGCCTTTGCCGCCCGTTACGAGGCGCAAAAAATCGCTTTCGGTCCCGTCGTCTTTCAATGCGTGCGCTATGCATGGAAGCGCGGCATGCTGCAGGCGCTGGCCGACACGGGCCACAGCGGCCTGACGGTTTCCGACATGGCCGCCAGCGGCCGCTGGACGGAATATGCGCTGAAGGTGGCGCTCGAATCGTGCCTGTCGGCCGGTGTCGTCTCGCTGCGCGATGGCGCGTACGTGCTCGATAAAGTCGGTTTTTGCATGCTGACGGACAGTATCACCCAGGTCAACCTGGACTTCATGCATGACGTCTGCTACCAGGGCTTGTTTGACCTGGACCGTTCGCTTGACACCGAGCAGCCATTGGGACTGGCCGCGCTGGGTGACTGGCCCACCCTGTACCAGGGTCTGTCGGCGCTGTCGGAACCGGCCAAGGGCAGCTGGTTCGCCTTCGACCACCATTATTCCGACACCTCGTTCCCCGAGATTTTCCCGGACGTCTTCGCCACGGCACCGCGCCGCATCATGGATATCGGCGCCAATACGGGCAAGTTCGCCAGCGCGGCGCTGGCCTACCGTGCGGGCGTGGAACTGCACCTGGTCGACCTAGAGCGCCAGCTGGCGGTGGCCGACCGCACATTGACCGACGCGGGGGTGCGCGAGCGGGCCCATTTGCACGCCTGCGACCTGCTCGACGATGCTGCGCCGCTGCCGGCCGGCATGGACCTGATCTGGATGAGCCAATTCCTCAGCTGCTTTTCCGAGCCGGCCATCGCCAGCATCCTGCGCCGCGTGGCGCAGGCGCTGGGGCCGAACGGCCAGGTGCTGATCATGGATACCTTCTGGGACCGCCAGCAATACGATATCGCCGCCTACTGCCTGATCAACACTTCGCCGTACTTCACGGCCATGGCCAGCGGTAACAGCAAGATTTACCAGAGCGCCGACTATATCCGCCTGGCGCAGGAGGCCGGCCTGGAGTTGCTGACCACGCGCGACGGCATCGGCTATTGTCATTCACTGCTGCGCTTTGGCCGCGCCGGAGCCGGCAGTGACTGAAGTGCATTTTCGCCCCTGCATCGTGATCCCCGTGTTCAACCATGAACACGCGATCGGCGCCGTGGTGCAGCGCCTGCTGCCGCATGGCGTGCCGCTGATCCTCGTCGACGACGGCAGCGCCGGCGCCGGCGCGCGCACCCTCGATGCGCTGGCCGCCGCGCACCCGTCGCGCGTGACCCTGCTGCGCCATGCGCACAACCAGGGCAAGGGCGGGGCGGTGCTGACGGGCTGCCGCCACGCGCATGCGCACGGCTACAGCCATGCGTTGCAGATCGACGCCGACGGCCAGCATGAAACGGATGATGTGCCGCGCTTCCTGGCGCAGGCGCAAGCCACGCCGGCGGCCGTGGTGATCGGCTATCCCGTGTACGATGAATCGGTACCGAAGGCGCGCTACTACGGCCGCTATGCGACGCACGTCTGGGTATGGATCAATACCCTGTCGCTGCAGATCCGCGATTCCATGTGCGGTTTTCGCGTCTATCCGCTGGCGCCGCTGACGGCGCTGGCGCAGCGTGGCGTGCTGGGGCAGCGCATGAATTTCGACACCGATGTGCTGGTGCGCCTGTACTGGGATGGCTTGTCGATGGCGAATCTGCCCACGCGCGTGGGTTATCCCAGCGACGGCGTCTCGCATTTTCAGCTGTGGCGCGACAACGTGCTCATTTCGCGCATGCATGCGCGCCTGTTTTTCGGCATGCTGTGGCGCGCACCGCGCCTGCTGGCCCGCCACTGGCGCGTGCGATGACGGCGGCGTCGAACCAGCCGCGCGGACACTGGTCCGGCTTCAATGAAGTCAGCTTCGTGGCCGGCATGCGCCTGCTGTTCTGGATCTGCCGCGTCTTCGGCCGCTGGCCTTTCCGCATCGTGCTGTATCCGGTGCTGGCCTGGTACGTGCTGACCAAGCCGCGCGCGCGCCGCGTGTCGCGCAGCTACCTGCGTTGCGTCGCGGCCTGCGGCGGTCCGGCAAACCTGAGCGTGCTGCGGCACTTCGCCGCGTTTGCCGAAACCATCCTTGATAAAATGCTGCTATGGGGCGGGCTGTACGACACGCGCGGCGTGAGCCTGCACGGCGTCGACGGCGATGAGGGCGTCAACCGCTGCCTGGACGAGGGGCGCGGCGCCTTGCTGATCTGCGCCCACCTGGGCAACCTGGATTTGTGCCGCGTGCTGTCGCAGCGCAATGCGCGCCTGAAGCTGACGGTGCTCGTGCACACGCGCCATGCGCAGGCGTTCAACCGCATGCTGGAGCGCCTCAATCCCGACAGCCAGCTCAATCTGATGCAGGTGACGGAAATCACGCCTGCCACGGCCATGCTGCTGGCGGAAAAGGTGGCGCAAGGCGAGTTCGTGGTGATCGCCGGCGACCGCGTTCCCGTCTCGCCCCAGCCGCGCGTGGCCGTGGCGCCGTTCCTGGGCCAGCCAGCCGCCTTTCCCGTCGGTCCGTATGTGCTGGCCAGCGTGCTGCAATGCCCCGTGTATTTGCTGTTTTCCATGCGCATCGGCCAGCGCTCCGAAATCCATTTCGAACTGTTCCGCCAGTCGCTGCACCTGCCGCGCAAGGCACGCGAGCCGATGCTGGCCGAACTGGCGGCCGCCTATGCGGCGCGCCTGCAGCACCACTGCCTGCGCGCGCCGCTCGAATGGTTCAACTTCTACGATTTTTGGCAACTCCCCGATACTTCAAGACTGGATACTCCCGATGCACCTCGCTGACCTGAAAAACACCCGGCGCGCCGTCCGCTTCGACCGCGAACGCCTGCGCATCGAAGACATTACCGACATCGCGCATGGCCGGGCCAGCGCCGAACTGTCCAGCGATCCCGTCTTTCTGGCGGCGATCGCGCGCGGCGCCGATTTCCTCGACCGCCTGCTGCGCGAGGACGGTACCATCTATGGCGTGACCACCGGCTACGGCGATTCGTGCACCGTGACCGTGCCGCCGGAACTGGTGGCCGAACTGCCGCACCACCTGTACACCTATCATGGCTGCGGCCTGGGCGAATTCTTCACGCCGGCGCAGACGCGCGCGATCATGGCCACGCGCCTGGCGTCGCTCTCCAAAGGTTTTTCCGGCGTCAGCGTGGAACTGCTGGCGCAGATCGCGCGCCTGCTCGATGCGGGCCTGCTGCCGTTGATCCCGTCGGAAGGTTCGGTCGGCGCCAGCGGCGACCTGACGCCGCTGTCCTACCTGGCGGCGGTGCTGTGCGGCGAACGCGAAGTCTGGCGCGACGGGATACAGGTGCCGGCGGAACAGGCGCTGCGCGAAGCGGGCATCACGCCGCTGCGCCTGCGTCCGAAGGAAGGCCTGGCGATCATGAACGGCACGGCCGTCATGACGGCGCTGGCCTGCCTGGCGTATGAGCGCGCCGAGTATCTGATGCGCCTGACGACGCGCATCACGGCCATGGCCTCGTTTGCGCTCGATGGCAACGCGCACCACTTCGATGCAACCCTGTTTTCCGTCAAACCCCATCCCGGCATGCAGCAAGTGGCGGCCTGGCTGCGCGAGGATCTGCCCACCGATTCCTGGGAACGCAACGGCAAGCGGCTGCAAGACCGCTATTCGATCCGCTGCGCGCCGCACGTGATCGGCGTGCTGGCCGATGCCTTGCCGTGGCTGCGTTCGTCGATCGAGAATGAGCTCAATAGCGCCAACGACAATCCCATCATCGACGCCGAAGGCGAGCGCGTGCTGCATGGCGGGCATTTCTACGGCGGCCATATCGCCTTCGCCATGGACAGCATGAAGAACACGGTGGCCAACCTGGCCGACTTGCTGGACCGCCAGATGGCCTTGCTGGTCGACAGCCGCTACAACCAGGGCTTGCCGGCCAACCTGTCGGGCGCCACCGGCCCGCGCGTGGCCATCAACCACGGCCTGAAGGCATTGCAGATCAGCGCCTCCGCCTGGACCGCCGAAGCGCTGAAGCTGACCATGCCCGCCTCGGTGTTTTCGCGCTCGACCGAATGCCACAACCAGGACAAGGTCAGCATGGGCACCATCGCCGCGCGCGACTGCCTGCGCGTGCTGGAACTGTGCGAGCAGGTCGCCGCGGCCCTGCTCATTACCGTGCGCCAGGGCGTCTGGCTGCGTTGCAAGGTCAGTCCTGACGTGCCGCCGCAAGCGGCGCTGGCGGCGATGATGGCGGCGCTGGCCGCCGATATCGCGCCCGTCGAGGAAGACCGCCGGCTCGACCCTGAACTGCGCGTGCTGCTCGAACGCATGCGCGCACAAGCCTGGCCACTGTACGGAGCGGGGAATGACTGAGACGCATAAAGTGCGCGGCAAGAAAGCCACGCCCAGCCGCTGGCATGCCGAAGTGGAGATGCAGGTGCAGTTCTTCGACCTGGATCCGATGGAGATCGTCTGGCACGGCCGCTACGTGAAATACCTCGAAGTGGTGCGCTGCGCACTGCTCGACAGCATCGGCTACAACTACGTCGACATGAAGGCGTCCGGCTATGCCTGGCCCGTGATCGACATGCACTTGCGCTATGTGGCGCCGGCCACCTTTGGCCAGCGCCTGACCTTGCGCGCCGACCTGGTGGAGTGGGAAGACCGCTTGAAGATCGAGTACCTGGTCAGCGACAGCGCGACGGGCAAGCGCCTGAACCGCGCCAGCACGACGCAGGTGGCTGTCGATATCGCCAGCGGCGAGATGTGTTTTGCCTCGCCGCCCATCTTGTTTGAAAAATTGGGATTGAAGGCCGTATGAAAAAACAATTCAAAATCCTGCTGGCGGGCCTGTGCCTGATGGCGATGGCGCCGCTGCACGCGGCCGCACCGGTGGCGAAGATCGAGGCCATGCTGGCCAAGCCGCAGCAGCTGTGCGGCCGTTTCGACCAGAGCAAGCAGCTGGCCGGCATGAAGAAGGCGCTGGCGTCGAATGGCCGCTTTTGCGTGGTGGCCGGCAAAGGCGTCTTGTGGCGCACCTTGCAGCCGTTTCCGAATACCCTGCGCCTGACGCGCGACGAGATCGTGCATTTCCAGGGCGAGCGCGTGGCCATGCGCCTCGACGCGAAGACGGAGCCGGTGGTCAAGATGATCAACAGCGTGCTGTTTTCGCTGCTGGCCGGCGACCTGGCGCAACTCGATACGCTGTTTGAAGTGGACGGCAGCATCGATGGCGGCACCTGGCAGGTGGCGCTGAAGGCGCGCCAGCCGGCGCTGGCCAAGGCCATCGGCAGCATCCGCCTCGATGGCGGCGCCTTCGTGAAAAACATCAGCATCAGCGAGGCGAGCGGCGACCGCACGAGCATCGTGTTCTCGGCGATTGAGACGGGACCGTCCGCCATCACGGCGCAAGAGGCGGCCCTGTTTTGAATGCACTGACGAAGCGCGGCCGCAACGCCGGGCGCCTGCTGGCCATCGCCTGGGCGCTGGTGGTGGCGCTGCTGTTGGCGCATAACGCCTATCTGTGGCTGGGCAAGCGCATCGCGCCGGAAACCGACATTCTCGCCTTGCTGCCGGTGCAGGAGCGCGATCCGGTGCTGCAGGCGTCGTTTACACACATGGTCGACGCGGCGCAGCAGCGTCTGGTGGTGCTGGTCGGCGCCGCCGAATGGAGCGATGCGAAGCGCGCGGCGGACGCCTACGGCGCCGTGCTGGCGCGCCATGCGGGCCTGTTCCAGTCCACGCCGCTCGACGAGCAGGCGCAGAACGACTGGCTGGCGCTGTTCCAGCAGCATCGCCTGACCTTGCTGACGGCGCCGCAGGAAACGCAGCTGCGCCAGGAGACGCCACAATTCTGGCGCGATTCGGCGCTCAGTCAGCTTTACAGCCCGTTTGGTGGTCCGAAGCTGGGCGCCTGGCAGGACGATCCCTTTGGCCTGTTTGGCGGCTGGGTGCAGGAACGCGCGCAGGAAACGCCCGTGCGTCCGCGCGACGGCCATTTGTTCGTCGCCGACGGCGAGCGCCAGTATGTGCTGCTGCCGATGACCTTGAGCCTGCCCGCCTTTTCGCTGGGCGCGCAGGAAAGCGTGATGCCTGCGCTGGCGCAAGCCGAAGCGGCGGCGCGGCAAGCCGTGCCCGGCGTGGAAATCATCAGCGCCGGCGTGATCCTGCATGCGGCGGCGGCCAGCAGCCAGGCGGCGGGCGAAATGTCGACCATCGGCCTGGGCTCCCTGGCCGGCATCATCCTGCTGACGTGGTTCACCTTCCGCTCGTTCAAGCCGATCTCGCTGATCCTGCTGTCGATCGGCATCGGCTGCCTCGGTTCCCTGTCCGTGTGCTGGCTGCTGTTTGGCAAAATACACCTGATGACATTTGTCTTTGGCGCCAGCCTGATCGGCGTGGCGCAGGATTACGGCATTTATTTTCTATGCAACCGCCTGGGCGCCGATCCGGCGCTCGATTCACGCACCTTGCTGCGCCGTCTGCTGCCGGGCCTGTGCCTGACCCTGCTGGCCGCCGTCATCGGCTACATGGGTCTGGCGCTGACGCCATTCCCCGGCTTGCGCCATATGGCCGTATTTTCCGCCCTGGGCCTGGTGTTTGCCTGGCTGACGGTGGTGTGCTGGTTCCCCGCGCTGATCGGTGGCGGCACATTGAAGAGCGGCGCGCTGGTCAAACAGTATGGCGCGGCGCGCGCGCGCTGGCCGCAGTTGCGGGCCAACCGCGCCACCCTGTTTGGCGGCGTGCTGTTTGCCCTGTTTGCGCTCTTCGGCATCAGCCGCCTGGGCGTCAACGACGATATCCGCCTGCTGCAAACGCCGCCCGCGCACCTGATACGCGACCAGATCAAATTGAGCAAATTGCTCGATGGGCCCACGCCGGTGCAGTTCTACCTGGTGCGCGGCGATAGCGCGGAAGCCGTGCTGCGGCGCGAGGAAACGTTGAAACAGCGCCTGCTGCCGCTGATCGCGCAAAAGCACATCAGCGGCGTCCAGGCCATGTCGAACTGGGTGCCGTCGCTGCGGACGCAGGCGGCGCGCCGGGCTTTGCTCGACACGGCCATCCTGCAGCCGGGCGCCGCGCTCGACTTGCTGGCGCAGTCCGTCGATGAAGGTCCCGAGTGGGCCGGCAAGGTACGCGCGCAGTTGGCGCAAGCCGGTGCGCCGCTGTCGATCGATGCCTTCCTGAAGGTGCCGGCCAGCGAGCCATGGCGCCATCTGTGGCTGGGCAAGGTGGAAGGCGGCTATGCCTCCATCGTCGCCTTGCGCGGCATGCGGTACGCGGCCATTCCCCTGCTGGCGCAGGCGGGCGAGGGTATGCCAGGGGTGCAGTGGGTCGACAAGGTGAGTGAAATTTCCTCGGTGCTGGGCCGCTACCGCGTCTACATGGGCGCCGTGGTGCTGGGTGCCTATCTGGTGGTCTTCGGCTTGCTGCTGCCACGCTACCGGCGCCGCACCTGGCGCGTGCTGGCGCCCACGGCGCTGGCCAGCGTGGCGGCCCTGGCCTTGCTGGGCTATTTGAACCTGCCGCTGCAGCTGTTCCACGTGCTGGCGCTGATGCTGCTGCTGGGCGTGGGCGTCGATTACGGCATCTTCATGCAGGAGCACCCTGACCGCCGCAACGACACGCCATGGCTGGCCGTGGGTCTGTCGGCGGCCAATACCATTCTGTCTTTCGGCTTGCTGGCGCTGAGCAAGACGGCCGCATTGCAGGCATTCGGCCTGACCATGCTGATCGGCACGGCGCTGGTATGGCTGCTGTCGCCGTGCTTTGCCGAAGCCGATCATCGTAGCGCGGCCGATGCCGCAGGAGAAATCTGATGTTTTTGCAATGTCAACGATGGGCGCCGGCACTGCTGCTGGCACTGGCCGGCTGCGCCAGCGTGCCGCCTTCGGCACCCGCGCGCCTGGGCCTGAAACTGGCGCCGCAAGCGCTGGGCGCCACGGTCAGCGTGCAGCAGCACCTGGTCGTCGAACGGGCGGGCCGCATCGACGAACTCGATGCGGCGCTGGAAGTGGAGCCGTCGCATCTCGACCTGGTGGGACTGGCGTTCGGCCAGCGCGTGCTGTCGCTGCATTACGACGGCAAGGACATGACCTCGTGGCGCCACCTGATGCTGCCGGCGCAGGTGCGCGCCGAGGACGTGCTGGAAGACATGCAGCTGACCCTGTGGCCGCGCGAGGCGATCGCGCAAGCCCTGCCGGCCGGCTGGCGCATCGAGGACAGCGGCTTACGCCGTACCCTGTTCCTGCATGACGAGGCGGTGACGGTGATCGACTACAGCGGCATGCCGCGCTGGAGCGGCACGGTGGTGCTCGACAACCTGCGCTACCGCTATCGCCTGACGATACAGAACGCCCCGGAAGGAAGCTGAATGACCGGCTTGACTGTGTATCTGAATGACTGCGGCATCGTCTGCGCGCTGGGCGCCGGCCGCGAAGAAGTGCGCGCGCGCCAGTTTGCCGCGCACAGCGGCGTGGTGTCCGTCGATACCTACACGCCGGGGCGCATGCTGCCGCTGGGCGTGGTCGACGCGGCCTTGCCATCGGTGGCGCATCACGGCATCGCCGCGCGCAGCCGCAACAACCGGATGGCGCTGGCGGCGCTGGCGCAGATCCGCCCCGCCGTGGAGCAGGCCATCGCCCATTACGGCGCGGACCGCGTGGCCGTGGTGATCGGCACCAGCACGTCGGGCATCGCCGAGACGGAAGGCGCGATCGGCCAGCATGTGGCGGGCGACGGCTTGCCGGCTGCCTTCCACTACGGCCAGCAGGAGATGGCGTCGCCGGCGCTGATGCTGGCCGGGGAACTGGGCATCGACGGCCCGGCCCTGGTGCATTCGAGCGCCTGTTCGTCGAGCGCCAAGGCGATGGCCAGCGCGGCGCGCCTGATCCGCATGGGCCTGTGCGACGCCGTGCTGACGGGCGGCGTCGATACCCTGTGCGGCTTTACCGTGGCCGGTTTTTCCGCGCTGGCGTCTGTCAGTGCGCGGCGCTGCAATCCGTTCGGCGCGAACCGCGACGGCATCAATATCGGCGAGGGCGCGGCCCTGTTCCTGATGACGGCGCAACCGGCCGCAGTGGCCTTGCGCGGCTGGGGCGAGTCGTCCGACGGCCACCATATGTCGGCGCCCGATCCCGCAGGCGGCGGCGCGCGGCTGGCCATCGCCCAGGCACTGGCGCGCGCCGGCATCGCGGCGTCGCAAGTCGACTATGTGAACCTGCACGGCACGGCCACGCCGCAAAACGATGCGATGGAAGCGCGCGTGGTGTCCGAGCTGTTCGGCGCCACGGCGATGAGCAGCTCCACCAAGCCGCTGACAGGCCATGCGCTGGGCGCGGCGGCGGCCATCGAGGCCGCGCTTTGCTGGCTGGCGATGCAGGACGATAACGCCGAGGGCTTGCTGCCGCCGCACCTGTGGGATGGCGTGCCCGATGAATCCCTGCCGCCGTTGCGCCTGGCCTTGCCCGGCGCGCGCCTGGGGCGTCCGCTCGACTGGGCCTTGAGCAATTCGTTTGCCTTCGGCGGCTCGAACGCCGCCTTGCTGTTCGGGAGGGGAGCATGAGTTTTCCGGATATCGGCGAGTTGGTGCCCCATTCCGGCGCCATGGTGCTGCTCGACCGGGTGCTCTCGGCCGATGCGGAAAACCTGTGCGCCGAAGTGGCCATCCATGCCGGCAGCGTGTTTTATGACGCGCCGTCGGCCGGCGTCGGCAGCTGGGTCGGCATCGAATACATGGCGCAGGCGATCGCCGCGCATGCGGGCTACCTGGCGCGGCTGGCCGGCGCGCCCGTGAAGATCGGTTTTTTGCTGGGGGCGCGGCGCTACGAAGCGCAAGTGCCCTTGTTTGTCGATGGCAGCGTGCTGCTGGTGCATGTGCAGCAGGCCTTGCAAGGCGAGAATGGACTGGGTGCGTTCGAGTGCCGTATCGAGATGGCGGGCGCCGTGCTGGCGCAGGCGACGATCACGGTATACCAGCCCGAGGATGCAAAGCAATTTCTGCAGGAGAGTATGAATGGAGCGCAGCATGAGTAAAAGTGTATTGGTGACGGGGTCGTCGCGCGGCATCGGCAAGGCCATCGCCTTGCGACTGGCGCGCGACGGTTTTGACGTGGTGCTGCATTGCCGCAGCGCGCGCGGCGAAGCCGACGCGGTGGCGCAGCAGGTGCGGGCGCTGGGACGCGCGGCGCGCGTGCTGCAGTTCGATATCGGCGACCGTGCCGCGGCGGCTAGCGCGCTGGAAGCGGACATCGCCGAACATGGCTGCTATTACGGCGTCGTGTGCAACGCCGGCGTGGCGCGCGACAATGCGTTTCCCGCCATGTCGGGCGAGGACTGGGACATCGTCCTGCAGACCAACCTCGATGGTTTCTACAATGTGCTGAACCCGCTGGTGATGCCGATGGTACAGCGCCGCAAACCGGGGCGCATCGTCACCATGGCGTCCGTTTCTGGCCTGATCGGCAACCGGGGGCAAGTCAATTACAGCGCGGCCAAGGCCGGCATCATCGGCGCGACCAAGGCGCTGGCGCTGGAACTGGCCAAGCGCGCCATCACCGTGAACTGCGTGGCGCCGGGCCTGATCGAGACGGACATGATCAGCGAGGTGCCGCTCGACGAAGCGCTGAAGATGATCCCCGCGCGCCGGGTCGGCACGCCGGAAGAGGTGGCCGCCGCCGTGAGTTTCCTTGTCGGCGAGGAGGCGGGCTACATCACGCGCCAGGTCATTTCCGTGAATGGAGGCATGGCATGAGCCGCCGGGTAGTCGTGACCGGCATGGCCGGCATCAGCCCGATCGGCAATGACTGGCCGGCCATCCGCCAGCGCCTGGGCGAGTACCGCAACGCCATCGTGCGCATGGACGAATGGGCCGATTACGAAGGCTTGAACACGCAGCTGGGCGCGCCGGCCGCGCCGTTCGCGCTGACGGACCGTTACAACCGCAAGGCCGTGCGCAGCATGGGGCGCATCGCGCTGATGGCCACGCGCGCCAGCGAACTGGCGCTGGAACACGCGGGCCTGGCGGAACATCCCGTGGTCAAGAGCGGGCAGATGGGCATTTCCTTCGGTTCGTCCGCCGGCACGCCCAGCGCCATCGGCGACTTTGGCCGCATGATGGAAGAGCGCACCACCAAGGGCATCAACGCCACCACCTACATCAAGATGATGGCGCACACGGCGCCCGTGAATATCGGCGTGTTTTTCGGCGTCACGGGACGGGTCATCACCACATCGAGCGCCTGCACCTCGGGCAGCCAGGGCATCGGCTATGCCTACGAGGCGATCGCCGGCGGCAAGCAGCTGGCGATGATCGCCGGCGGCGCCGAGGAGCTGTGCGCCACCGAGGCGGCCGTCTTCGACACCCTGTTCGCCACCAGCACGCGCAACGACGCGGGCCACACGACGCCGCGTCCGTTCGACGCCAGCCGCGATGGCCTGGTGATCGGCGAGGGCGCCGGTTGCCTGATCCTGGAAGAGTTCGAACACGCGCAGGCGCGCGGCGCCACCATCCATGCGGAGCTGGTGGGCTTCGGCACGAACAGCGATGGCTGCCACGTGACCCAGCCGAACGCCGCCACCATGCGCCAGGCGATGCTGCTGGCGCTGGCCGACGCGGGCTTGCAGCCGTCCGATATCGGCTACATCAATGCGCACGGCACCGGCACGCAGCAGGGTGATATCGCCGAGTCGCAAGCCACGTTCGAAGTGTTTGGCGACAGCACCCCTATCAGTTCGCTTAAAAGCTACATGGGCCACACCCTGGGTGCCTGCGGCGCGCTGGAAGCGTGGATCAGCATCGAGATGATGCGCGAAGGCTGGTTTGCCCCCACCATCAACTTGCGGCAAGTCGACGCGCAATGCGCGCCGCTCGATTACATCACCGGCGAAGGCCGGGCCATCGAATGCGAATACGTGATGTCGAACAATTTTGCCTTTGGCGGCATCAATACGTCGTTGATTTTCAGGCGTTACCGGCCGTGACTTCGCTGGCGATAATTTGCCGGCGATATGCTCGCTGTGCATGCATGGTGGCGACGCTGGCAGCGCTGACGGCATGTGGCACGCTGTCACGGATGGAAATCGATTCTGACAATGCATCGAGCGAGCGCTACGCCATCAGCGGCGATCTGCGCAAGGAAGTCGATTCGTTGGCACAGCCATTGATCGACAGCGGCGCCACGCCAGGGCTGGTGGTCGGTGTTGTGCTGCCAGATGGCAGCACGCAGAGCTTTGGATACGGTACGACCGAACATGCGGTGAGCGGCCATCGACCCGACGGCGACACCCTGTTTGCCGTTGGCTCGGTCAGCAAGGGTTTCTTGAGCGCAACGACGGCGGTATTGGTACAGCAGGGCGTGTTTGCATGGAACGACACTCTCGAACAGTTGCTGCCACCTGGTACGTCACTGAGCGACTCTGCACGCAAGATCACCTTGCTGCAACTGGTCACGCATACATCGGGCTTGCCGCGGCAGCCATTTACGCCGCAAACCTTGCTGTACTTCGTGGAGTATCTGTTTACGGGGGCCAGCTTTTACCGGCATTTTGACCGTGACTACCTGCTGGCCTACCTTGCCGATTTTGATGCGCCCGCAACGACGGCGCCCAATTATTCGAATATCGGCTATGGCTTGCTGGGACATGTGCTTGAACTGCGTACCGGAAAAAAGATGGATGCGCTGGTGCAGGAAACCATATTGCAACCACTGGCACTCGATAGCACCGGTTACCGCCCGCAGGGCTTGCCTGGCTTTGCCGCACGAGCCCATGGTCATGTGGGCGATCAGCCTAAATTCATGCGGCGCGGGAGCGAAGCGCCGGATTGGGAGTTCACCGATGTGTTGACGGGCTCGGCTGCCTTGTATTCGACGGCGAATGATTTGTTGCGCTATGCACGGGCGAATATCCGGGGTAGCGACGATCCCGTGCTGGACCGTGCCTTGCAAGACACTTTGAGCGTGCGTGTCGACCGGCCAGTCGAGGCGGCGGCACTGGCCTGGCTGGTGGATGATATTGATGGCATTAAGATCACCTATCAGGTGGGTTTTGTGGCGGGCTACTCAAGCTATATCGGTCTCGATGTAAAGAATCGCACGGGCGTGGTGGTATTGCAAAACAGTTTCAACTGGACCAATAGCATCGGCCACCGTTTGTTGTTGAGAATTTCCAAGCGGAAATCCATTTAAATGTAAAATTACAGTTCAGATAACTAATGGAGTAATTGTGAAACATGTTTTTAAGCTGTTATTCGTGATGATGTGTAGTCTCGCCATTGCAGGATGCAAGAGCCGGCCGGTGCCGCGTTCCGCTTACCAGACGACCTTGCCGCAAGTGGGCACGGTGGTGACCATCGGCATTGGTGAAAGAATGTTGACCAAGAGCGATGCGTCGGAAACGCGGGCGCTGATTCTTGCGCAGGACCAGCCTCTCGGCGAGTTTGTTGTGCGTAAGGGAACGTATCCGCAAATTGCAGACAAGGAAGAATATCAAACCTTCGGCGGCGTGGTGATCGCGAATGCGCAGGGTACCGTTGCCAAGCATAATAAGCTGCATCTGTTTAGCAAGGATGGCTCCGTATGTATTGGACGTGCGCCGTGTGCAAAGGTCGATTACGTGATGGGCGTCACGACGAACTACCAACAGGCGAGTTTCCAGAGCACTTTGATTTACAGTGGTCGTATCGGCGACAGGATCACCCTGGGTTATCGTGAATTCGATCGCAACATGGCACGGCCGGCGTTTAGTAATGATGTGACTTACGATTTGTCCGAGTCCATGATCCTGGGTTACAAAGGAGCAAGGTTGGAAGTGCTGCACGCGAGTAATACTGAAATTAGCTATAAAGTCCTGGCAGGATTTGATTGAAGTGCGGCTGCGTCGTGATCTTTCTTGCCAATGTGCAGATTATCGACGCGGCTCAGCTAGCCCTGGTTCTCTTCTGGCTGCCTTTAGGCGGAAATAGCCCGTCATGCAGGCTTTGTGTGGCCGCTGTCGCAGTCCAGTTCCTGATGGTGCGCCGAAAGTTGGTTTGCGCCCACCATAAACTTACAGCAGGTCGCCCCCCGTAATGCGCGCCACATGCCTATATCGCGGGTGAAGGCAGGGCGATCGAATGCGAGTACGTGAGGTCGAATAACTTTGCCTTTGACGGTATCAACATGTCGCTGATTTTCAATCGGTACCGACCGTAATGCCCGTTGGCGCAAGCGGCAAGTGTGGCTTCTTTTGTACTATCTCTATCTTATTGAGGAAAACAGCATGAAAAAAACGATGATCCTGGCGGCAATGACGGCAACTCTGGCGGTGGTTCTGCCTGCGCAGGCAGCCGATACCAAACATATGATGCCGATCGCTGGCGCCATGGCCGCCAACGACGCCCAGGCTCGCCTTGGCGATAGCGTGCAGTTCTTCTTTGGTGATCAGCCAACGCCGCCGATCGCCAATCGCATCAGCAGTGACAAGACCAGCCAGAAAACCAATGCCGTCGGCAAGTCCGCTGAAACGTCATGCAACTGGGCCTTCCTGTCGGCCATGCTTGCGCTGCAAAAACGCGCCCATTCGGTAGGTGCCGATGCGGTCGTTAATATTGTCAGCAATTACAAAAATATTGAAAATTCCAGTGCTACGGAATTCGAATGCCATGAAGGCAACATAATGTCGGGCGTGGCCTTGAAGGGCGAGTTCGTGAAGTTAAAAGCAGCGAAGTAAGCAGCAGGGAATGCTGGCGCGGCGCGCAAGCGTCTGCAAGGCGGTCAACGCATAGGCAGCGACGGGCAACCGCGCTGCCATTTTTTTGCTGCATGCATGCTGGTCATTTGTGGCAGACTGCGCCTTTGTCTATCGATTCGCTTTCATGTCCTCAGCCCTGCCCAGCACCGGCGCCAGCATCTGGCTGCTCGATTCCCGCAGCCTTGATCTCGCGCAGCTGACTCAGTATGAAACGTGGCTCGGGCCAGCGGAAGCGGTCCGCTACGCGCGCTTTGCGCGGCCGCTGCGCCAGCGCCAGTTCCTGCTGGGGCGCGCCCTGCTGCGCGCGGCGATGGGGGAAATGCTGGAAGTGGCGCCGGAATCCATCGCACTGGAAGAGCGACCGGGCCAGGCGCCGCTGCTGCTGTCGCCTGTCGATGGTGGGCATTTCAGCATTTCGCACAGCGGCCACTGGGTCGCCTGCGCGCTGAGCGGTACTACGCGGCTGGGACTCGATATTGAGCTGCGCGATTCTGGCCGAGACGTGCTGGCGCTGGCGCGCCAGGCGTTTGGCGCTGCTGTGGTCGCCGAGCTGCAAGGCTTGCCGGAGGATCTGCGGCTGGCGCAGTTCTACCAGCGCTGGAGCGAGGCCGAGGCGCGCTACAAGCTGGGCATGGATGCCGCCGTTTGTGTGACGATCGCACATGCGGAGCTGTCCATCGTGCTGTGCAGCGCGGCGCCGCTGGCACAGGCGCCCGCCTTGCTATTGTCCGGCCTGGCGCCAGACTAATTTCCCCGCACGACGATCTCCTGCGCCTTCGGTTCGCGCTGGCGCACGAAGCGCACGATGGAGTCGACGGTGACGACGTCGATCTGGCGCGTCATGCGGCGCTCGAACGGGTGATCGTCAAAAGCGATATTCGCGCGGAACATGCGCGCGCCCAGGCGCGTGGCGGCGGGGATGCTCAGCGTTTGCGGCGCGTAGCTGGCGCTGCGCAGCCAGCCTTGCGCTTCGGCGCGCGTCTCGATCTTGCCAGGCTCGTTGCTGGCCGCGGCCAGGGTTTCCAGCACCCATTGGTTCGAGTTCTGGTACTTGGTCGAAAACGGATAGGCCAGCATGTTGTAGTGCGGCTCATGCAGGCGCTTGGGCGTGTTGCTGGTCAGCAGGCGCGCCAGTTGCTGCTGCGTATCCTGGCCGGGAATCAGGATCAGGGTTTCATACATGAACACATCATCCATGAAGAAATTGCCCAAGCCTTCGTTGTACAGCGACGATTCCGCCGTGCCGCACTCATTGAGTTCATGCACCACCAGCCAGCGCCCTTTCGGGTGGTCGCGCCAGGCCACCGCCATGTGCGAATAGCGCAAATTGTACTTCGACAGGTCCTGGCCCGCGCGCGCCACCAGCGCCACTTGCGCGCCGGAGGCATCGAGCGCCTGCAGGGTCTTTTGCGCCAGGTCCATCGATTTGACGAGGGTGCTCGCGTCCGTTGGTTTTTCCTCGCACGAGCGCCCCGCATGGGCGGCGCCGGCCAGGGCCAGGCTGATGATCATCACGGTCAGGCGTTTCATGGGGTTCACGCTTTCGAATGGTGGAGGATGGCATTGCCGGCCGCGTTCGGCACATAGGCGATGGCCTTGCCCGACAGCAGCAGCATGTGGCCCGTCGAGACGGCCACCACCTTGATCACCGTGCCGGCTGCCAGCGACAGCCCTTGCGTGGCCTTCTGGCTCAGCTTGACGGAGGCCGTGGCGGCGGTGGACGCGCCCCTGGCCGCGCTTTTCAGCACGAGGACGCTGCCGTCGGCCACGTCTTCCACCTTATCGATGACGACTTCACCGGCGGCGGCCAGCACCGACATGGAGCCGACCAGCACGATGGCCGAGGCCATGCTGGCGTTGTCGGAGGCGTTGGTGGTGTCGGAGTTGGCGGCCTGGACATGCAGCGTGGCGGCGCACAGCACGGCGGTGGCGAGCAGATGTTGCATGGAATAGTGGCTTTTCATCGGTGACTTACACTTTGGAGTGGTGCAGCAGGGCCTTGCCCAGTTCGTTCGGGATAAAGGCGATGGCCTTGCCGGAAAGAACCAGCATGTGGCCGGTGGACAGCGCCACCACGTTGACCATGGTGCCGGCCGCCAGCGACAGGCCCTTGGCCGCTTGCGTGCTCATCTGGATGGAAGCGCCGCCCGCTTCGGACGCGCCTTTCAGCACGATGACGATGCCTTCGCCCACCGTTTCCACGCTGGCGACGACCACCTGGCCGGAAGCGACCAGCATCGACATGGAACCGGCGACGACGATGGCGGAGCCCTGGCTGAGGTTTTGCGAGCCTTTCGACAGGTTCTCCGAGGCGGCGGCATGGACCAGGCCGGGAGCGGCCACGGAGAGCGTCAACAGCGACAGGGACAGGCAGAGGGGCAGCAGGCGTTTCATGTGTTTCTCCTTCAAGTGTGCCAAGTGGCAACGCCATCATTGTAGACTGAGGGCAATTGGTCAATGAAAACGCTACTCGTAGCGGGCAGGCATACCGCAGGTAGCGTATTGCGCTACTTTCTTGCCGCTGGAACCGATGCTATTTTTATAAAGGAAGTGCATGCCGCAAACCCACGCCTTGATCGAAGCCTTGAAACGCCTGTTGAAAGCGCGTTCCGTCACGTATGCCGAGCTGGCCCAGCGCATCGGCGTGTCCGAAGCCAGCGTCAAGCGGATGTTTTCGCAGAAGCAGTTTACCCTGCAGCGCCTGGACCAGATACTGGTCGCCATCGGCAGCGATTTCCAGCAGCTGGCGCTGGCCGTGCAGACGGCGCAGGCCGCGCCGACCCTGATCACGGGGCTGACGTATGCGCAGGAAAAGGAAATCATCGACGACACCCGCTTGTTCGTGGTGGCCGTGTCCGCCCTGAACCTGTTGCCGCTGGAACAGATCGTTGCCACTTACGACATCAGCGAGGCGCAAGCCGTCAAATATTTGCTGCGCCTCGACAAGATCGGTTTCCTGGAACTGCTGCCGAATAACCGGGTCAAACTGCTGGTGGCACGCACGTTTGCGTGGATACCAAACGGCCCCATCCACACGTATTTCAAAAAGGAAGCGTATGGCGACTATTTGAATTCGCAGTTCGATGGTGAAACGGAATTGCTGCGCCTGGTGAACGTGATGCTGTCGAAAAAATCCACGGCGGCTTTGCTGGAGCGTTTGAAGCAAGTGACGGTGGAATTCTCGCAGCAACACCAGGAAGACGCGCGCCTGCCCGGCGATGAGCGCCTGGCCATCAGCTTCATGCTGGCGGCGCGGCCGTGGATGCCGCAGACGTTCAAGGCGCTGCTGCGTCAGTAGCAGCTTACTGCGCGGGCGGCTGCTCGTCCTTGATCTGCGACAGCAAGCGCCAGGCAAAAAAGCCCAGCACGGCCACGCCCAGCAGCAGTGCGGCCCACAGCGCGGCCAGGCGCCATGTTGCCCCATCCTTGGTGACGCGTGCGGGCGCCGCCACGCCCCCGTTGGGTTTGAGTGCGCCGGCGCTGGCCGTCTTGAGCGCCAGCAATTCGTCCGCTCTGAAGCCGGGCGCCACCTGCGACAGCGGTTGCGCCACGGCGGCGGCGCTGCTGTTGCCGAACGCCAACTGATAGGGCGGCTTGCCGCTGGCCAGGAAGATCACGGTGGCCGGTGTCCAGCCCAGGCGCAAGGCCGGCGCATCGCTGGCGGAGAACGGGTGTTCTGTGGTCGTCTGCAGCACCCATTCGCCCGTCTGCGTCACGGGCATGGCCAGGTCGCCCGAGATGCGCTCCTTGCCATCGAGGCCGATGCGGTAAAACGTCGTACGCAGCAGGGGATCGAAATAGGCACCTTGCGCGGGACGTTCCTGCTGGCGCAGGTGCAGCCGGTGCCGGGGAACATAGCTGTTCTGGCGATACACGCCCAGAGTCGCGGGCAGTACCACATTGTTGTGCGTCAATTGCAGGGCAATGCTGTCGGCGGGAATGGCGAGGGGCGTGGCGTAGCGCCATTCATTCGCCTGCTTGCCGGGCAAGCCTTGCAGCACGATGGAGGCGCGCGGTGGGGCGATGTCCGTTTCGCTGACGGCTTGCGCCGTAATCGCCGCAAAGGCCAGCGGTTCGCCCGCTTGCCAGCTCAGGCGCGCATAGCGGAAGGCGCGCGGCGCAAAGGCGATGCTGTCGTTGGCCAGGGTTTGCGTGTCGCTGTTGCTAAGCCAATTCAGGGTGGTGGTGCCGATGGCGTCCCATTGCTTCAGGTCATCGCTTACTTCCAGCAGCACTTGCGCACTGTAATTGTCCGTGCGGGCCGGTGGCGTGAAGCGCAAAGCGGCGATGCGCTTGTCTTGCGTCTGCTTGCCCAGGTCGAGTATCAGCGCTTGCAGCGCCGCCGTGCTCGCTGCCGTGCCGGCGCGCGTGCTGACCGACAGCAGGCGGCCATCGTCGGCCGTGCGGATGTCGATGCCTTGCATGCCATCGCCAGTTGCCGGCGCGCCCGTCACGGGGAAAATGCGGGCTGGAATGGCTGTCCGTTGCGTGGCCGATTGCGCGGGTGGCGCGCCGATGGCGTAGGCCAGGCGCTTGCCGTCGGCGTCGAACAGGCGCAGGTCGGCCAGGCTGGCCGAGCTGGCGTGCAGGTAGACGTCCCTGGGCAATGTTAGCTGCACGATGCCGGCGCCGGCCGGCACGGTCACCGGCATGCTCCAGGCATAGTCCTGTGGCCGGTCCTGGCCAGGCGCGGCCAGCGCGGCGCCTGCCACCAGCAGGCCGCAGCAGATCAATGAGGCTTTCATGCGGCTCCTTGCTGAGGTTCGGCTGGCGCTGGCGCGGCAGCCTTGGGGAAGGGCGCCAGGTAGCCGATCGAGACCATCAGCAAGCCGACACCGACAAAGGAGATGATGCGTTCGATGCCGCCCACGTTCGACAGGTCGATCAGGAACAGCTTCACGACAACCAGCCCCAGCAGCACGGCACCCATGCTCCATTGCTGGCGCCGCTGCTGGCGCGCCGCGTGGCGCATCAGCAGCAGGGCCGTGACGCTCCACACCAGCGACAGCATGGCTTGCACGAACTGCGAGGCCAGCATGGCGTCAAAGGTGTATGGCACGCCCAGATAGTGCGAGACCGTGCGCAGCAGCATCAGGTTGAACCAGCCATACAGCAAGCACGCGGCCACAACGGGCAAGCGCGCTTGCCACAAGGCGGGCAGCGGGATCTGGCCGGCCGGGAATAAACGGTAGCTGGCAATGGCCAGCAGCACGGCAAAGCCCGTGCTCAGGCCCAGTGGATTGAGTACCGGCAAGTACGGCAGCGGTGCCATGGCGCCGTCGTCAAAGACGTTCCACGCGGCGATCAGCAGCAGCGACCACAGCGCGCCCAGCGGTATCAGGGTGCGTTGGTACCACGCGGCAACCGGCGCCACCGGCCAGGCGCCCGCGCGGCAGCGGCGGATCAGCCAGGCCAGTGCCAGCATCATGGCCCAGGCGGGCAAGTAACGGGCCCAGGCGGGGCTGACGCTGTCTTCATGCTGTGCCAGCCAGGCGCTGACGTGCATGGCGCCCACGGGCCACAGCATCAGCCAGGGCGCGGCCGTGCGCAGCGTATGCAAGAAACGCAGCGCCCGCCCGTCGAGTTGCCAGCCCGCTTGCGGCCAGGCACGCAGCAGGTATTCGCCGGCGGCCAGGGCGCAGGCCAGCGCCAGCCAGCTCAAACCCGTCGGCAGGTAATCGCGCAGGTACAGCGCCAGCAGCAGGTTGGCGCTCCACAAGCCCAAACCAAGCCAGGCGGCAACAGTGAACCAGCGCAGTTGCGGCCAATCGAGGCGCCGCGCCAGGATGGCGAACGCGGGCGTCGTGACGCACACGGCGATCAGGTACAGCGCCAGCCAGTGCTCGCCCGCGTGCGGCTGCATGCTCAGGTCGCCGTCGATCAGGCGCAGCAACCAGCTGGTGAAGGGCACGAGGATGGCGGCAAACCACAGCAAGCCGCTCCAGACCAGCAGGGGCCGTGCGACCAGGGCCAGCAGTTCGTCGCCGCCGCGCGCGCGCAGCGCCAGGAAACGGGCGCTGGCAAAGGCGGCGGCGCCCAGCAGCAGGGCGCTGAGGAAGGAACCGTCGAACAGGCTGGCCGGGTGCTGGTCCCAGATCCAGCTGGCGCGGCTGAGCATGACCATGCCGGCCAGCACCTGCACGGCCAGCAGCAGGGCGCGCGGCGCATGCCATTGTTCGCGCCGCGCCAGCGCCGCCAGCAGGGCGGCCACGCCCAGGGCGCTGACGGTGAGCAGGTTCAGTTGCGTGGTGGCATCCGTGCGCAGCAGGATTTCGCTCCAGAGGCCGCCCAGCAGCCAGGCCGTGGCGGCCGTCAGGAACAGCACGGACAGGCTGCTCATGAATTCCGGATACAGGTGGCTGGCATGGCGGCGGAAATTGTAGGCCATCACCAGCGCGGCGGCGGCCAGCAGAGCGCAGCCGAGCCAGATGTTGGCGTCCAGCGCCGCTGCCATGTTGAGTTCCTGCATGGCGCCGAGGAAGGCAAGCCAGGCGGCCCCCTGCACCAGCAAGCCGAAGGCCCAGGCCAGCGTCTGGCGCTGGCGCAAGCCGACCCAGACGATGCCCGCGCCTTCCAGCGCCCAGGCGGCCGACGTCCAGCGGCCGTCGAGGGCGAACGGGATGGCCAGCGTGCCGAAGACGATGCCCAGCGCCAGGAAGGCTTCGGCCAGCAGGCGGAAGCCAACGCGGCGCCAGAGCGCCACGGCCAGTCCCGTGTAGGTCAAACCGGCAAGCAGCGCGGAAAACGCCAGGCCAAATTCAAAGTGCCGCACCAGCCCGTATTGCAGGCCCATGGCCGCCAGCGGCGTGCCGAACACGAGCGTGCCATCCACGTAATGCTTGAGGCGCGGCGCCTGGCGCGCGCAGTAGGCGATCGCGATGCCGATATAGAACAGTACGAACAGGATCAGAAACAGCTGCGTCGACAGGTAGTTGTCCGGGGTGTAGCGCAGCAGGCCCCAGGTGGTGGCGACGACGAAGGTGAAGCCAAAGCTCAGCACATTCAGGACGCGCCAGGCGCGTTTCAGGGCGATGGCGAAGACGCCCGCATTGAGCAGCGCGTAATAGCTGAACAGGCCGATATGGTTGCCGCTGCCCGTCGACACGAGTAAGGGCACGGCAAAACCGCCGACGATGCCGAAGACAGCCAGCCAGACGGCGTTTTGCAGCACGGCCAGCAAACACGTGAACGCCGTCAGCACGAACAGCACGGCAAACGCCAGGCCAGCCGGGATCAGTTCATACAGACGGAAGGCGCCAAACGTCACCAGCATCAATATCGCCAGCGCCGTGCCCTGCAGCGGCAAGCTGATGCCGGGACGGCTGAGGCGGATGCGCCAGGCCCAGGCCAGCAGGGCGATGTCGGCCAGCGCGATGCCGGCCAGGCGCAGCTCGATGGGCAGCGTGACTTGCGCCGACACGTATTTGAGCAGGAAGCTGACGCCGAGGAAGAGGATCAGCAAGCCCAGCTTGGCAACCAGGTTGCCGGTAAATAACCAGTTCTTCGCCTTGGCAACGAGGCCATCCGGGTGGGCGATCCAGGACGGGGTGTTGGGGACGGCAGGGGCGGGCCTGGAGGGGGGCGGTGGCGCTGGTTTCGGTGGCACGGGCGTGGCAGGAGCGGGGACCGCAGCCGGCGCGACCTTCGCCAGCTCGGCCAGCTTGATCGTGGCCGCTTGCGGCACGGGGGCGGGTGTCGGCAAAGGCGTCGGCACTGCCACTGGCGCCACGCTGGCGGGTACGGCGGGTGCGATGGGCACGACGGGCGTGGCCGCAGGCGCTTCGGCCTGGCCTTCCAGCGCTCGCAGGCGCTGCCCGATGCCGTCGACTTCCTTGCGCAAGCGCGCCGTCAGCAATTCCAGATCCGCCACTTTCCTGCGGTACTGCAGCACCTGCACAAAGGCGGTGATCAGCAAGCCAAAGATGATCAGCGATATCAATCCAAACATGGAGGCAGCTTTCCGGGAGGGGCAGGCAGGGGCGCCAGCGGTATGCGCACATTACCTTATTATTAAGAAACAAGCGATTTCTGTTGTGTCAGAGTAAGAGCCAGGCAGTGCGTGCAGCGGCAAGGCGAGCATGACGCGGCAGGCTGTTTTCCGTATTGATGCCAAGCAAGATGACGACATTCAGATTGTCGTGCGCAGGATAGTGCTGTATTTTAGCAATTCCTTAATTGCCAGTTCCCCATGCCATGAGTCAAAGCAGCCAGTTTTCCTTATTGTCGCAGCGCCGTTTCGGGCCGTTCTTCTGGACCCAGTTCTTTGGCGCCTTCAACGACAATCTGTTCAAGACAGCGCTGATGGTGATTCTCGCCTATGACGCGCTGAGCTGGACCACGCTCGACCCGTCCACCATCACCAACCTGATCCCTGGCCTGTTCATCCTGCCCTACGTCGTGTTTTCGGCCACGGCGGGCCAGCTGGCCGACAAGTTCGAAAAGGCGGGCCTGGCGCGTTTCGTCAAATGGATGGAGCTGGCCATCATGGCCGTGGCCGCCACCGGCTGGATGACGCATACCCTGTGGCTGCTGGTAGCGGCCGTGGTGGGCATGGGCGTGCATTCGACCCTGTTCGGCCCCGTCAAGTATGCGTATCTGCCGCAGCAGCTGAAACCGGAGGAATTGGTCGGCGGCAATGGCCTGATCGAGATGGGTACCTTTGTCGGCATTTTATTGGGCGAAATCCTCGGCGCCGTCTTGATCGTGCACAAGCCGCTGGGCGTGGAACTGGTGGCCGGCGCGACGATCGCCGTGGCCGTGTTTGGCCTGATCGCCAGCTACCGCGTGCCGCGCACCCCCGCCCCCGAGCCGGACTTGAAGGTGAGCCTGAACTTTGTCGCTGAATCGTTCCGCAACCTGAATTTTTCGCGCAAGAACCGTCCCGTTTTCCTGGCCATGCTGGGCAATTCCTGGTTCTGGTTTTACGGCGCCCTGATCCTGGCCCAGTTTCCCGTGTATTCGAAGGATTTCCTGCATGGCGACCACAGCGTCTTCGTGCTGTTGCTGACCGTGTTTTCCGTCGGCATCGGCACGGGTTCCTTGCTGTGCGAGCGGCTGTCCGGCCACAAGATCGAGATCGGCCTGGTGCCGTTCGGCTCCATCGGCTTGTCGCTGTTCGGCATCGACCTGTATTTCGCCAGCAATGCGTATGTGAACACGCAAGTGGTCGACGCGCTGGCTTTTGTGGGCCAGGCGGGCGTGCCGCGCATTCTGCTCGACATCGTCATGATCGGCGTATTCGGCGGCTTCTTCATCGTGCCCCTGTTTGCCCTGATCCAGACGCGCTGCGACCCGAAACACATTTCGCGCACGATTGCCGGCATGAATATCCTGAATGCCCTGTTCATGGTGGCGGCGGCCGGTGTCGCCATCGTGCTGCTGGGCCAGGGCTTTACCATACCGCAGCTGTTCCTCGTCACGGCGATTCTGAACGCGCTGGTGGCCGCTTACATCTTCTCGCTGGTACCGGAATTCCTCATGCGCTTCCTGGCGTGGATTTTGATCCAGACCGTGCACCGCGTGAAAGTCGTCGATGGCGAGCGCATCCCCGCGGAAGGCGCGGCGGTGCTGGTGTGCAATCACGTCAGCTATGTGGACGCCATCGTCATCATGGCGGCCAGCCCGCGCCCGATCCGCTTCGTCATGGACCACCGCATCTTCAAGATGCCGCTGATGGGCTGGATCTTCCGCACGGCCAAGGCGATTCCCATCGCGCCGGCCAAGGAAGACCCTTTCCTGATGGAAAAGGCCTTCATCGATATCGCGCAAGCGCTGCATCAAGGCGAACTCGTCTGCATCTTCCCTGAAGGCAAACTGACGCGCACGGGCCAGATCAGCGAATTCAAGGGTGGCATCGCCAAAATCCTCGAGCGCAGCAAGGTGCCCGTGATTCCGCTGGCGCTGCGCGGCTTGTGGGGCCATCTGTTGAGCCACCGCAATGGCCATTTGTTCGAGCGCGCCTTCAAGGCGGGCTTGCGCTCGCGTCTGTCGCTGGCCGTGGGCATGCCTGTGGCGCCCGAGGCCGCCACGCCGGAATTGCTGCAGCAAAAGGTGCAGGAATTGCGCGGCAAGTGGAAGTAAGGAAATCAGTCACTCCGCCTGCGTAGTGGCCGCCGCCCGCTGCGCCAGGTGCTGCTGCAGCAGGGCGGCGATGGCGTCGAAATCGACGGGTTTGGTCAGGTGATGGTCGAACCCCGCTTGCGCCGTGCGCCCTCCTGCATCGCCCCAGCCCGTCAACGCGAGCATCAGCACGTCGCGCCCCCGTGCTTTCAGGCGGATCTGGCGCGCCGTTTCGTAGCCGTCCATGCCCGGCATGCCCAGGTCCATCACGATCAGTTGCGGCCACAGGGCATCGACGGCGGCCAGCGCCTGTGCGCCGTCGTAGGCGACCCGCACGGCGTGGCCTTCCAGCTGGAGCAGCGTCTGCAGTGAATCTGCCGCATCGTGGTTGTCGTCCACCACCAGCACTTGCACGGCCTGGGCCGGCCCGGCCGGCACATCGCTGGCCGGCGTGGCGGCCGGCCCTGCGGGCATGCTGGCGGGCAGGGTGACGACGAAGCGGCTGCCTTGCCCGGGTCCGGCGCTATGCGCTTCGATCTTGCCATCATGCATTTCAGCAAACTGGCGCGCCAGGCTCAGGCCGATGCCCAGGCCGCTGGTCATTTCGCCCGCCACCGTGCGTCCCTGTTCGAACATGGAAAAGATGCGCGCGATGGCGTCCGGCTCGATGCCGATGCCATTGTCTTCCACTGCCACCTGCAGCTGACCGTCGGCCAGCCGGGCCGTAATGTGGATGTGCCCGCCGCTCGGCGTGAATTTGACGGCGTTCGAGACGATATTCGCAAAGATCTGCACCAGGCGCGCATAGTCGGCGTGCAGCATCACCGTGTGCGGCGGCAAGTCCAGCGCGATGCTGATGTTGCGGCTGCTGGCGGCCGGCTGGCACAGCTCGATTACATGGCTGAGGACTTGTTGTAGCGCAATGTCCTTGCGTTGGAGCACTACTTTGCCGCTAGTGATGCGCGCCACGTCGAGCAAGTCATCCACCAGCCGCGTCAGGTGCGTCACCTGGCGTTCGATCACGTCGCTCACCTTGCCGACCTGTTCCGATGCAGGGAACAGGTGCTTGAGCAGGGCCACGGAGGACTTGATGGGCGCCAGCGGGTTGCGCAGTTCATGCCCGAGGCTGGCAAGGAATTCATCCTTGCGCCGCTGCGTCTCGCGCACCTGGTACTGGCGCTGGCGCGCGCGCAGCATGGCGTGCGCCGACGTGATCAGGGTCAGGATGTGCACGGGGCGTTCCAGCAGGGTCAGGTTGCCCAGGGTGGCAATGGCTTGCCGCAAGGGCAGGGAATCGAGCCCCGCGTGCGTCAGCAGGATGATGGGCAAGTCGGACCAGTCCGGCTGCTGCCGGGCATATGCGTCGAGCACGGCATACACGCCCGCATGCAGCGCCTCGTCCACCGTCAGCACGCCGCCGGCACCCAACGCCAGCTGCTCGGCCAGCTCGTCGGCGGAGCGGCAGGCATGGCTGGCGATGGCGCTGCCCGCCAAGACGGTGCCGGCCAGGGCGGCATCCTGGCCGGCAGGCGCGTAGATCAGGATGCGCTGCTCCATGGCGTTTCCTAGGGGAAGGGCGTGCCGCCGACGGTGGGCAAGCCCGACAGGATGCCGTGAAAGCCGGCCAGGGCCGGGCCGATGCGGATGCCCTGCGCGCTGATTTCGAAACGGCGGATGCTGCGTTCGTGCGCACTGCCGCGTTTCTTGAAGACGGAAATGGCTTGCCGCACCTCGCCTTCCGTTTCGTAATAGCGCAGCATGATGACGCCGTCGGCCAAGTAGCTGGCGTCGGCCGAGGTGGTCATCGCGGTGCCCAGCATGTTTTGCTGCACGCCGACCAGCAGGGTGGACACGCCGCGCTGGCTCAGATAATTGAGCAGTTCATGCAGGTAGGTGCTCTGGAAGCGTTCGTCGGGCACCGCATGCATGTAGCCGTTCAGGCTATCGATGACGATCACGCGGGCGCCTTGCTCCGCCGCGTCGACCACGGCCTGGGCAAATTCTCCCGGTGTCAGCTCGGCCGGATCGATCTGCTGTGCGCTCAGCAAGCCCGTGTCGAGCGCCGCCTGCAGGTGCATGCCCACGTTGTCGGCCCGTTTCAGCAGCTTGCTGCGCGCTTCTTCGAACAGGAACATGGCGCACTGTTCGCCGCGCTTTGTTGCCGCGTGCACGAATTGCGCCGCCAGGGTGGACTTGCCGCTGCCGGCGGGGCCGGAAATGAGCGTGCTCATGCCTTCTTCCAGGCCGCCGCCTGTCATGGTGTCGAGTTCGGGCACGCCGCTCGACAGGCGCCGATGGTCGCCATCGCGGCGCGTGTCGGCCGCCACCAGGCGCGGATAGACGACCAGGCCGTCACGGGCGATCTTGTAGTCGTGCGTGCCGCTGCGAAACGGCACGCCCCGGTATTTCACCACGCGCACGCGGCGCCGGTCATTGCCATACGCCTGGTTTTGCAGTTCCAGCGAGATCACGCAATGGGCCACGCTACGCACCTGCAAGCCGTCGTCGAGCGCGGAACGGTCATCGATCAGCACGGTGGTGCAGTGCCGGCTGGCCAGGTAGCGCTTCAACGCCAGCACCTGGCGCCGGTAGCGCAGGGGGTTTTCCGCCAGTAGTTGCAGTTCGGACAGCGAGTCGAGCACCAGGCGCGCCGGGCGGTGCTTGTCGATGGCGGCCAGGATGCGCTGGTTGGTCGAGGCCAGCTCGATTTCGGACGGATGGAAGATGGTGTACTGGCGCCCGGGGTCGAGCATGTCGTCGCTGGGCGCCACCTCTTCGATGGCGATGCCGGCCAGGTCCCAGCCGTGCGACAGCGCGGCGCCGCGCAGCTCGACCTCGGATTCGGCCAGGGCGAGATACAGCACGGGTACGCCATTGCGTGCCCCTTCGGCCAGAAATTGCAGCGCCAGCGTGGTCTTGCCTGTGCCGGGCACGCCTTCGAGCAGGTACAGGCGCTCGGCCAGCAAGCCGCCCGTGAGTACGGTGTCGAGGCCGGGAACGCCCGTCGACAGCAGTGGGGCCGCGTCCGGGCCGCTCACGCCCCCGTGTTGCGCCGTTCCTTGCACCTGCCCTTGCGCCTGTGCTGTCATCATCGCGCCCCCGCTTCGCCACGCCGTGGACAGCATAGTAGCGCGTCTGCCTCCGCATGTCTTTTCGATACCATTGGTAAATAATTATTTGCCACGCCTCGCATGAGGGCCAGTGTTGCGTCCTTGTCGGCCAGTTCAGCAAAGAAATCTTGACCCTGCTAAAGTAATCACGCAATCCACCTTTTCCGCCGTGCCGTTTTTGCCACCGTCCGCCAGGTTCCTGCTCAACTTTGCTGGTGTGCCGCCGCTGTTGCTGTCCTCATTTTATTGCCTCATTGATAATTTAATTCACTTGATAGTTGCTTTGTTTCAATTGTAACGATGCTTGACGATTTTAGAATGATCGTTCATTCTTTGATCTGCGTTAATAAATTTAGTCATTTCTAACGACACTAGCCAGCTTCTTTTTCAGAAAGTCCAAGATGCAACCAACCTTTTCATTGACGTCGCCGCGTACGAGCGGCGCTATTGCCGTTCTGTGCGCCACTGTAATCATGGCCGGCTGCAGTAAAAAACAGGAAGCACCTCGCGCGCAGCAAGCGCCACAGGTGGTCGTGTTTACTGTTAATCCGGCCGCGTTGCCGATGAGCGCCGAATTGCCCGGCCGTACGAATGCCTACCAGGTCGCCGATGTGCGTCCGCAAGTCGGCGGTTTGATCCAGAAGCGCCTGTTTGTCGAGGGTAGCGATGTGAAAGCAGGCACGGCCCTGTACCAGATCGACTCGGCCACCTACCAGGCGGCATACAACTCGGCCAAGGCCGCGCTGTCGAAAGCCAAGGCCAACCTGCTGACGGCCGGCCCGAAAGCGTCGCGCTACAAGGAACTGGTTGCCATCGAAGGCGTGAGCCGACAGGAATACGATGATGCCGTCGCCGCGTTCGAGCAAGCCAAGGCAGACGTCGAGTCCGCCACCGCGGCGCTGGAATCGGCCAACATCAACCTGAAATACAGCACCGTGACGGCGCCGATCAGCGGCCGCACCAGCCGCTCGTCCGTGACGGCCGGCGCGCTGGTGACGGCGGGCCAGGCTGAAGCGCTGACCACGGTACAGCAACTCGACCCGATCTATGTCGACGTGACCCAGTCGAGCACCGACCTGCTGCGCCTGAAACGCCAGATGGCCGACGGTTCGCTGAAGAAAGTCGGCGAAGGCCAGGCCAAGGTTGACTTGATCTTGCCGGACGGCAGCAAGTACGGCGAGTCGGGCAAGCTGCAGTTCGCCGGCGTGACGGTCGATCCGACCACCGGCAACGTGATCCTGCGCGCGCTGTTCCCGAACCCGAAAGGTGAATTACTGCCAGGCATGTACGTACGCGCGCAGCTGGAAACGGGCGTCGATGAAAAAGCCATCACCGTGCCGCAAGTGGGCGTGACGCGCAACCAGAAGGGCCAGGCGACCGCCTTGATCCTGAACAAGGAAAACAAGGTCGAGCAGCGCGTGCTGACCACCAGCGGCACCGTCGGCACCAACTGGCTGGTGACGTCCGGTCTGGCCGCAGGCGACCGCGTGATCGTGGAAGGCTTGCAAAAAGTCAAGCCAGGCGCGCCAGCCGTCACCGTGCCGGCCAAGGCCGACGCTGCTCCTGCCGCTGCCGCTTCCGCCGCCGCATCGGCCGCCAGCGCCCACTAATTCAGGAGAATATTAATGGCCCGTTTTTTCATTGACCGCCCGATTTTTGCCTGGGTGGTCGCGATCGTCATCATGCTTGCCGGCGTGATTTCGATCCTCAGCCTGCCGATCGCGCAGTACCCGAGCATCGCCCCGCCGTCGATTTCGATCAGCGGCTCCTACCCTGGCGCCTCCGCCAAGACCGTGGAAGATGCGGTCACCCAGGTCATCGAACAAAAGATGAAGGGTATCGACGGCTTGCGCTACATGGCCTCGTCGAGCGATGCCACTGGCGGCATCAGCATCACGCTGACGTTTAGCAGCGGCACCAACCCGGACATCGCCCAGGTGCAGGTACAGAACAAGCTGCAGCTGGCCACGCCACTGCTGCCGACGGCTGTCACGCAGCAAGGCCTGGTCGTGTCGAAAGCCACGAAGAACTTCCTGATGGTGTTCGGCTTCATTTCCGAAAACGGCAAGATGGACCAGACCGACTTGAGCGACTATGTGGCCGCCAACGTCGTCGATCCGCTCAGCCGTGTTGCCGGCGTGGGCGATGTGACCCTGTTCGGTTCGCAGTACGCCATGCGTATCTGGCTCGACCCGGCCAAGCTGCAAAGTTTTAATCTGACCCCGGCGGACGTGATCACGGCCGTGCAGGCGCAGAATGCCGAAGTGTCGGCCGGTGAGCTGGGCGGCACGCCGTCCGTCAAGGGCCAGCAGCTGAACGCGACCGTGTCGGCGCAAAGCCGCTTGCAAACGGTGGAGCAGTTCGGCGCCATCTTGCTGAAAACCACGACCAACGGTGCCATGGTGTACCTGAAGGACGTGGCCAGCATGGAACTGGGCCGCGAGAACTACAACACCGTGGCCCGCTACAACGGCCATGCGGCCACCGGCGTGGCGATCAAGCTGGCGACGGGCGCGAACGCGCTCGATACGGCCAATGCGGCGAAAGCCATGCTGGGCAACCTGAGCAAGCAATTCCCTGAAGGCATGAGCTACCAGGTGGCGTTCGATACCACCCCGTTCGTGAAACTGTCGATCGAAGAAGTGGTCAAGACGCTGGTCGAAGCGGTCATCCTGGTGTTCCTGGTGATGTATCTGTTCCTGCAAAACTTCCGCGCCACGCTGATCCCGACCATGGCCGTGCCGGTCGTGCTGCTCGGTACCTTCGGCATCCTGAACGCGTTCGGCTATTCGATCAATACGCTCACCATGTTCGCCATGGTGCTGGCCATCGGTCTGCTGGTTGATGATGCCATCGTGGTGGTGGAAAACGTCGAGCGCGTGATGAGCGAAGAGGGCTTGTCGCCGCTGGAAGCGACGCGCAAGTCCATGACGCAGATCACGGGCGCGCTGGTCGGTATCGCCATGGTGCTGTCGGCCGTGTTCGTGCCGATGGCCTTCTTCGGCGGTTCGACGGGCGTGATTTACCGCCAGTTCTCGATCACCATCGTCTCGTCGATGGTGCTGTCCGTCATCGTCGCGCTGGTGTTTACGCCAGCCTTGTGCGCCACCCTGCTCAAACCGGTCGAAAAAGGCCATCACGCGACGAACAAGGGTTTCTTCGGCTGGTTCAACCGCAGTTTCGACAGCAGCAGCAACAAGTACCAGGGCCTGGTTGGCAGCATGATCCGCCACCGCGGCCGTTCGATGCTGTTGTATGTCATCCTGCTGGCCGGCCTGGTATTTGTCTTCATGCGCCTGCCGACCTCCTTCCTGCCGGAAGAAGACCAGGGCATCCTGTTTACGCAGATTCAATTGCCGACGGGCGCCACGCAAGAGCGCACCCTGAAAGTGATCGAACAGGTCGAAGACCACTTCATGAACAGCGAGAAAGACAACGTCGCTTCCGTGTTTGCCGTCGCCGGTTTCAGCTTCGGTGGTAACGGTCAGAACACGGGTATCGCCTTCGTGCGCCTGAAAGACTGGTCGCTGCGCAAGGACGTGGCGCAAAAAGCGCCTGCCGTGGCCGGTCGCGCCATGGGCAAGCTGTTGCAGATCAAGGATGCGATGGTGTTTACGTTCGCCCCGCCTGCCGTGCTGGAACTGGGTAACGCCACCGGTTTCGACATGCAGTTGCAGGATATCGGCGGTGTCGGGCATGACGCCCTGATGGCGGCGCGTAACCAGTTGCTGGGCATGGCGTCGCAGAATCCGGCCATGGTGGGCGTGCGCCCGAACGGCCAGGAAGACACGCCGCAGTACAAGATCGACATCGACCAGCAGAAAGCCACCGCGCTGGGCTTGCAGCTCTCGGAAATCAACCGCGTGCTGAGCGTCGGCTGGGGTAGTTCGTATGTGAACGACTTCCTCGACCGTGGTCGCGTGAAGAAAGTGTTCATGCAAGGTAATGCCGAATCGCGCATGCTGCCGGAAGACTTGAACAAGTGGTTCGTGCGCAACACGGCTGGCCAGATGGTGCCGTTCTCCGCCTTTGCCACCGGCAAATGGATTTACGCATCGCCACGCCTGGAACGCTACAACGGCTTGCCGTCGGTAGAAATCCTGGGTACGCCGGCGCCGGGCCAAAGCACGGGCGCCGCCATGAACGCGATGGAAGAGATGGTGGCCAAGCTGCCGCCTGGCATCGGCTTCAGCTGGACCGGCGTGTCGCTGGAAGAGCGCGAATCCGGTTCGCAGACGCCGCAGCTGTATGCGCTGTCGCTGCTGATCGTCTTCCTGTGCCTGGCCGCGCTGTATGAGAGCTGGTCGATTCCGTTCTCGGTGCTGCTGGTCGTGCCGCTGGGCGTGATCGGCGCCGTGCTCGGGACGTGGATGTTCGGCCTGTCGAACGACGTGTACTTCCAGGTGGGCTTGCTCACGGTGGTGGGCCTGTCGGCGAAGAACGCGATTCTGATCGTCGAGTTTGCCAAGGAAATGCAGGAATCGGGCATGTCGCTGCTGGACGCGACCTTGCATGCGGTGCGTCTGCGTCTGCGTCCGATCCTGATGACCTCGATTGCCTTCGGCCTCGGTGTGTTGCCACTGGCTATTTCCAGCGGCGCCGGTTCCGGCAGCCAGAACGCCATCGGTATCGGCGTGCTGGGCGGTATGTTGACGGCCACGTTCCTCGGTATCTTCTTCGTGCCGGTGTTCTTCGTGCTGGTGCGCGGCTTCTTCTCGAAGTCGGACGCGCCAACCACGCCGGCGACGCCTGGCGCGCCAGCCGTCACGCTTTCCAAGGATGCACATTAATATGAAAAAATCACTACTCTCCATGGCGGCACTGGCCTTGCTGGCCGGTTGCAGCCTGGCTCCCACGTACGAGCGTCCGGCAGCGCCGGCGCCCACGGCGTGGCCGACCGGTCCTTCCTACAAGGCCGACGCGGCCGCCGCCGACGCCAAGCCGGTGGCGGACGTCGCCTGGCGCGAGTTCTTTGCCGATGCGCGCCTGCGCCAGGTACTGGAACTGGCGCTGGCCAACAACCGTGACCTGCGCGTCTCGATCCTGAACATCGAGAAGGCGCGCGCCACGTATGGCATCGAACGCGCCGCGCTGATCCCGACCCTGTCGGCGTCGGGTGGCCAGTCGGCCACGCGCATTTCGAAAAACGCCAGCCCGACGGGCGAAGCGTCGATCAATCGCCAGTACACGGCGAACCTGGGCGTGTCGGCCTACGAGCTGGACTTCTTCGGCCGCGTGCGCAGCCTGTCCGACAGCGCGCTGGAACAGTATCTGGGCACGGAAGAAGCACGCCGTGCACAGCAGATCAGCCTGGTGGCCGAAGTGGCCAGCACCTATCTGAACCTGGTGGCCGACCAGCAGCGCCTGCGCGTGGCGCAAGATACCCTGAAGAGCCAGCAGTCGTCGTATGACCTGGCCGTGCGCCGCTTCAGTGCCGGTGCTACTTCCGGCCTGGACAAGTACGATGCCCAGACCAGTGTCGAATCGGCCCGTTCCGACGTGGCTGTGTTCACGAGCCAGGTGGCGCTGGATCAGAACGCGCTGGTCTTGCTGGTGGGCGGCCCCGTGCCGGCCGATATGCTGCCGCCAGCCGAGTTCGGCACCGTGACGGCGCTGACGGACATTCCGTCCGGCGTGCCGTCGGACGTGCTGCAACGCCGTCCCGACGTGCTGGCGGCGGAGCGCACCCTGCGCGCCGCCAACGCCAACATCGGCGCGGCGCGCGCGGCCTTCTTCCCGCGCATTTCGCTGACGGCCACGGCCGGTTCGGTCAGCGACAACCTGTCGGGCCTGTTCAAGGGCGGCAGCGGCACGTGGAGTTTCCTGCCGCAGATCAGCTTGCCGATCTTCGATGGCGGCGTGAACCGCGCCAACCTCGATATCGCCAAGGTGCAGCGTGAAATCTCTGTGGCACAATACGAAAAGGCGATCCAGGTCGCCTTCCGTGAAGTGTCCGATGCGCTGGCCCAGCGCGGCACCATCGACGAGCGCCTGCAATCGCAGGTCTCGCTGGTCGAAGCGTCGACGAAGAGCTACACCATCCACGATGCGCGCTACAAGCAGGGCGCCGAGTCCTACCTGAACGCCCTGGTGGCCCAGCGCGCGCTGTACACGGCGCAGCAAAGCCTGATCACGGCGCGCCTGGCCAAGTCGACCAACCTGGTGACCTTGTACAAGGTGCTGGGCGGCGGTTGGCAGCCTGAGCAGACAGCCGTCGCGGCGGCTGGCGGCGTCCAATAATCACGGGGACGCCGACGCCGGCCTTGCCCTTGTCCGCAGGGGCAGGGCCGGCGCGCTACTGGAAAATCATGAACCAAGTTGAAAAGAAGCATCCGGATCCCGAGCGCGCCAACACGCGGCGCAAGCAGGTGCTCGATGCGGCCGAAAGCTGTTTCAGCCGCCGCGGCTTCCACGGCGCCAGCATGGCCGAGATCTCCAAGGCGGCCGGCATGAGCGCGGGCCACATCTATAATTATTTTGACAGCAAGGATGCGATCATCGCCGCCTTCGTCATGCAGAACATGGAGCGGGTCACCAACCTGATGCAGGACCTGGCGCAGCGCGAAGACCCGCTGCAGGCCGTGGTCGATAATGCTGGCGAGCATGTGCTGGAAAGCCTGGACCCGAAAACCTGGGTGATGCCGCTGGAAATTTTTGCCGAAGCGTCGCGCAACCCCGCCATCGCGGAAATGTTGCACTGCGCGGATGTGCGTTCGCGCAAGCTGTTTCTTTCGATCATACGCGATGCGCGCATCAAGCGCGGCTTGCCGGCCGACGAAGGGATGCTGGAAGGGCGCCTGAACGCCATGATCGCCATGTACCAAGGCTTGCCCGTGCGAGCGGTGCACAATCCTGACATGAAGGTCGAACCCCTGATCGCCGGTTTCCGCATCGTCCTGACCGCATTGCTGCTGGGCGAGTAGAACGCTTTGCCCCCAGGCTGAAAAAAACTTTGCGCAGTTCGATATGAATCAAGCGCAAAGCATGGCAAAAACCTAAAAGCCTCTGCTATAATTCCCACCTCGTCGGGGCGTAGCGCAGCCTGGTAGCGTACATGCATGGGGTGCATGGGGTCGGAAGTTCGAATCTTCCCGTCCCGACCATTAGATTCAAGGAGTTACAGCGCAAGCTGTATAGAAACCCAGTACTGTATATTATACGTTTGTATAATATCGGTGCTGGGTTTTCCCGTTTACATGACGTATGATTTTCAGTGCCGCATGCTGATGTCCCCTATCGGCCAGAAGCAGCCCTTCGAACGGCCGAAAATTTTCAGTGTGATGGGATTTACGAGGTGATATGAGCTATCAGTTGGTACTGCAGGTACGTGGCGACTCTCTAGGTGACTTCGACGTAATGATGAATTTGGAAAAGGAACTTTCCATTGAGTTGAATGACATTGTTGACGTCGACGGCCATGATATGGGCTGTGGCGAGATAAATATTTTTATTCTGGCCACAAATCCGACGGCCGTGTTTGAAGCGAGCAAACCCATCCTAGATAGGTTCAAATTGCTACATGATGTAAAAGCTGGATACCGATTGCTTTCTGATGATATCTACACAACCATTTGGCCGGATGGCTCAACTGATGATTTTTTGGTCGCGTAGCTGGCAACCCGGAAGATTTGGCGGCTGCAATCGGCCAGAACCCGACATTGGCAATCGAGATATATCATGCATGATCGTAATAACACGTTCTTAGGATAATGAGTATGGACTCCGAACACGTTCTCTATATTAGGCGTCCAGGTCCTAGGCCTGCGTTCCACCTTGTGGCTGAACACTTGTGGGGGGCGGGTTGCGACTATGACTCAGACGGAAATAGTATGACGGCCCTAGATAGCGAATGGACAGAACTCACTGTAGCCTTGCGCGGGGCAGGGCAAGATGAACAATTGAGCATAGACCTTCTCCCTCATGGCCCCCTCGTTCTGGTCGTTCGCTCACCTAGCGAGGCCCTTTGCGCGCGCGCTACGCAATTCATTGTTAGTTGCTCAGGCGGCTCAATTGAACAGCCACCTGATGAACTGTTTTGAATGCTAAACGATCTCAAAGGCAAGACATGTAGGTCGAGCGCCTTGCATGTACAACCGAACTCTGACCGACCGCAAAGGGGCGAAAGCAGCCATCCAGCGTTGACAGAGGATGGCGGCTATTTGCAAAAGTCGGGCTTTACTCAAGCCAGGGTAAGTCCATCGGAATCTCGGAAACATCCGCAATCACTTCCTTGATGTAGATATCCGTGGTCTTGCCTGACGTGTGCACCAGGCGCTTTTGAATGTCGCTGCGGTTCTCGCCGCGCCGTGCCGCATCCGTGGCCGCCAAGGCCCGGATATCGCGGAATACCACGTCATCCTTCATTCCAATTCGCTCCTTTGCGCGATCCCACATTGAACTAAGGCCCGAGCGGGTGTAGGCGCCGCCTTTTTGCGTCGGGAACACGAACTGGCTGATCAGCCCATACTTGATTTTCAGTCCACGGGCGCGGGCGATCACTTCGGCAATCTCAGGCGTAACGACGATATCGACCGCCTTGCCACTGGTTTTTTGTGTCTTGCTTGGCTTGATTCTGATCCGCCCATCTTCAATCTGTGATTCTTTTAGCATGCGGATATCAATGCCGCGCGCCCATAGCAGATAGGACATATCGATGATGCAGGCGAACATGGGACCGCTGGCCGTCGGGATGCTCAAACCTGTGCCCTTGCGTTCCTTGCTCATCATGCCGGCTTCCCGTATCGCCTGCACTTGCGTATGCGTGGCCAGCACCTCGCGCCGTCCGGTCTTGTAGCTGGACATGTCGAGTTGATCGATTGGGTTGTCCTGGCGCAGGCTCAGAGTGCACGGGATTTGTTCAATGGTCTCGGGCCTGACGTGCGGCGCGAGCATGCTTGCAGCGGCGACCCTGAAGACCGCGAGCGGCGCCGAGGGCATCTTCTATGCGTCTACAGCAGGGAAAACGGCTACACCTGCCTGCTTGGGCTTGACCTGCTTACAGGCACCAGCGAGGCTGGCGGCGTTTGCTAAGCAAGCCCCTGGCCGCGCTCGCGTCAGTGATTTGACGCACCTGCCAGCCCCCGTTTTCGCCATTCTATCCCCCGATTTCCGTCCCCTGTCGCTGTCATCAACCTGGCAACACGGCTTTCGCCTATGATTTGCTGGCACATGCACGTGTGATGTTTCCCTTCATCCAGTAACCATGAGGTGTCCATGATTCGCTATGCCCTGCCTGCCCTGTTGTTTGCCGCCGCGCTGCCGGCGCACGCCCAAGCCCCTGTCAATCACACGCCGCTGATCGAGCGGGCGAAGATCTTTGGTAATCCCAGCAAGTCCGGCGGGCGCATCAGCCCGGATGGCAAGTGGCTGTCGTGGATCGCGCCGCGCGATGGCGTGCTCAATGTGTGGGTGGCGCCGGCCAGCGACCCGGCGCAGGCGCGCCCGCTGACGCAAGAGAAGGTGCGGCCCATCCGCGGCAGCTTCTGGTCGCCCGACTCGACAACCCTGCTGTTCATCCAGGACAAGGGCGGCGATGAAAACTTCCTGCTGTATGGCGTGAACGTGGCAACGGGCAAGCAGATCAATTACACGCCGTTCGAGAAGACGCGCGTGCGGATCGTCCAGATCAGCAGCAAGGTCAAGGACCGCATCCTGGTGGGCATCAATAACCGCGATGCGCGCTGGCACGACGTGTACAGCCTGGAGCTGGCCAGCGGCAAGCTGACCCTGGTGCAGCAGAACGATGGCTATGGCGGCTACCTGGCCGATGAATTGCTCAATTTGCGTATGGCCAGCAAGGCGCGCGCCGATGGCGGCATGCAGTATTTCCGCCTGACGGACGGCAAGGTCGAGAGCACGCCGCTGACCGAGGTGGGCCTGGAAGACTCGCAGACGACGGCGCCGCTGGCGTTTACGGTCGATGGCAAGACCTTGTACTGGACCGACTCGCGCGGCCGCAATACCTCGGCGCTGCTGGCGCAGGATGTCGCCAGCGGCAAGACCACGCTGGTGGCGCAAGACCCGCGCGCCGACATTTCTGACGCCCTGTACGACACGCGCACGGGCAAGGTGCAAGCCTATTCCGTCGACTATCTGCAGCAGGAATACCTGCCGCTGACGGACGACCTGAAGGCCGACCTGGCTTTCCTGAAGAAGCATGCGAAGGGCCAGTTCAACGTGACGTCGCGCACGGAAGCCGACGACAAGTGGCTGGTGGGCGTCGATACCGTCACGGCGCCGGCATCGAGCTGGCTGTATGAGCGCAAGACCAAGAAGCTGACGCAGCTGTACGTCACGCGCCCGGAACTGGAAGGCGCGCCGCTGGTGCCCATGTACCCACAGGAAATCAAGGCACGCGACGGCCTGACCCTGGTGTCTTACCTGACCCTGCCGCATGCATCGAAGGCGAATGCTGGCGGCAAGGCCACGCAGGCGGTGCCGATGGTGCTGCTGGTGCACGGCGGGCCATGGGCGCGCGATACCTACGGCTACAACGGCTACCACCAGTGGCTGGCCAACCGCGGCTACGCCGTGCTGTCGGTGAACTACCGCGGCTCGACGGGCTTCGGCAAGCAATTCATCTCGGCCGGTGACCTGCAGTGGGGCCGCAAGATGCATGATGACTTGCTCGACGCGGTGCAATGGGCCGTCAAGAGCGGCGTGACCACGGCGGACAAGGTGGCCATCATGGGCGGCTCCTACGGTGGCTACGCCACCCTGGCCGGCATGGCGTTCACGCCGACGACGTTTGCCTGCGGGGTCGATATCGTCGGCCCGTCGAACCTGTTTACCCTGCTGCAAACGATTCCGCCGTACTGGGAAGCGGGCAAGCAGCAGTTTTACAAGCGCATGGGTGATCCGACCACGGAAGACGGCCGCGCGCTGCTGAAGGAGCGCTCGCCGCTGAACTTTGCGCAGAACATCCAGCGGCCCCTGCTGATCGGCCAGGGGGCGAACGACCCGCGCGTCAACGTGGCCGAGTCGGACCAGATCGTGGCGGCCATGGCGGCCAAGAATATCCCCGTCACGTATGTGCTGTTCCCCGACGAGGGCCATGGCTTCGCCCGTCCCGTCAACAACATCGCTTTCAATGCGGTGACGGAAAACTTCCTGGGGCAGTGCCTGGCGGGCCGCGCCGAGCCGATCGGTGCGACCCTGAAGGCGTCCACCGCGCAGGTCAAGCACGGCGCCGAATTTGCGCCGGGTTTGCCGGAGGCGATGCGCTAAGAGCCTATCCCAGTAGTGAGCGTCTTCTGCTGGCAGTTCATCAGGAGCGCGGACAAGGCGTGAGGAGGACGCGTGGCGAGCCACGCGACGACGATCAACGCAGTCCCCGCTTCTGAGGGGCGCCAGCAGGGGATGTATTCATCTACTGGGACAGGCTCTAGGTCGGCGTCAGGTGTGGTGACGCTTCCATCTCCGCCACCACCTGCAGCAAGGTATCGCCAAAGCCGCCCCGTGCCCTGGCATGGCGGCGGGCGCTGGTGGTGACGCGCGGCGCGGCGCTCCAGGCGATGTGCGCGCCGCATTCTTGCAGCGCGGCCACCATGGCCACGTCTTCGCTGCAGGCCAGTGGCGCGAAGCCGCCGGCGCGCAGGTAGGCGCTGGCGCGCACGCCGAAATTGGCGCCATGGATGTGGCGGTGGCCGTCGGCATCGGTGTAGGTCTGGGCGAAGTGCCGGCGCAGCGCAGCGGCACTGGGGCCGTGCGGCGACCAGTCGTCCACCGCCACCGTGCCGCAGACGGCATCGGCGTCCAGGCCCAGCTGGGTGCTCAGCCAGGAGGGCGACACGCGCGTATCCGCATCCGTAAAGGCCAGCCAGCGAGCGCCGCGCTGCAGCAGTTGCCGCGCGCCGGCGGCGCGCGCGGTGCCCACGTTCCGCGCATGGATGGCGATGCAGTCGAGACGCCAGCGCAGGTCCGCCTGCATGGCATGCGTCAGCACGATGCGCTGCGACTGGTCGCTGCAGGCATCGAGCACGATGACGATGCACACCGCCTCGCCATGCAGCAAGGGACAGGTGGCGGCAAGGCGCAACGCGTCCAGGCAGGCCCCCAGGCATGCTTCTTCGTTATGCACGGGCACCACCACGCCGATCATGCGAAACCCTCGCGCTGCGCCACCGAGCGCGCATCGTTCGACCAGATCCCCAGCAGGAAGTCGCTTTCTTCGTGCCGCAGCACGCGGTGCAGGCCGGGCGCGTCCTGGAAGGCCGCATGTACGCGCACGGTCGAGACGATGCGCTGCGCGAACGGCGCGCGCCAGTGGCACAGGACGATGTCGCCGCCCGGCGCCAGGCTGGCGATGCTGTGTTCGACCACGCGCGCCAGTTCTTGCGGCGACAGGTAATAGGCGATCTCGCTCAGGACGATCAGGTCGAATTTCTCGGCGCCGGGCAGGATGCGCGGCCAGTCCCGCGGCAGCCGGTGCTGCGCGAGGCTGACGTTGGCGCCGCATCCGGCGTCGAGCAGGCGCTGCTGCGCCAGCCCCAGCGCTTCGGCCGAGAGGTCGGCCGCCAGCACGCGTTCGCAGCGTCGCGCCAGTTCGGCCGTCAGCTCGCCATTGCCGCAGCCCGGTTCATAGGCGTGGCGGTAGCGCCGCTGCGGCAGGCTGGCCAGCAGCAGGCCGCGCTTGCGCTCCTCGTACCAGCGCTGGCGCACCCGCCACGGGTCGGCATCCTGGCGATACAGTTGTTCGAAATAGCGGCCGCGCTGGTCGTCCGGCGTGGAAGTAGCGCTCATAGAAAATACACCTCCCACGCATGTAGCAGGCGCTGCAAGGCGTCGCCGGCGACGATGGCGGGGCGGCCCGTCGACGGGTCGTCCTGCATCTGGCTGGCGAAGCAGCGCAGTGCGGCGCGCGCGCTGCCACGGCACGCGCATGTCGCCCGGCGCGGCCCAGTGCCAGCCCCAGACGGGCATTTCCACCAGGGTGGCGCCGCTGGCCGCGCAGGCCGCAGCGCAGGCCCGGCCGCATGCTTCATGGTCCGGATGGCCGTCCAGGCGCCAGGTGGTGAAGACTCTGTCGCCGGGACGCAGCTGCGCTGCCAGTGCGGCGCTCAGCTGCGGCGTCATGCCGGCCACGCCGCCATCGGGCAGGTGCAGGCGCAGCCATGCGGGCGACGCCAGTCCCAGCGTGGCCAGCGCCAGCGCGGATTCTTGCGGACGCACCTGGCGCAGGCGTTCCTGCGGCCAGAGGGGCGAGTCCGGGTGGCTGGCGTCGCCATCGGTGACGGCGATAAACAGCAATTCGCTGCCTTGCGCCGCCAGCAGTTGCAGCAAGCCGCCGCAGGCGAGGATTTCATCGTCGGGATGGGGCGCGACGATGACGGCGCGCGTCCCTGGCGGCACCAGTGCGTGCGCGCCGATGCAGGGCAGGTCGTTCAGCCCCGGCCAGGATAGCCATACCTGGTCCGGCGTGCCGCTGCCTTCGATGCGGCGCGCTTGCGTATCGGATTGGGCCAGCATGTCAGAGCGCCCACGGATGGTCTTCGGCGCCCGCGACGATACCGCCCAGCACGGCCTGATCGCGTTCGGCATGGCTCTGGCGCAGGAAGACGGGCAGGTCGGCCGCCAGGCGTGCAAAGCGGGCATCGCGGCACAGGGGGCCGGCGCCCAGCGCACGCGTGGCCAGGTGCAGGACCAGGGTGGCGGCGTCTTCCACCGTCAGGCGCAGCCGCAGCGCCAGGCCCATGGCGTCGCGCTGCGGCTGTGCGTCGATCTCGGCGGCGCCTTCGCGCAGCAGGGCGCCGGCGGCGCGCAAGGCGCAGTCGATCTGCCCCAGTTGCGCCAGGCGCACGGGATCGGGCGCGGCGTGCTGCGCGCGCGCATGCAGGTGGCCGGCGACGGCGCAGGCCGCGCCATACCAGGCGGCCGCGATGCCGGCGCCGCCGTGCCAGAAGCCGGGGCGCTCCAGGTAGGCGCCCGGAGCGCCCACGGGAAAGGCCCGCGCGCCGGAAAAGGTCACGTCGACGCTGGCGCAGGCGAGCATGCCGACGGCTTGCCAGCCTTCATCCGTGACGTGCACGCCCGGCTGCGACAGCGCCACGGAGGCCAGGCAAGCCTGGCCGTCCTCATTCCAGCAGCTGATCAAGGCATGGCTGAGTCCCTTCGCCCCGGAGCACCAGGCCTTGCGGCCCTCGAGCACATAGCGGCCATCGGCCGCCTGCTGCAACTGCACGCGCGCGCCCGGCATTTCCGCGCACCATACGCCCCAGCTGCTGCCGGCCGGCACGCCGGGACCGTCGATTTCCGCCAGGATGGCCAGCGCATCGGTATGGCCCTCGTACAGCTTGAGCAGGGAAAGGTCGATGGCGGCGATGGCGGCCAGCATTTGCCAGCGCTGCAGGGTGGCGCCGTGGCCGGGCAAGGGTAATTGGTCCAGCCCCGCGTGGCGCAGGCGCTGCAAGCCGTCGATCGGGTGGAAAGTGTTGTCCTGTGGCTGCAGCAGGGCGGCCAGCGCAGTGTTGGACGGCAGGGGAAAGGCGTTAGACGACATGGCAAGCTCCTGTTTTTCAACAGGATAGCTTTCTGTTTTCGCAATGTATGTTCGATTCTGCACATACACTCGCCAACGGCCTCAAGTCTATGGCGCGGCCGCGGCAAGCCGCAGGGCTGGGTGGCCCCACAGCCGATCGCGCACTTATTTTTTCACGTAGTGCATGTCCAGTACATACGCACCCTTGTCCAGCATCACCGTAAACAGGTCGTTGCCGCGCAAGGACAGGCCGCCGGGGATGCTTTGTGCAGCTTGCATGCCTTCATCCCACATGCACGATTCGCCATTGTCCACGTCAACGCACCACTGTTGCTGGTTTGCTCGCAGCACATATTTCACAGTGGCGCCGGTCCGCTGGTAGCTGTAGGCAGGGGCCGAAGAGGTGATCTTGTCGACGCGCAAGCTCGTTGCCGCGGCATTTTCCGCCAGCTTGATCAGCATGTCGGCGGTGCCGTCCGGCTTGCCGGTGATCTTCGCGTTGATGCTGTCTGTCGCGACCACGGGGCCGGAGCAATCGGCCTTGAAGTAAGTCTCGCCGGTCGGCGTCAGTTCCAGCGAACCGCTGCCGTCGCTCTTGAACGCGATGACCAGCGTTTGACGGTCGTGATCGTCGCAGGCCGACTGCCAGGTGCCGATATACGCTGCCAGCGGCGAGGCGCTGCCGGAATCGCCGGCAAGCCGCTGTGTCGTACCGCCGCCACCGCCACCACAGCCGGTCAAGAGTGCCGCGGCCGAGCCGGCCAATACTGCCAATAATTTTTTCATGCATCATCCTTTTTCATCCGGCAGCAGTGCCTGCCGTCAACGCGGCCTGATTATAGGAGTATTGATAGGGAGCAATTCTCCCCAAATCTATCAGCGACTTGATTTAGATCAATATCTTTCCCAGGAGGACGATACTGCATTATATAAAATATTTCTTTATGGAAACTTACGAAAACGCGCCATGCTGCTGCTCCACCCGCAAAGAGGGGTATCTTTGCGGGTTAGCGTCGCCGCGCTCCGCTTAAAACTCTTCCCAGTCATCGCCAGCCGGTGCCTTGGCGGCCGCGCGCGGCGTTGCCTGCGGCTTGGCGACGCTCAGGCGCTTGGCGGGCGCCGGTGTTGTTGCCGGCGTGGCGCGCGGCGTGGCCACGCTTGCAGCCGGCGCCGCCTGGCGCACCTGCTCGCCCAGCTTGAACACGCTGACCACCTGGGCCAGATGGCTGGCCTGGTCTTGCAAGCTTTCGGCGGCCGCCGCCGCCTCCTCGACCAGGGCCGCGTTTTGCTGCGTCACGCCATCCATCTGCGCCAGCGCCTGGTTGACCTGGGCGATGCCGTCGCTTTGCTCGGTGGTGGCGACGCTGATGTCGGCCATGATGGCGGTCACCTTGCGCACGCTGTCGACCACCTGCTCCATGGTGGCGCCCGCTTCATCGACGAGCTTGCTGCCGGCGGCCACCTTGCCCACGGAATCGTCGATCAGCAGCTTGATTTCCTTGGCCGCCGCCGCCGAGCGTTGCGCCAGGTTGCGCACTTCCGTGGCGACGACGGCGAAGCCGCGTCCCTGTTCCCCCGCGCGCGCCGCTTCCACGGCCGCGTTCAGGGCCAGGATATTCGTCTGGAAGGCGATGCCATCGATGACGCTGATGATGTCGACGATCTTGTTCGACGAGTCATTGATCGAGGTCATGGTTGCTATCACCTTGCCGACCACTTCGCCACTCTTCTGCGCCACGCTCGATGCGGAAGCGGCCAGTTGATTCGCCTGGCGCGCATGGTCGGCGTTTTCCTTCACCGTGCCCGTCAGCTCTTCCACCGAGGCGGCCGTCTCTTCCAGCGAACTGGCTTGCTGTTCCGTGCGGGCCGACAGGTCGTTATTGCCTTGCGCAATTTCGGCGCTGGCACGGGCCACATTGTCGGCGCTCGCTTGCACTTGCAGCAGCACGGCGTGGATCTTTTCCACGAAGGCGTTGAACCCCTTGCCGATCACGGCCAGTTCGTCGGTGCCCTTGACTTCGAGCTTCACGCGCAGGTCGGCGTCGCCGCTGGACAGGTCCGTCATGGTGCGGCCCAGGGTGCGCAGCGGTCGCGTCAGCTGGTTGACGACGAGGATCAAAATGCCGGCCGTGGCGGCCGCGCACAGCAGGGCGACGATCAGGGTGTAGATCATCAGGTCGCGCGCCGAAGCCGTGGCCACGCTTTTCGGGAAGTTCAGTTCCACGCTCCACGGCGCGATATCGGGGTGGATCTGCAGCGGCTGCAGCAGGTGGATGTAGCCCTTGTCGTCCTCGTATTCATACGCCTGGCCCTGGCGCACCTTTTCCAGGCCGGCAGCCGGCACGTCGTCGGCCTTCTTGCCCAGCCGCTCAGGTGCGGGATGGCTGGCGTACAGGCCGCCGTTCGAGATCAGGGCCAGCTTGCCGCCCTCGATCACTTTCAGGCCTGCCAGGATCTTCGCCAGGCGCGTGAGCATGAAGTCGGCGCTGGCCGTGCCCTTGAAGCCGCCGTCGATCATGATGGGGGCGACAAGCGAGGCCATCAGCACATCCTTGCCGTCGACGGGGTAGATGTACGGTTCCGTAAAGAAGGTTTTGCCGGTGCGTTTGGGCACGTCGTACCAGTCGTTGGCGCCCGGCTTCGGATCGAAGACGATGGGTTCGACTTGCAGCTTGCCGCCGGCGCCCCGCGTCCAGTAGGGCATGAAGCGACCGCTGGCGTCGTAGTTCGGTTTCTGGTTGGCAAATTCCGCATCCTTGCCGTCGAGCGCGTTCGGTTCCCACGTCACGGCCGCGCCCAGCAAGTCTTCCGAACTGGTCAGCGTGGCCTTGGTCAGTTCATTGATCTGCTCGCGCTGCAGGGGCAGGTTCGCGCTTTTCGTGCCGCGCATGGCGCCGGCCAGGCTGCTGACGCTGGCCAGGTTGCTGGCGATGCGCGCCTGCAGCGCGCCCGCCACTTCGCGCGCCGACGTGCGCGCCAGTTCCAGTGCGGCGGCCTCGGCGCTGGCGCTGCTCTTGTAGCCGATCACCGCCGCCGTGACGCCCAGGCTGAGGATGGCGAGCGCGGTGGCGGCGACGCAGATTTTGCTGTTCAGTGATAGTTGCATGAGGCTGTTCCTTGATGGGGAGAGGTATCGGTGTCTCGGGCGTCGCGGGTAGTGCGGCTAGAAAGTCTTGCTGATGGCCAGCACGAAGGTGGTCGCGGCGGGGTTCGAGGTGTCGAACCGGCCCGCCGCATTCGGGATGCCCAGCGTGTAATGATCGTAGGCGTCGGTGGCGCCCCAGGCGCGCGTCACGGCGCCACTCAGGCTCCAGCCGCCATCGAAGGCCCTGGTGACGCCGACCTTGGCGTCGCGCCAGTTCCATATCGCATTGCCCGTGCCCGCCACCCGGCCATTGCCGGCGTGCAGATTCAAGGTCCAGGCATTGCCCAGGTCGACATTCGCGCCCACGTCCAGGTAGCCCGTGCCGCGCGCATGCGTGATGCCGAAAAAGTCCGGCGTGACGGTACGGTTGTACTTGGCGTACAGCATCTTGTAGCTCAGGCCCAGCGACAGTTCGCCATAGTCGTACTTGACGCCTGTGGCGCGGTAGACGGCGCCCGGATACTTGTAGTAATACGCCAGTACGCTGTAGCCCAGCTCGCCCACCGTGCCGCCGTAACCGCCGTACAGGTCCCATTCGAAGCTTGCATCCTGGATATAACGGTCGCTGACGGTGGACGCCCATGTCCCCAGCGACCAGCCGCTCGGGTGCGCGTAGTCGGCACCCGCCTGCAGGGCCGGCTTACCCCAGGTCTGGCGAAAGCCGCGCGAAATGTATTGCGAGGTGAGGCTGGCATTGGCGCTGATGGTGGCGGCAGTGCCGTCCGTGGTCTGCGCCTGCAGGGGCAGGGCGGCGAGCAGGAAGACACAGCCCAGCAAGGTTTTTCCCGGAAAGTTGCGGTTCGATGGCATGGCAGTCGGCTCCGTATTTGCTGGCAGCGGCCGTCCAGGCACGTTGCCCTGATGGTTGCGATAAATAAATGCGGGGGACTTTGCGCAAGCAAGGCGACGCCGTCTGCATGCTCTCTGCAACATGCACACATGCTCACCAAACGTAACTGAAAGGATAGGGGCTAGGGCTAGTGGAAGTCAACAAAGTTGCGCTGAGGAAATCGTAAGTTGTTGTTTCCTGTCACTTTTCATGCGCCTGTCATATTGCGGGTGCGCCGCGGCTGGCTGCCTGTTGCAAGCTGGCCAGCAGGCCGGGCAGGGCCGCATGCAGGGCAGGCAGGTCGCCTGCCTGTAACTCGGCCTGCGCTTCCACGCGGCCCGATGGCTGGCCCCAGACGACCTGTGCGCTCAGCCGGGCGCCGGCCTCGAGTCCCGTGACGCTGACCAGCAGGGCGACTTCTTCCGGGGCATCCTCGGGCACTTCCTCCAGCAGGCAGGAAATGCCGAAATGATAATCCTCGAAAGCGCTGGCCGTACCGCTGGAAAAGGCGAACACGGAGGCGAGCACCTGCGGCGCGGCGGCCGCGAGTGGCGGCAGGGCAGCGCGGAACAGGGGCAGCAAGTCGTTTTCCAGCTGGCGTACCAGCGGATGGGTGTGAGCGAGGACGGTCATGGCAGGATGAAATCAAAGGCGGCGCGCGATGTTAGCAGTTTTCGCCGCCGCTGTGGCCGTAGACTGGTCCTACCAGTCGCCCTATTCGTCGCTGGTCACGCGCGTGCGCACGAAATCGATGTGGCTTTGCATGGCCGTGCGCGCTTCCTCGGGCTGGCTGGCGCAGATGGCCTCGCACAGGGTGCGGTGCTGCGACAGCAGTTGCAGCGAGGTGGCGTCGTCTTGCTGGCGCAAGCCCGTGCCATTGAGGGTGATATGTTCGCGCAGCATGCCGATGATGCTGGTGTGCAAGTGTAAAAACATGGTGTTGTGCGATGCCTGCGCGATGACTTCATGCAGCCGCGCATCGGCCTGCGCCTCGCCGTGCTTGTCGTCGACCGCGCGTGCCTGTTCCAGCTCGGCCAGCAGCGCCATGATCTGCGTGCGCTCGCCCGCGCTGGCCCGCTGCGCCGCAAAATAGGCCGTCGCCCCTTCCAGCACGCGGCGAAATTCCAGGATGTCGTCGCGCAGGGCGGGGTGGTCAGCCACCAGCTGGCTCCACGGCGAAGCCATGCCGGTGCGCAATTGATCCGTCACAAAGACGCCGGCGCCGCGCCGGCTGCGCACCAGGCCCCGCGCCGCCAGCCGTTGCACCGCTTCGCGCACGGTATTGCGCGAGACCCCATATTGCAGTGCCAGCAGGCGCTCGGCCGGCAGCTGTGCGCCCGCCGGCAAGCTGCCGTCCAGCAGGGCCGTCTCCAGCCTGCGCATCACCGTTTCGACCCTGCCCCGCGTTTGCATGCCTGTCGCCATCGCTGTTGTCTCGTTTGTTGTTTTCAAGTGGTCCGAGCAATTTGAAGTGGCTCGAAGAAGCTGGAATTATGCGTGAAGCAGTCATTCTTAACAACACACAGCGGCGCCGCAGCAACACACAGAGCGCCGGGGAGACACACTCATGCAGCCAGACCCGCGCCAGCCGCGCCACTATCCCCCCGCACCGCTCCAGGTGTACCTGTTCGCCACCTGCCTGGTCGACCTGTTCGTGCCGCAGGCCGGGCTCGACGCGGTGCGCCTGCTGGAGCGGGAAGGCTTGCTGGTGCATTATCCGCGCGGCCAGAGCTGCTGCGGCCAGCCCGCCTACAGCAGCGGCAACCCGGAGCAGGCGCGTGCCGTGGCGCGCGCCCAGCTCGACCTGTTTGCGCAACCGTGGCCCGTGATCGTGCCGTCAGGCTCCTGCGCCGGCATGATGCGCCATCACTGGCCGCAGCTGTTCCAGGATGACCCCGTGGCCGGCCCCAAGGCGGTCGAACTGGCCGAACGCGTGTATGAACTGAGCGAATTTCTCGTCTGCGTGCTGAAACTCGACCTGGTCAGCCTTTCTGGCGCCGGACAGGCCGATGAAAACGTGGTGCTGCATACCTCGTGCGGCGCGCGTCGCGAAATGGGCACCCGGCTGCACGGCGTGGCGCTGGTCGACGCCTTGCCCGGCGTGACGCGCATCGAGCACCAGCGCGAATCGGAATGCTGCGGTTTCGGCGGCACGTTTTCATTGAAACACCCGGACATTTCCGGCGCCATGGTCAGCGACAAGATCGCCTCGGCCTGCGCCACGGGCTGCGACCGGCTCGTCTCGGCCGACTGCGGCTGCCTGCTCAATATCGGCCACGCCGCGCAGCACCAGGGCGCGCCGCTGCCCGTCGAGCACCTGGCCAGCTTCTTGTGGCGCCGCACGGGAGGTGCGCCATGAGTACCGCATTGACCGCCCGCGAACGCATGCTGGGACGGCTGCGCGCCGCCGCGCCTTCCGCGCCCGAAGCGGTGGAGGCCATCGATACGGCCATCGACAGCCATTACCAGGCGCGCCGCGCCGCAGCGCCGCAGTCGCCGCGCCAGCAGCTCGACGCCATGCAGGCCGCTTTGCGCGCTTCGCACGCGCAGGTCGATTGCGTGAGCATGGACGCCTGGCCTGCCCTGCTGGCGCAGCGTCTCGGTGCGCACGGCGTGCGCCGTTTGCTGCTCGATACCGCCAGCGTGGAAGGGCAGGCCTTGCGCGCCGCCTTGCCCGCTGGCGTGGAAACGCTGTCCTTTGACCGTCCGCTGGCGCAGTGGAAGGGAGAGTTGTTCGACAGCGTCGACGCGGGTTTCACCGTCGCCCGTTCCGGCATCGCCGCCACAGGCACCCTGGTCATCGCGCCCGACGCGGCCACGCCGCGCACGGTATCGCTGGCGCCCCCGCTGCACGTTTGCCTTGTTTATACCAGCACGCTGCATGCGGACTTGCATGCGGCGGCGCGCGCCGAGCGCTGGGCGGACGGCATGCCAGCGAACCTGGTGCTGGTGTCGGGTCCCTCGAAAACCTCCGATATCCAGCAAACGCTGGCCTATGGCGCACACGGCCCGCGCTGGCTGTGGGTGCTGATCATTGATGATCTGTCAGCCCATGAAGGAGGCCAGCCATGAACGCCAAGCCCTTGCAATTCGTCAAACCGGCAGACTTCCATGCGCGTGCCCGCGCCGCGCTGGACGATCCGAAGCTGCGTCAAAGTTTTCGCGGCGCCATGGATTTTTTACAGGACAAGCGCAGCGCCCAGTTCCCCGACGGCGACGAACTCGAACGCCTGCGCGACATCGGCGAAGCCGTGCGCCAGCACGCGCTGGCGCGCTTGCCCGACCTGCTGGTGCAGCTGGAAGACAAGCTGACGGCGGCCGGCGTGCAGGTGCACTGGGCCGAGGATGGCGAGCAGGCCAACGCCATCATCCACGCCATCGCGCAGCGCAACCAGGCGACGCGCTTCATCAAGGGCAAGTCGATGGCCAGCGAGGAGATCGAGCTCAATCACTACCTGGAAGCGCGCGGCATGACGTGCCTGGAGTCGGATATGGGCGAGTACATCGTGCAGCTGGCCGGCGAAAAGCCGTCGCACATCGTCATGCCGGCGATACACAAGACCCGCGCGGACATCGCCGGCCTGTTCGCCGAGCATATCCCCGACGCGCCCTACACGGAAGACGTCGACAGCCTGATCCAGACGGGGCGGCGCGCCCTGCGCCAGGCCTTCGTCGAGGCCGACATCGGCCTGTCGGGCGTGAACTTCGCGGCGGCCGACACGGGCACCCTGTGGCTGGTGGAAAACGAGGGCAATGGCCGCTTGACGACGTCCGTGCCGGAAGTGCACATCGCCATCATGGGCATGGAAAAGGTGGTGGCCAAGCTCGAACATATCGTGCCGCTTGCCAGCTTGTTGACGCGCTCGGCCACGGGGCAAGCCATCACCACCTATTTCAACCTGATTTCCGGCCCGCGCCGCGAAGGTGAACAGGATGGGCCGCGCGAAGTGCACCTGGTCTTGCTCGATAACGGCCGCAGCCAGGCCTACGCGGACGAGCAGCTGCGCGCCACCCTGCAATGCATACGCTGCGGCGCCTGCATGAACCACTGTCCCGTCTACACGCGCATCGGCGGCCACGCCTACGGCACCACGTATCCGGGGCCGATCGGCAAGATCATTTCGCCCCACTTGCTGGGACTTGATGCGACGGCCGACCTGGCCACGGCGTCGAGCCTGTGCGGCGCCTGCGGCGAGGTGTGCCCCGTGCGCATCCCGATTCCGCAGCTGCTGGTGCGCCTGCGCACGGAGGCGAACCGCAATCCGCATGAGGAAGTGACGCATCCGTTGCGCGGCCAGGGCGCCAAGTTCAGTCGCGGCGAAAGCCTGATCTGGCGTTTCTGGAGCGGCGCCTTTGCGCGCCCTGCCAGCTACCGCCTGTTCCGCTGGGCCGCCACGCGGCTGCGGCTGCTGACGCCGCGCGCGCAACTGGGCTGGACGCAGCACCGCAAGCCTTTAAAACCGGCGCCGCGCAGCCTGGCCGACCTGCTCAATGCGCGGGGGCAGGAAGAATAACCCGGCCCGGCAACACCGCAGCACCGCAAAAAACACGCTACACACAATTACATCAAAAGCCGTTTTTTCACTTAACCCGCATCCACCGGAGGAGACCCGACATGCAAACCTGGACCCAACTTTACACCCCGCTCGGCAGCTTGTGGCTGTCGTCACTGGCGGCAGCGATTCCCATCATCTTCTTCTTCATCGCCCTGGCGGCGTTGCGCATCAAGGGCCACGTGGCGGCCGCCGTCACGCTGGCGCTGGCGCTGGCCGTGGCGATTTTCGCCTACGGCATGCCCGTGCCGCAGGCGCTGGCGGCGGCCGGCTATGGCTTCGCGTACGGCTTGTGGCCCATCGCCTGGATCATCGTCACGGCCGTCTTCCTGTATAAAATTGTCGTCAAGACGGGGCAGATCGACATCATCCGCGCCTCCGTGCTGTCGGTCACGGACGACCAGCGCCTGCAGGTGCTGCTGATCGGCTTTGCCTTCGGCGCCTTCCTGGAAGGGGCGGCCGGTTTCGGCGCGCCCGTGGCCATCACCTCGGCCCTGCTGGTGGGCCTGGGCTTCAACCCGCTGTACGCGGCGGGCCTGTGCCTGATCGCCAACACGGCACCTGTGGCCTTTGGCGCCATGGGCATCCCCATCATCGTGGCGGGCCAGGTGACAGGCATCGACCCGTTCCTGATCGGCGCCATGGCGGGCCGCCAGTTGCCGCTGCTGTCGCTGCTGGTGCCGTTCTGGCTGGTGTTCATGATGGATGGTTTCCGCGGCGTGCGCGAAGTATGGCCGGCCGCGCTGGTGACGGGTTTGAGCTTTGCCGTGACCCAGTACTTCACTTCGAACCATATCGGCCCTGAACTGCCGGATATCACCTCGGCCCTCGTCAGCCTGGTGTCGCTGACCCTGTTCCTGAAAGTGTGGCAGCCGAAGAATGCGAAAGTGGCCCATGCCGTCGGCGGCGGCACGGCCGCGCTGTCCGGTTTTGGCGGCGGCGCAGGCAAGGCGGACGTGCGCGGCAGCGGTAACCGCGCCGCCTCGCCCTATACGATGGCGCAGACCATGCGCGCCTGGGCGCCGTTCGGCCTGTTGACGGCCATCGTCACCGTGTGGAGCCTGCCCGGCTTCAAGGCCCTGTTTGCCGCCGGCGGGGCGCTATCGAGCCTGGTCATCAAGATCCACGTGCCGTACCTGGACCAGCTGGTGATCAAGACCATGCCCATCGTGACCGTGCCGAAGGCGTATGACGCCGTGTTCAAGCTCGATTTGCTGTCGGCCGTGGGCACGGCGATCTTGCTGACGGCCGTGCTGTCGATGCTGATGCTGCGCATGAAGCCGCGCGATGGCATGAAGGCCTTCGTGGAAACCGTGGTGGAATTGCGCCGTCCCGTGCTGTCGATCGGCCTGGTGCTGGCGTTTGCCTTCGTTGCCAATTACTCGGGCATGTCGTCCACCCTGGCCCTGCTGCTGGCCGGCAGCGGCGCCGCGTTCCCGTTCTTCTCGCCATTCCTCGGCTGGCTGGGCGTCTTCCTGACGGGTTCCGACACGTCGTCGAACGCCTTGTTCTGCTCCTTGCAAAACACCACGGCGCACCAGATCGGCGTGTCCGACACCTTGCTGGTGGCGGCCAATACGACGGGCGGCGTGACGGCGAAGATGATTTCGCCCCAATCGATCGCCGTCGCCTGCGCCGCAACGGGCCTGGTAGGCAAGGAATCGGACCTGTTCCGCTTCACCTTGAAGCACAGCCTGTTGTTTGCCGTGATCATCGGCATCATCACCATGCTGCAGGCCTACGTTTTCACCGGCATGATCCCGCACTGAGCGGTCCGTAGAAGTACGTAGTAAAACTAGATGAACTGATAGCAAAACGTGCAGAGGATCATGAAAATGACCTGATGCACTGCAGCATATCGAGGATGGCCCGGCGCAATGCCGGGTCCGCGGCGATGCCGTCGGCATCGAGACCCGAGCCCAGCAAAGGCAGGCTGATGCAGGCCTCGTCGATCAGGCGCGCCGACATGGTGCGCACCGTCTCGCGCAGGGCCGCCTGCGCGTGCGTGGCGCGCGGCGAGGCGTTCAGCAGCACCAGCGGTTTGTCGATGAATGATTCATTTCCCACCATCCAGTCCAGCGCATTCTTCATGGGGCCGCTCACGCCATGCGCGTACTCGGGGCTGGCCAGCAGCAGCACGTCGGCCGCGAGGATGGCGTCGCGCAGGCCCGTCACGGCTGGCAGGCTGTCGGCGTCGAGGTCGGGATTGAACAGGGGTAATTCTCCCAGGCCCGGATAGATGCGGATTGCATATTCCGCTGGGGCAAGCCGGGCGATGGCGCGCAGCAGCGCGGTGTTCAGGGAGGCGGCGCGCAGGCTGCCGGCGATGGCGAGGATGGTGATGGGCGTTTTCATTCCGCCTGTATAGCCCATCCTGTGCTCAAGCGCAAGGCGAGCAGGATGGCGCTATGGATACTGCAACAGCCGATGAGTAGCTGGGTACGGCGGCACTCTTAACGGCTCAGACCGCTCATCCAGCTTGGCTGCGGGTTGGCGCGGGCCAGTTCGCGCATGCGATATTCCAGGTCGTAACGGTCGGTCGATTCGGCCAGGTAGGCTTCTTCGTAAGCGCGTTCGCGGCGGTCGCTGCTTTGGTTCAGCCAGGCGCCGACGCGTTTGGCGGCATGGACCAGGGTGGCGACGATATTGCTGTTTTGCGTGGTGTGGTAAGTAAATGCGGTAGACATGGCAGACTCCTAGTGTGGCGTGCCGCGTTGTGCTGCACTGCAATATAAGTATAGCGATTTCAAGTTATAAGGCTACTTTTGATTTCGAATGTCAGCTATTCAATTATCGAATAATTGATGGGAAACCTGCGCAATCCGGGGCCTTTCGGGCATAATGCGGCCGCAGCAAGGTAGTTTTACTACGCGCTCGGCCTTGCGAAGATGTTGCTTTCAAACACGAACGCTGCCGCTGCCTGGCGGTGCCCCCGCAAGCGATGGGCCAGGGCAGGGCACGACAATCTTGGATAGAACAATGGAGAAAGTATGGAACACGTAAAGCAGGGACTGGGCGCACCGCGCGCGCAGGCCGGCACGCAAAACAATACAGGCGCCCTGATCATTGTCACGGTGCTGTTTTTCATGTGGGGACTGCTGACCTCGCTAAATGATGTGCTGATTCCCCATCTGCGCTCGATCTACACCCTGACCTATGTCCAGGCGATGCTGGTGCAGTTCTGCTTCTTTGGCGCCTACGCCATCGTTTCGTTGCCGGCCGGCATGCTGATCAAGAAAATCGGCTACCAGCGCGGCGTCGTCGCCGGCTTGCTGATCGCCGCCGCCGGCTGCGCCATGTTCTACCCGGCGTCCACCGGCAGCTATGCGCTGTTCCTGCTGTCCTTCTTCATCCTGGCGGCCGGCATCACCGTGCTGCAGGTGGCGGCCAACCCGTACGTGACGGAACTGGGCGACCCGCAGACGGCGTCGAGCCGTTTGACCCTGACGCAGGCGTTCAACGCGCTGGGCACCACCGTGGCGCCAGCCTTGGGCGGCATGCTGATTTTGTCCGGCACCGTGCTGACGGTGCAGCAGTTCGACCTGCTGCCTGCCGCCGAGCAACTGGCCTACCGCGCCAAGGAAGCCGCTTCCGTGCAAGGCCCGTACCTGGTGCTGGCCGCCACCCTGGTGATCCTGGCCGTGCTGTTCGCGCTGGCAAAATTGCCGAAGATTTCGCATGCCGACGATGCGGCCGCCCTGGCGCAGGATGGCCACAAGGTCTCGATCTGGTCGCACCGCCACCTGGTGCTGGGCGCGCTGGCCATCTTCCTGTATGTGGGCGGTGAAGTCAGTATCGGCAGCTTCCTGATCAACTTCCTGGGCGAGAGCCATATCGCGGGCCTCAGCCACGCCGACGCCGCTTATTTCGTCAGTTATTACTGGGGTGGCGCCATGCTGGGCCGCTTCGTCGGCTTTGCCGTGATGCGCTATGTCAGCCCGGGCAAGACCCTGGCCTTCAACGCCGCCATCGTCATCGCGCTGATCCTCGTCGCCGTGTTCTCCAGCGGTCACACGGCCATGTGGGCATTGATCGCCGTCGGCCTGTTCAACTCCATCATGTTCCCGACTATCTTCAGCATGGCCCTGAACAAGCTGGGTGCGCAAACGGGACAAGGTTCGGGCATCCTGTGCATGGCCATCGTCGGCGGCGCCATCGTGCCGTTCATCCAGGGCTTCCTGGCCGACCTCATCAACCTGCAGCTGTCCTTCCTCGTGCCGGCCCTGTGCTACACGTTCATTTTGTACTTCGGCTGGAAGTACGCCAGCATGTACAACGACGACGCCAAGTAAGCAAGGTAGCGTTATCAATATAAAGGGTGGCCTCGGCCACCCTTTTTTTTGCGTCAGTGCGCGAACTGCGTGCCCAGCACGTCCTGGCACACTTCGAGCCAGGCGCGCGCCGCGTGCGACAGATAGCGCCCGCTCCAGACGTGCGCCACCTGCCACGCCACTTCCGGTTCGACGAGGCGCACCGCCTCCAGAGGTTCGCCGGCCAGGCGGTGGATGAACGGCTCGGGCAGCAGGGCCACGCCCAGGCCGGCCGAGGCCATCGCCACCAGCCAGTCCCACTGGCCGCTCTGCGCCGCGATGGTCGGCGTGAAGCCCGCCTGCGCGAAATGCTGGCGCAGGCTGCGCGTGAGGGCGAAATCATCCTTGAGTAACACCAGCGGCAAGTCGGCCAGCGCCTTGAAGGGCAGTGTCGTGCGGTTTTTCTGGAACGTGCCCGGTTCGGCCAGGGCCCAGATCGGGTAGCTGGCCACTTCCACGGCCACGAGGTCGAGTTCCGGGTCGGCCGGCAGCACCGTCATGCCGATTTCCAGCTCGCCGGCCGCCACCTTGCGCTCGATCTGCTGGCCCGTGTCTTCCTGCAGGGTCAGGCTGATGTGCGGATGGCGCGCGCGGAAGGCTTTTAAGACGGGCGTAAACAGCACATTGATCATGGGCGGGATGCCGACCGTCAGGCTGCCGCGCTGCAAGGCCTGGGTGTCGCGCACTTCCAGGGTCAGCTGGCGCATGTTCGCCAGCATTTCCTGGCCGTGCTGGTAGACGATGCGGCCCGTGTCGGTGAGCGTCAGCTTGCGCCCGTCGCGCACCAGCAGCTGGGCGCCCACTTCCTCTTCCAGCTGGCGCACCATCTTGCTGATGGTCGACTGGGTCAGGTGCAGTGATTCCGCCGCCTGCGTAAAGCTCGACAGGCGCACGGTTTCGACAAAATAGCGCAGGGAACGGATATCCAAGATGGGGCTCGCCTCGGCGAAGCATGAAAATATCGACTGGGTTTGGCGAAATTAATTCATGCCATGCATGTAAGCGGGATTTTATACTGAATCCACTTATGGGGTTGGTGTATGACAGCCATCCAGTTTGAGAATATTAAGAATATCAGGAGCATCACGATGTACGAGGACCGTATCCGCCACCCAGGCTTGCTCAGCAAAATCATGAGCGCCGATGAGGCAGCCAAATTGTTCCACAACGGTATGCGTGTCGGCATGAGCGGGTTCACCCGTGCCGGCGACGCCAAGGCCCTGCCGCGCGCGCTGGCCGAGCGCGCCCTGCAAGACCCGTTGAGCCTGACCTTGATCACGGGCGCTTCGCTGGGCAACGGCAGCGACGGCCTGATGGCCGAGGCGGGCGTGCTGGCGCGCCGCATGCCGTTCCAGGTCGACCCGGTCTTGCGCGGCAAGATCAACAAGGGCGAAGTCATGTTCATCGACCAGCATCTGTCGGAAACAGCCGAGCAGCTGCGTTCGGGCAACCTGGCCGCCGTCGATATCGCCGTCATCGAAGCGACGGCCATCACGGCGGCCGGCGCCATCATCCCGACCATGTCGGTGGGCAACTCCGCCGCTTTCGCCCAGCAGGCGAAGCAAGTCATCATCGAAATCAACCTGTCCACGCCGCTGGCGCTGGAAGGCTTGCACGACATTTACATTCCACAAGCCTTGCCAGGGCGCGAACCGATACCCCTCACGCGCGTCGACCAGCGCCTGGGCAGCACGGCCATTGCCATCGATCCGGCCCGCATCGCCGCCATCGTCATCACGGACAGCCCCGACAGTCCGTCGAACGCCTTGCCGCCCGACGCGGAAACGCAGGCGATTGCCGGCCACGTGATCGCCTTCCTCGAAGGCGAAGTGGCTGCCGGGCGCATGGGTCCGGAATTGCTGCCCCTGCAGGCGGGCATCGGCACCATCGCCAACGCCGTGCTGCATGGGCTGATCGGTTCGCCCTTCCAGAACATGACCATGTATTCGGAAGTGCTGCAGGACAGCGCCATCGAGCTGCTCGATTCGGGCCAGCTGGCATTCGCCTCGGCCTCGTCGATCACCCTGTCGGCCGCCGTGCACCAAAAGCTGATGGACAATATCGACCATTACCGCTCGAAAATCGTGCTGCGCCCGCAAGAGATCAGCAATCACCCGGAAATCGTGCGCCGCCTGGGCATCATCGCGCTGAACACGGCGTTGGAATTCGATATCTACGGCAACGTCAATTCCACGCACGTGTGCGGCACGCACATGATGAACGGCATCGGCGGCTCGGGCGACTTTGCGCGCAACGGGCAAGTATCGATGTTCGTGTCGAAATCGGCGGCCAAGGGCGGACGCATTTCCAGTGTCGTGCCGATGGTTTCGCATGTGGACCATACGGAGCATGACGTCGACGTGCTGGTGACGGAGTGGGGTTATGCGGACTTGCGCGGCCTGGCGCCGCGCGAGCGGGCGCCGCTTATCATCGAGCGCTGCACGCATCCCGACTACCGCGAGCAATTGCGCGCGTATTACGACGCGGCATGCCAGCGCGGCGGTCACACGCCGCACATCCTGGAGCAGGCGCTGTCGTGGCATACGCGCTATCAGGAAACGCAGAGCATGCTTGAAGCGCAGTAAGCTTCGCGCAATAAGCTTCGTTAACAGCAAGACTGGGCAGGGCGGTGCGGCACCGCGCCTGCCTTTTTCACTATTCAGTACATATGCAGCGCCTTGGCGCCCAGGCCCAGCAGGGCAAACGTGGTGGTGGCCTGTATGCCCATGAACCACAGGAAGTGGGTGTGCATGTGCTTGCGGATGTCGCCCAGTTCCGTGCGCAGGGCGTGGCAATCGCCGCGCAAATCGCCGCGAAATTGCGTCAGGTCGGTACGCAGCAACTGCGATTCGTCGCGCAACTCCGTGCGTACATTGTCGAGGCCCTCGCCAAGACGCTGTTCCAGGGTCTTGAACCATAGCCGGTCATGTTCTCGGTCCGTTTCCAGTTTTGTCAGTCGCGCTTCCATGCGTACAGCATTGTTCGCGCTTTGCTGTTTGTCAAGCCGGTCCGTGGCATAGGCTTCGTTCATGTCGCACTCCTTCGCGCGAGCCGCGCTGCATCAGCGCAGGCGGCTTCACTCCACTGTCCGCCTTTTCTGCCGGGATGGTTTGCGCTGGATCAAACGTCAGGAAGCCGGTGCAAAGCGCAGGCGGATGCCTGTCGTGACGACGGCCCGCAAGTCGTCGATATGCGCATTCATTTCCGGGTGCGGCGTCCATGGGTCGCCCGCATCCATGACGATGCGCAGCGACACGAGGCCATGCAGTGCTTGCCAGAAGATTTGCGTCATCGTGTGCAGCGCCGGCTCGTCCTGGCGCACCTGGCCCGCCTGTGCCAGTTCGCCGAACAGGTGCAGCGCATACGCATACGGATCCTGCTCGATATTGCCGTGTTCCACTTCGACGGCGTCGATTTCCGCATGCGGGCGCAATTCCATGAAGATCAGCGAATATTCGTCGGGATGCTGGAAACCGTACTCGATGTAGGCGCGGCCGACCAGGCTGATGCGTTCCCATGGGTCAACGCTGCTGGCGCAGGCGGCACGCATGGCGCGCACCAGTTCCAGCAAGTCCTTGTCCATGGCCTGGGCGATCAGGGTGGCCTTGTCGCGGAACAGGGCGTACACGACGGTGGTGGAAAAACCGGCCGCCTCGGCCACCTTGCGGATGGAGACGGCGCGCGCGCCGCCCTTCTTGATGAGATCTTTCACGACATCGATGATGTGTTCGCGCCGCGACTGGGCCTCGCGTAACTTTCTTTCCTGAATATTGGTCAACTTCTTGTCCACGACTCTTTCCTGGCGACTCAATGAAAGCAAGAATTATAGGATGGCGATGGGCTGCCAATGTGTCTGGCATTGTTACAATTCAGTTTTTTGTCCGGTCGATGCGACAGAGCACCGATTTTTCGCCCTTTTGCCCGGCGCTTTGCCATCGATGCCCCGGATTGGTGCATAAATCGCCCGCCCAGGCTTTGCTAACGGGGCCAAAGGGCGGAAAATAGCGGGATAGCTTACACTGCGTTTTTAGCGCGACGGCGGTAGCCCACGAGGCGACGCCGGAACTCTTACATTTGGACGGGATCATTACATGACCATTAAAATCAGCCAGAACTTCGACTCGGGCGCCATCGAGGTGCTAAGCGCCACCAGCGTAGGTGCCATCGACCTGAACTTGCGCAAGGATAGCCACGCCGACATCCATCAGTGGTTCCACTTCCGCCTGCAGGGCGCGCGGGACCAGGCATGCACGCTGCGCATCCTGAACGCGGGCCAGGCCACCTATCCGGCCGGTTATGAAGACTACCAGGCCGTGGCCAGCTACGACAGCGAAAACTGGTTCCGCGTGCCGACCTCGTTCGACGGCCAGGTCATGACGATTTCGCATACGCCGGAACTCGACAGCGTGTACTACGCGTATTTCGAACCGTATTCGTGGGAACGCCATCTGCGCCTGCTGGGCGAAGTGGCCGAGCATCCGCTGGCGCGCGTGTCCGACCTGGGCAGCACGGTCGACGGCCGCGACATGAATATGGTCACCATCGGCAACCCGCAGGCGGAAAAGAAAATCTGGGTCATCGCGCGCCAGCATCCGGGCGAATCGATGGCCGAATGGTTCGTCGAAGGCCTGATCGACTCGCTGCTCGACGACGCCAATCCGATCGCGCGCAAACTGCTGCAGCGCGCCGTGTTCCACATCGTGCCGAACATGAACCCGGACGGCTCCATCCGCGGCAACCTGCGCACGAATGCGGCCGGCGCCAACCTGAACCGCGAATGGATGACGCCTTCGCTGGCGTCCAGCCCGGAAGTGCTGTGCGTGAAAAACAAGATCCACGAAACGGGCGTCGATATGTTCTTCGACATCCACGGCGATGAAGCGTTGCCGTACAACTTCGTGGCCGGCAACGAAATGCTGGAAAACTTCACCCCGGCCCAGGCGGCGCACCAGAAAGCCTTCATCGAGCGCTACAAGCAGGCCAGCCCCGACTTCCAGGATAAGTTCGGCTACGCGGCCAGCAAGTACAAGTCGGACATGCTGACCCTGGCGTCGAAATATATCGGCCACCACTTCGGCTGCCTGGCGCTGACGCTGGAAATGCCGTTCAAGGAAAACGCCGACTTGCCGGATCCAAGCGTGGGCTGGAACGGCGCGCGCAGCGCGGCCCTGGGCGCAGCCATGCTGCAGCCTATCCTGCTGTCGCTGGATTGAACGGCGTTGATCATGGGTGTCGAGATCGAGCGTAAATTTTTGCTGGCCGGCGAGGCCTGGCGCGGCCTGGGCCAGGCGGTGCTGCTGCGCCAGGGCTACCTGTCGTCCGCGCGCGAGCGCGTGGTGCGCGTGCGCATCGAGGGCGACCAGGCGATGCTGACCATCAAGGGCGCGAACGTGGGCGCGACGCGCGGCGAGTGGGAGTATCCGATTCCGCTGGCCGACGCCGTCGAATTGCTCGACGGCCTGTGCGAACAGCCGCTGATCGAAAAATACCGCCACCGCATCGAGCACGCGGGCATGGTGTGGGAAGTCGACGAGTTCCTGGGCGCGAATGCGGGTTTGATCGTGGCCGAGATCGAACTGGCTTCGGAAGACCAGCCCTTCGAGAAACCCGACTGGATCGGCGCGGAAGTGTCGGGCGATGCGCGCTACTACAACGCAAACCTGATCCGCCACCCGTTTTCACAGTGGTGATGGTGTTGTAAATGACGTTGCAATGAAAAAGGCGGAACCTCGGTTCCGCCTTTTTTGCCTGCGCTGGTGGTGTTGTCGGATTACGCGCTGCGCGTTAATCCGACCTACAGCCCGTACCGGCATCGTAGGTCGGATTAGCCGGTACGGCGTAATCCGACAACACCGTTACAGCATCAGTGGAAATGCTCTGTACCCTGTGGCGTATCCTCGGGCATTTCCGCATGCGCCAGCTCACCGACAGGGTCGGCAAACAAAGGCGCGCCGCAATCGTCGCAGTATTCACCGACAAAACGTTCCGCGTGGCGCTTGATCTGCGTCACGCCAGCGGCGTTCAGGTGCTCGATGATTTCATCGACGGGCGTCTTTTGCTTGTCCAGCGCGGCGATGCCGACCTGGATCAGGCCTTCGATCGGCGTGCCATCCTCGTCTTCCTGGCCGTACAGGGGCCAGACGATGCCGTAGATGACGTCCGGCGCCTGGCGCAGGGTGAAGGCGATGCGATACTCGTCCACCTGGCTATCGGCCGCTTCTTCGCCGAAGCCGGCGATGACGGCACGCAGTTCCGACGGCTCGACGGCCAAGGTGTGCGTCAGGTAGTGCACGGCGGCGCGCACGGAGACGGGGCGTATCAGCTTGTCCGCTTCGCGGCAGGCCACATAGTACGCTTCCGGCAGCAGCAGTTCCAGGCCGCAGCCGGGCAGCAGGCGGGCGATGGTCGGCGTCGCCTGCGTGCGCCATTGTTCCAGGGCGGCGCTGCGCTCGGCGATGAAGTCGAGCTGGCTGGCCGGCGTCTGCCAGCGGAACAGCGGTGCGCCGCTTGGGGCCACCACGGCCACCAGCAGGTAGCGCGTGTCGGCCAGGAAGGGCGCCGTTTCCGCCTCTTTGCTGGAGGGCTTGACGGCCGTGCCTTTCAGCGCGGCCAGTGCCAGCTTCTGCGTCTTGACATAGGTCTCGACGTGGCTGCGCGGCAGCTGGTCGATCGAGTACAGGGTCGGCGCCATGGCCATCTTCGTGCCGTCGGCCAGCAGGTGGGCGGCGAAATGCGCCGACAATACGCCGTGCGCATCGCCGGCCATCGGGCCGGAAGCAATGGAAAAGCGCGTCCACGCGAGGATGGGCACGGCGACCAGCAGGGCGTCGTAGCGCACGTCTTCGTGCGTGATGACGGTCGATTCGCTGACGGCTTCAACGCAGTCCATCAGCACGTCGTAGGCGTTCAAGTCTTCCTTGAACAGGCTGCCCAGGGTGTTGTCGATGGTGTCCTGGTGGCCGGTTTTGAGTAATTTCTGGAGCTGCGTATCCAGGCTGTGTTCCCAGGACCGCTCTTCGAGACGGCTGGCTGCCTGTACGATCGCCTGGGCAAAGGTGACCAGGCGCTGGCTGTCGGCAGTCAGTTTATGGGATGAATCTTTGGAAGGACGACGCATAGCGGGATAAGAGTCTCGGAAAGTGAAAAAAATGGATCAGTCAAACAATGATAAACCCTTATAACCGTATTGTAGAGGATTCGGCCGCACGCAATACGTAAGCTGTTCTTAGATCATGCCAATAGTCGAAAATTCAAGTAAAAACGGGGCGGCAGGACGAAAAAAAACGCCGGTCGGAACCGGCGCTTTATCTTACCTCACAGCTGGGCTGATTACTCGGCCAGCAGTTGACGCAATACGAATGGCAGGATACCGCCATGCTTGTAGTAATCGACTTCGATCGGCGTATCGATGCGCAGCAGCACTTTCACGTCGACGCTGGTGCCGTCGGCGCGGTGGATCACCAGGGTAGCCAGTTGTTGTGGCTTGATTTCGCCTTCGAGGCCTTTCAGGTCGAAGGTTTCATTGCCGGTGATGCCCAGGGTTTGCACGCTGTCGTCGCCGATGAATTGCAGCGGCAGCACGCCCATGCCCACCAGGTTCGAGCGGTGGATGCGCTCGAACGAACGGGTGATCACGGCTTTCACGCCCAGCAGTTGCGTACCTTTGGCCGCCCAGTCGCGCGACGAGCCCGTACCGTACTCTTCGCCGCCGAAGACCATGGTTGGCGTGCCTTCAGCAACATATTTCATCGCTGCGTCGTAGATCGACATTTCTTCGCCGGAAGGCTGGTGGATCGTGATGCCGCCTTCGACCGCCGAACCGTCCGCTTTCGCAGGGATCATGCGGTTCTTGATGCGCACGTTGGCAAACGTGCCGCGCATCATGATTTCATGGTTACCGCGACGCGAGCCGTAGGAGTTGAAGTCCGCTTTCAGGACGCCGTTTTCCTTCAGCCATTTGCCTGCAGGACCATTTTCCTGGATCGAGCCGGCTGGCGAGATGTGGTCGGTGGTGATGGAATCGCCGAACACGCCCAGCGCGCGCGCGCCTTCGATGCCGGTGGCCACTGCCGCTGGCGTCATCGAGAAGTTGTCGAAGAACGGTGGTTCAGCGATGTAGGTCGATTTCGGCCAGTTGTAGACTTGACCGGAGACGGTGGTGACTTTTTCCCACAGCTTGCCTGGCGCGCCCTTGACGTCCGCGTAGTTGTCCTTGAACACCTTGGCGTTCATGGCGAACTTCATCATGGCCGACACTTCAGCCGAGGTCGGCCAGATGTCGCCCAGGTAGACGTCCTTGCCGCCCTTGCCCTTGCCGACAGGTTCCGTCATCAGGTCGCGCGTCATGTTGCCGGCGATGGCGTAGGCGACGACCAGCGGTGGCGAGGCCAGGAAGTTCGAGCGGATGTTCGGGTGAATACGCGCTTCGAAGTTGCGGTTACCCGACAGCACGGCCGACGCGACGATGTCGTGCGTGGCAATGGCGGCGTTCAGCTCAGGCGTCAGGTCGCCCGCATTGCCGATACAGGTGGTGCAGCCGTAGGCGGTCACGCCGAAGCCCAGTTTTTCCAGGTACGGCAGCAGGCCGGCGGCCGTCAGGTACTCGGTGACGACGCGCGAGCCAGGGGCCAGCGAAGTCTTGATGTGCGGTGCGACTTTCAGGCCGGCTTCGACGGCTTTCTTGGCCAGCAGGCCGGCAGCCAGCATCACGCTCGGGTTCGAGGTGTTGGTGCACGAAGTGATCGCGGCGATCAGCACGTCGCCGTTCGACACTTTGACGTTATTGGTCGTTTCGTACACGGCGTTCAGGTCGGCCGGATTCTTGTTGAAACCATTTTCGCTCGTTGGCTTGGCGAACAGTTCGGCGAAGTTCGCCTTGACGTTGCCGATTTCGATACGGTCTTGCGGGCGTTTCGGGCCGGCCAGCGACGGTGCGACCGTGGCCAGGTTCAGTTCCACCACGCGGGTGTAGTCGATGTCGCCCGCTTTTGGAATGCCGTACAGGTTTTGCGCCTTGAAGTAGCTTTCGAACGCGGCGATTTCAGCCTTGCTGCGGCCGGTGCCCTTGAAATAATCGATGGTCGCGTCGTCGACCGGGAAGAAGCCCATGGTCGCGCCGTATTCCGGTGCCATGTTGGCGATCGTCGCGCGGTCCGTCAGGGTCAGCGATTCGGTGCCTTCGCCGAAGAATTCGACGAACTTGCCGACGACTTTCTCTTTGCGCAGCAATTCGGTGATGGTCAGCACCAGATCGGTGGCGGTGCAGCCTTCGCGCAGCGCGCCGGTCAGGTTCACGCCGATCACGTCAGGCGTCAGGAAGTAGACTGGCTGGCCCAGCATGCCGGCTTCCGCCTCGATGCCGCCCACGCCCCAGCCGACCACGCCGATGCCGTTGATCATGGTGGTGTGCGAGTCGGTGCCGACCAGGGTGTCAGGGTAGTACACGTCGCCGGCTTTCTTGCCTGCGTGGTGCACGCCGCGTGCCAGATATTCCAGGTTGACCTGGTGGACGATGCCGAAGCCTGGTGGCACGACGCCGAAGGTGTCGAATGCCTGCATGCCCCATTTCATGAACTGGTAACGCTCGTTGTTACGCGAGAATTCCAGTTTCATGTTCAGGTCCAGCGCTTTCTTTTCGCGGTAGTGATCGATGGTCACCGAGTGGTCGACCACCAGGTCGACCGGCACCAGCGGTTCGATCTTCTTGGCGTCGATACCCATCTTGGCGGCCACGTTGCGCATCGCCGCCAGGTCGGCCAGCAGCGGTACGCCGGTGAAGTCTTGCAGCACGACGCGCGCCACTACGAACGGGATCTCGTCGGTGCGCTCGGCGGTCGGGCCCCAGCTCGCCAATTGCTTGACGTGTTCTTCGGTGACTTTTTTGCCGTCGCAGTTGCGCAATACCGATTCGAGCACGATACGAATCGACACTGGCAGGCGGGAGACATTGATGCCCAGGCTTTTTTCCAGTGCCGGCAGGGAATACAGCTTGCCCTTCTTGCTATCCGAAATATTAAAGTCCTTGAGCGTGTTCAGAGTGTTGCGGGACATGACCTCTCCTTGTTGGGTATCGTCTATTTATTGATTATTCAAATTACAAAACATGACTGAGCCCCCGAAGAGGCCCTTGCTACGCACATCAGCCGCCGGTGACTGGCAAGACGCCCAGCGATGGCGCCGCTTCCAGCACTGCCGCCGGCTTGGCTTGCTCCGCATCCTTGCATTCATTGGCCAACTGGCGGCCCTGCTTGGAATCGAGCAGCATGCCTTTGGCCGGGATGCCGATCCAGACCAGGCCGTACAAGCGGTTTTCGAAGCGGTTGGCGCCGGTGGTGGTGCCAACGCGGCTCAGGCGGTGCAGGCGCTTCTTCCAGCGCAGGGCGATGTGTTTGTCGTCAGTCGCATTGGTGTAGATGGTAATTTTATTACCAAGTTCACAATTGAAATCCGTGGAGGCCGAGCCTGCGGTGTTCGGTTCATCGGCTTCTTCCTTGTCGGCGACCGACATGGCGAGCGGATGGTCTTCCTTGACGGCCGCCTTGGCCTTGGTGGTCTTGGCCTTTGGCTTGGCCTTGGCCTTGACTGCCTTGGGATTTGCCTCTGCCGTGGCGGCGAAGCTGGCTGGCGTCAGCGTGAGGGTCATGGCGCCCAGCGCGACGCTGCAGGCAATGGCTAATTTGGAGAGGGACATCGTGTAATTCCTGTCAGTTTTCAGTGGAGCTGGAAGAGGGGGTGTTGAGCAATGCAGCGGCCGCCTCGGGCAGGCCGAGGCCCGCCAGTTTGGCGCGTTGCAAAACGGTCCAATAATATCGGTAGCTGGCGCGGTCGTGCAAGCGGCCATTTTGCGCAATCGGTCCCCAGTTGGCGCGCAGCGCTTCATTGAGGATGTTGCTGGCCTCGTTGACTTCGGACAGGCGCGGCGTGAAGGCCTTGATGATGGGCTTGATCTGGTCCGGGTGGATGCTCCACATGCGCGTATAGCCGAACTCGGCTGTCGCGCGCTGGGCGTCGTTGGCCACCACGGCCGAATCGCGCACGTCCGTCGTCACGTTATGCGACGGCACCTTGCCGTGCGCGTGGCAGGCGGCCGCCACTTCGAGCTTGGCGCGCACCACCAGCGGGTGCGTAAATTGGCCCGGCGTGCGCATGGCGGCGGCGGGAATGGCGCCGTAATGGGCCGAAACGAAATCCATGATGCCGAAGGACAGGCATTCGACCTGGGGCAGGGCGGCGATCGCGTAGGCGTCGCGCAGCGCGCCATGCGTTTCGATCAGGATGTGCACGGGCAGGTTGTCGCGGCCGGCGCGGCGCGCGTGCAGGTTGATCAGGTCGATGGCCAGCATGGCATCCTGCACGCCGCCCACCTTGGGCACGGCGATGTAGGCCAGGCGCGATGCGGCGCTGCAGATGATTTCCACGTCGCGCGCGAAAAAAGGGCTGTCGACGTCGTGCACGCGCACGCCGATGCGGTTGAACTGGTTCTCGTCGCTGGCCAGCAGGCCGGCGATCATGTGGGCGTGGGACTCTTCATTGCCGGCGCTGGCGCCGTCCTCGCAGTCGAACGTGATGTCGAACAGGGGCCCAAGCTCTTGTTGCAAAGCAATCGATTTACGCATCAGCTTTTCAGAGCCGGCGTAGTGGTCGCAAGCGGCGAGCAACAGCGGCTGGCGTTTGCCTTGGAATAAAACCTCGGAAGGGTGCATGCTTAAGGCATTTCTGCAGGTAAAAACTACTTGATAAAACAGCCGCGCCGCGAATCTCGCGGGGCGGCCTTCTTGGCGGGCGGCGCTCAGGCCGCGCCGCCAATACTGGATTTAAGCCAGCAGGTGCTTCACGCCTTCGCGCTCTTCGGTCAGCTCTTTCAGGGTCAGGTTGATGCGCTCTTGCGAGAATGCATCGATTTCCAGGCCTTGAACGATGGTGTACTCACCGTTGTCGGTGGTGACCGGGAAGCCGAACACGGTGCCTTCAGGGATGCCATACGAGCCATCGGAAGGTACGCCCATGGTGGTCCACTTGCCAGCCGTGCCCAGCATCCAGTCATGGATGTGGTCGATGGCGGCGTTCGCCGCCGACGCTGCCGACGACAGGCCGCGCGCTTCGATGATGGCCGCGCCGCGCTTGCCGACGGTCGGCAGGAACACGTTGGCGTTCCATTCCTGGTCGTTGATCAGGTCCTTGACGGCCTTGCCGTTGACGGTGGCGAAACGGTAGTCGGCGTACATGGTTGGCGAGTGGTTGCCCCAGACGGTCAGCTTCTCGATATCCTTGACGGCGGTGCCGGTCTTGGCAGCGACTTGCGACAGCGCGCGGTTGTGGTCCAGGCGCAGCATGGCGGTGAAGTTTTTCGCCGGCAGCGACGGTGCCGATTTCATGGCGATGTAAGCGTTGGTGTTGGCAGGGTTGCCGACCACCAGGACTTTGACATTGCGCGAAGCGACGGCGTCGAGCGCCTTGCCTTGTACCGTGAAGATCTGGGCGTTCGCTTCCAGCAGGTCCTTGCGTTCCATGCCTGGGCCGCGTGGACGCGCGCCAACCAGTACGGCCACGTCGACATCCTTGAAGGCGGTCAGCGGATCGGAGTGGGCGGTCATTTCCGTCAGCAGCGGGAAGGCGCAGTCGTCGATTTCCATCATCACGCCCTTGAGCGCCTTCTGGGCTTTTTCGTCCGGGATTTCAAGCAGTTGCAAGATGACAGGCTGGTCTTTGCCGAGCATGTCGCCATTGGCGATGCGGAACAACAGGGCGTAGCCGATCTGGCCGGCGGCGCCGGTCACTGCAACACGCATTGGGGTTTTAGCCATGATGAATCTCCAAAAATGGGAAAGAAAACGGGCTTGAAGCTGGGCTTACGCTTATCCGGAAAAACTATAATGATACCAAAACCGGCACGCGCCACCGAATTGCTGGTGTACGCCGCCGTCACGCTCGTGCTGCACGAGGCCAGAGTGGCTGGCCGACAACATAAAACGCTGGCTCACAAGTTTTATCGAAGGCAGTTTAGGCCTCCGATCTGTATCTGTCAATCATATCTTATGTCTTATATAAGACAGATAACTACGAGTGTTTTACTGGACGCGGGCAGTGATTTGTGTTGAAATGTCGGACTATGAATTCCGCCTCGTCCAATCTGACCAATAATGCCACTGCTGCAAGCGGGGCGGTCAGTCCGACCGCGGGCAGCCCGGCCACGCCCGCCGCCGCAGCGGCCAGCACGCCCGTCACCGTGGTGGCCAGCGTCAATACCACTACGCCGGCCATGCCCGTCGCCAGCGCTTCGCCCACCTTCAGTCCCCTGTACCAGCAGATCAAGGCGCTCATCACGCAGAGCCTGCAATCGGGCGAGTGGAAGCCGGGCGAGCTCATTCCCAGCGAAGTCGAGCTGGCAGGGCGCTTCAAGGTCAGTCAGGGCACGGTGCGCAAGGCCATCGACGAACTGGCCGCCGAGAACCTCGTCATGCGCCGCCAGGGCAAGGGCACCTTCGTTTCCACCCACCATGAGGCGCGCGCGCATTTCCGTTTCCTGCGCCTGGTGCCGGACGAAGGCGTGCCGCATTATCCCGAAAGTAAATTTATCGAAGTCAAGCGCGTGCGCGCGCCGGCCGACGTGGCGCGCCTGATGGACCTGAAGTCCGGCGACGCCGTCATCTTCATCAAGCGCGTGCAGTATTTCGACGGCGTGCCGACCATCGTCGAGGAGCTGTGGCTGCCCGGCCTGATCTTCAAGGGCCTGACGGCCGAGCGCCTGGTGGAATACAAGGGCCCCATGTACGGCCTGTTCGAAACGGAATTTGGCACGCGCATGATCCGCGCGTCCGAACAGATCCGCGCCGTGTGCGCCGACGCGGGCGCCGCGCAATTGTTAAATATTGACCTCGGCACGCCCTTGCTCAGTTCCGAGCGCGTGTCGTTTACCTACGGCGACAAGCCGGTCGAACTGCGCCGGGGCTTGTATCTGACCAGTCGCCATCATTATCAGAATGAACTCAGCTGAAGCGGCGGGGCGCCTGCGGGTGCCCGGACAAGCAGCAAGGCTGAAGTGCATCGCTTGCAAGATGCCTGTCGCAAGGCGGGCAGCGGAGACAGCAGAAAGCGCAGCTAAAGCATGGCCCGCTCCGGCGGGCCGTGCTTTGCCGGCGATTCTGTAATTAAATTACGTGAACTACGGAAAGTAGCGCGATATTTTGTAGTAAAAAACCATTTTGGTTATATGCAACAATAGATATTGGTGTGGGTTGCGAAAATCGGCGAAAATCGCGGCTTCGCTTCAATATTTAGTTATCAAGGGGAGGTTTTTGTTATGTCTGAAGCCGTAAGAGAAGTACCAAAAAAAGAACGGCCGGAATTCCGTAACATTCATGTTACCGAATTGTCGAACTACCGCATGGCCGTCGGCGCCATCGTCTCGATCCTGCATCGCATCAGCGGTTTCATCATGTTCGCCCTGCTGCCCTGCATCCTGTACATGCTGGAACAGAGCTTGCGTTCCGAAATGTCCTACGCTTACTTCCAGGGCATCGCCTCGCACTGGTTCGTCAAGCTGATCACCCTGGCTCTGGTCTGGGCCTTCCTGCACCACTTCTGCGCCGGCATCCGTCACCTGTTCATGGATGTGCACGTTGCCATCGAAAAAGATTCGGCCCGCAAGACCGCGACGTCCGTACTGGTCGTGAGCGTGGTGTTGACGGTATTGGTCGCTTTGAAACTGTTTGGAGTATTTTAATGGCAGACAATAACATCGGACCGAAACGCCTCGTCGTCGGTGCCCATTACGGCTTGCGCGACTGGCTGGCGCAACGCGTCACCGCCATCGTCATGGTGGCTTATGTGGCCATCCTGCTGATTTCTTTCTTGACTGGCAGCAACTTCAGCTATGAAGGCTGGGCTGGTCTGTTCGCACAGCAGTGGTTTAAATTGTTCAGCTTGGTGACTTTCGTCGCCCTGTTCTACCACGCATGGGTCGGCGTACGCGACATCTGGATGGACTACGTGAAAAGCGCTGGCCTCCGTCTGACCCTGCAAATTGCCACCATGCTGTGGTTGATCGCTTGTGCCGGCTGGACGGTACAGATACTCTGGAGTGTGTAATCGTGGCAGCATATAAATCTGCAATCCCTACCCGCCGCTTTGACGCGGTCATCGTTGGCGCCGGCGGTTCCGGCATGCGCGCGTCGTTGCAACTGGCTGAAGCCGGTCTGAACGTCGCTGTTTTGTCGAAAGTTTTCCCGACCCGCTCGCACACCGTGGCGGCGCAGGGCGGTATCGGCGCGTCGCTCGGCAACATGGCCGAAGACAACTGGTTCTGGCACATGTTCGACACCGTCAAGGGTGGCGACTATCTGGGCGACCAGGATGCCATCGAATTCATGTGCCGTGAAGCACCGAAGGTCGTGTACGAGCTGGAACACTTCGGCATGCCATTCGACCGCAACCCTGACGGCACCATTTATCAGCGTCCCTTCGGCGGCCACACGGCCCACTTCGGCGAAAAGCCGGTGCAGCGCGCTTGCGCGGCAGCCGACCGTACCGGTCACGCCCTGTTGCACACGCTGTACCAGCGCAACGTGCGCGCCCGTACGCACTTCTTCGTCGAATGGATGGCCATCGACCTGATCCGTGACGCCGAAGGCGACGTGATCGGTGTCGTCGCGCTGGAAATGGAAACCGGCGAATGCATGATCCTGGAAGCAAAGACGACGGTCATGGCAACGGGCGGCGCAGGCCGCATCTTCGCCGCCTCGACGAATGCCTTCATCAACACGGGCGACGGCATGGGCATGGCGGCACGCGCCGGTCTGCCGCTGCAGGACATGGAATTCTGGCAGTTCCACCCGACCGGCGTGGCCGGCGCGGGCGTCTTGATCACCGAAGGCGTGCGCGGCGAAGGCGGCATCCTGATCAATAGCGAAGGCGAACGCTTCATGGAGCGCTATGCGCCGACCTTGAAGGATCTGGCGCCGCGCGACTTCGTCTCGCGTTCGATGGACCAGGAAATCAAGGAAGGCCGTGGCTGCGGTCCGAACAAGGACCACGTGATGCTGGACCTGCGCCATATCGGCGCCGACACCATCGCCAAGCGCCTGCCGTCGATCCTGGAAATCGGCCACAAGTTCGCCAACGTCGACGCCACCAAGGAACCGATTCCTGTCGTGCCGACGATTCACTACCAGATGGGCGGTATTCCGACGAACATCCACGGCCAGGTCGTCACCCCGACCGGTCCGGATAATTCGGCGAAGATCGTCAATGGCCTGTACGCGATCGGCGAATGCGCCTGCGTGTCCGTGCACGGCGCCAACCGCCTGGGCACGAACTCGCTGCTCGACCTGGTGGTCTTCGGCCGCGCGGCCGGCAACCACATCGTCAACAGCGGCCTGAAAGCCAAGGAAAACAAGCCTTTGCCAGCCGACGCCGCCGAATTTGCCATGGGCCGCCTGGCGCGCCTGGAAAATTCGACCGGTTCGGAAACCGTGCAGGGCGTGGCGAACGACATCCGCGCAACGATGCAGAAGTACTGCGGCGTGTTCCGTACCGACGAGATGCTGAACAAGGGCGTCGAAGAAATCATGAAGCTCGACGAGCGCCGCAAGCACGTCTCCTTCAAGGATAAATCGATGGTCTTCAACACGGCCCGCGTGGAAGCGCTGGAACTGGACAACCTGATCGAAACGGCGAAAGCGACCATCGTTTCGGCAGCCGCCCGCAAGGAATCGCGCGGCGCCCACGCCCAGGACGACTATCCGCAACGTGACGACGACAACTGGATGAAGCACACTCTGTGGTATTCGGAAGGCAACCGACTGGCATACAAGCCAGTCGTGACCAAGCCGCTGACGGTTGATACCTTCAAACCGAAACCACGTACTTTCTAAGGCTATACCATGGCACGCACTCTTAAATTCAAAATTTACCGCTACGATCCTGACCAGGATGCCAAGCCGTACATGCAAGACCTGACGGTCGAACTGAAAGACACCGACAAGATGCTGCTCGATGCATTGCAGCGCATCAAGGCGGACGTCGATGACTCGCTGGCCCTGCGCCGCTCGTGCCGCGAAGGCGTGTGCGGTTCGGACGCGATGAACATCAACGGCAAGAACGGCTTGGCCTGCACCACCAACCTGAACGAACTGTCGGAGCCTATCGTGCTGCGTCCGTTGCCAGGTTTGCCAGTCATCCGCGACCTGATCGTCGACATGACGCAATTTTTCAAGCAGTACGATTCGATCAAGCCTTTCCTGATCAACGATTCGATCCCGCCTGAAAAAGAGCGCCTGCAGTCGCCGGAACAGCGTGAAGAACTCGATGGCCTGTACGAGTGCATCCTGTGCGCATGCTGCTCCACGTCGTGCCCGTCGTTCTGGTGGAATCCGGACAAATTCGTCGGCCCGGCCGGCCTGCTGCAAGCCTACCGCTTCATCGCCGATTCGCGCGACGAAGCCACCGGCGCGCGTCTGGACAACCTGGAAGACCCGTACCGCCTGTTCCGCTGCCATTCGATCATGAACTGTGTCGACGTCTGCCCGAAAGGCTTGAACCCGAACAAGGCGATCGGCAAGATCAAGGAATTGATGGTCCGCCGCGCGATCTGATTCGTCTGATCGCGTCCGCCGGGCGCCGTTTGCGGGAAGAGGGTATCCTCTCTTGTCTGCAGGCGGCGCCTGCAAAGCAGTACGTAAAGTGGTAAACCAAATGACAGAATCAATTTTGTCCTCGCATCAGGCCGACCCGGCCAACCGCGCCCGCCTGCGCTGGCGTTCACGCCGTGGCTTGCTGGAAAACGACATTATCCTGACCCGTTTTCTCGATGCGTATGAAACCGAATTGACCGATGAAGAAGTTGACGCGCTGACGCGTTTGCTGGATTTATCGGACAATGCATTAATGGATCTGGTACTGGCCCGTAAAGAGCCGGAAGGCGAAGTCGATCTGCCGCATGTGCGCGCACTGCTGCAACGACTGCGCATTGCCTAGACGCCTGGGCGATATATTGCAAACGGTGCGAGTGGCGCGCTGTAGCACTGCCGAATTGCTGTGCGAATTGCAGCCAGAATTTTTGATTTTAATTTCGACTCACTCCCGAGAAGGAAGAGCCCATGAATATCTCTGACACAAAAGCTACCCTGTCGTTCTCCGATGGCAGCCCATCGCTTGAATTTCCAATCTACAAAGGCACGGTTGGCCCGGACGTCATCGACATCCGCAAACTGTACGCCGGTAGCGGCAAGTTCACCTACGACCCAGGCTTTATGTCGACGGCCGCCTGCAACTCGTCGATCACCTACATCGACGGCGACAAGGGCGAGCTGCTGTACCGTGGTTACCCGATCGAACAGTTGGCCGTCAACGCCGACTTCATGGAATCGTGCTACCTGCTGCTGAACGGCGAACTGCCGAACGCGGCGCAGAAAGCCAAGTTCGTCGACACCGTCACCAAGCACACGATGGTGCACGAACAGATGCAATTCTTCTTCCGTGGCTTCCGCCGCGACGCGCATCCGATGTCGGTCCTGGTGGGCACCGTCGGCGCGCTGGCATCGTTCTACCATGATTCGCTGGACATCAACGACCCGCGTCACCGCGAAGTGTCGGCCATCCGCCTGATCGCCAAGATGCCAACCCTGGTCGCCATGACCTACAAGTACTCGGTCGGCCAGCCGTTCGTGTACCCACGCAACGACCTGTCGTACAGCGCCAACTTCATGCACATGATGTTCGCCAATCCGTGCGAAGAGTACAAGGTCAACGACGTGCTGGTGCGCGCCCTGGACCGCATCCTGATCCTGCACGCGGACCACGAGCAAAACGCATCGACATCGACCGTCCGTCTGGCCGGTTCGTCGGGCGCCAATCCGTTCGCCTGTATCGCTGCTGGTATCGCCTGCCTGTGGGGCCCTGCCCACGGTGGCGCCAACGAAGCGGCACTCAACATGCTGAAGGAAATCGGCACCGTCGAGAACATCCCTGCCTTCATCGAGCAAGTCAAGGACAAGAACTCCGGCGTCAAGCTGATGGGCTTTGGCCACCGCGTGTACAAGAACTTCGATCCACGCGCCAAGCTGATGCGTGAAACCTGCTACGAAGTGCTGCAAGAACTGGGTCTGCAAGACGACCCGCTGTTCAAGCTGGCGATGGAACTGGAAAAGATTGCGCTGAACGACGAGTACTTCGTGTCGCGCAAACTGTACCCGAACGTCGACTTCTACTCGGGCATCGTGCAATCGGCGCTGGGCATCCCTGTGTCGCTGTTCACCGGTATCTTCGCTATGGCCCGTACGATCGGCTGGATCGCCCAGTGGAACGAAATGATCGCCGACCCAGAGCAAAAAATCGGCCGTCCGCGCCAGCTGTTCGTCGGTTCGACCACGCGCGAAGTACTGCCACTGGACAAGCGTTAATCCACGGCGGTATCGAGCAAACAAAAAACGGGCTTCGGCCCGTTTTTTTATGCGCGGAAGATGCCCGGATCAGTCGAGCGCCGCCAGCAGCGACTGCAGGCACACGCTGCCGCCTTCGAGCTGCAGGCTGGCGCCCTCATGGATGTGCGGCATGACGATGCGGCGCGGCGCATTGTGCTTGAGGATGCCGCCCCAGTGGGCGACCCTGGCGCCGGCCTGGCGCCGGATTGCCTCGACCGTGGCGCCGCTGGCCAGGATGTCGGCGTGCGGAAAGGCTTGCTGCAGCACGCCCAGGCCGAAATAGGCTTGCGGTTCGGCCGCGCTGATATAGATGGTGGTCAGGCGCTTGCCGCTGGCGGTGATGGTGTGCGCTAACTGCGCCGCATCGTCGCGCAGGAACTGGGCATTGACGAGGATGGCATCGGCCATGCCGCTCAGCAGCAGCGAGGTGGACGGCGCGCGGCCCAGCACGTCCAGGCGGAAGGCGTCAAGGGTGCCGGAGGGGCGGGCGGCGCGTGCCAGCATAGGATTCTTTCGATATTCGATACTCTTGCTGCATATTATCCTTTCGACCAAATGCGACAAATAGGGTAGATTGCAATACTTAGTTGCATGGATCGGATGAATCAAGGGAGTACCCGCATGGATCGCATCACCGCCGCACAAGTATTCGTCGCCATCGCCGAGCGTGGCAGCATGGTGGCCGCCAGCGAGGCGCTCGATATGTCGCGCGCCATGGTGACGCGCTACCTGGCCGAGATGGAGCAGTGGGCGGGGGCGCGCCTGCTGCATCGCACCACGCGCCGGCTGAGCCTGACGGACGCGGGCGAGGCCACGCTGGCGCGCTGCCGGCAGATGCTGGAAGTGGCCGGCGCCATGGCCGTCGCCTCGCCCGGGGAGGTCGACACGCCGCACGGCTTGCTGCGCATTACCTGCTCGCAATCACTGGCGCAGACGGCGCTCGCTGGCGCAGTGACCGCTTACCTGCGGCGCTACCCGCGCGCCGCCGTCGACCTGCAGATGGAGAACCGCGCCGTCAACCTGGTGGAGCAGCGCATCGACCTGGCGATCCGCATCACGAACGCGCTCGAACCGAACCTGATCGCGCGCCAGCTGGCCAGTTGCGCCTCGGTGGTGTGCGCCGCACCATCGTATCTGGCGGCGCACGGCACGCCGCGCCGGGCGCAAGACCTGGCCCTGCATAACTGCCTGACCTATACGTATTTCGGCAAGAGCCTGTGGCAGTTCACGCACGACGGGGAAGCGCTCACTGTCCCCGTCAGCGGCCGCCTGTCGGCGAATGAGTCGCTGGTGCTGCTGGTGGCGACGGTGGCGGGGGCGGGCATCGCCATGCAGCCGCGCTATTCGGCCGCGCCGCTGATCGCCAGCGGGCAACTGGTGGAGCTGCTGCCCGCTTACGTGCCGCAGGACATGGGCATCTATGGTATCTACACCTCGCGCCAGCACATGTCGCCGCTGCTGCGCACCATGCTCGACTTCCTGGTGGACTGGTTTGCCGGCGATGCCGATTGGCTGGCGGCCATCGCGGCGGCGCCGTTGCCGGGCAGACCAGTCGGGCGCAAGCGGCACGCCAGCGCGGGTGTGAAAGTGCCGTAAGCGCAACAGTAACAGGCTGGCAAGCCCGGTAAAATCAGCACGCAGCTTACATTTGCTTGCCAAATAAAATTCAACTTGTCGTTGTTGCGTTACAATACCGCGTGCTATTCTAAATGACGGTATGCAGAATGCTGGTGCAATAAAAAAGCCCTTCCCCACAACTTGATGTGCAATCCGCTAACCGGTCAGGCCGTGTCGCGGAAGGTTAGATTAACCCGCTAATTCCTCGCGAAACGCGAAGAAAGGTGAGCAATATATGCAGCAATTAACGACCAACTCCTACCTGTTCGGTGGGAATGCTCCGTACGTGGAAGACCTGTACGAGGCGTATCTGAACAACCCAGGCTCGGTACCCGATAACTGGCGCTCCTACTTCGACGCGATGCAGCACGTGCCTGCCGTCGATGGCAGCAACAAGCCTGACGTGGCGCATGCCTCCGTCGTCGCCTCGTTCGCCGAGCGCGCAAAAGCTGGTCCGATCCGCACCGTGACCGCTTCCTTCGATGCTGAAATGGGCCGCAAGCGCGTCGCCGCGACACAGTTGATCGCCGCTTACCGCTACCTCGGTTCGCACTGGGCCAACCTGGATCCGCTGCAACGCCAGGAACGTCCGATGATCCCTGAGCTCGAGCCGAGCTTCTACGGATTCACCGATGCGGACATGGACACCGTGTTCAACATCAGCAATACCTATTTTGGCCCCGAGACCGCCACCCTGCGCGATCTGCTGAACTATCTGCGCGATACCTACACGCGTTCGATCGGCGCCGAATTCATGTACATCTCCGACCCGGCCGAAAAGCGCTGGTTGCAAGAGAAACTGGAATCGATCCGCTCCACCCCGAATTTCACTCCAGAGAAAAAAATCCACATCCTCGACCGCCTGACCGCGGCTGAAGGCCTGGAACGCTATCTGCACACCCGTTACGTGGGCCAGAAGCGCTTCTCCCTGGAAGGCGGCGAAACCTTCATCGCCTCGATGGATGAAACCATCCAGCGCGCCGGCGAAAAAGGCGTGCAGGAAATCGTCATCGGCATGGCCCACCGCGGCCGCCTGAACGTACTGGTGAACACCCTTGGCAAGGCGCCGCAGGAACTGTTCGAAGAATTCGAAGGCAAGCATGGCGACGACCTGCCTGCCGGCGACGTGAAGTACCATCAAGGCTTCTCGTCGGACATCTCCACCGCGGGCGGCCCGGTCCACCTGTCGCTGGCGTTCAACCCGTCGCACCTGGAAATCGTCAACCCTGTGGTCGAAGGTTCCGTCAAGGCCCGCATGGATCGCCGCGGCGACGCGCAGGGCGCGCAAGTGCTGCCTATCCTGGTGCACGGCGATGCCGCTTTCGCCGGCCAGGGCGTGGTCATGGAAACGCTGAATCTGGCGCAAACCCGTGGCTACCATACGGGCGGCACGGTGCATATCGTGATCAACAACCAGATCGGTTTCACCACTTCGGATCCGCGCGATGCGCGCTCGACCCTGTACTGCTCGGACGTCGTCAAGATGATCGAAGCACCGGTCCTGCACATCAACGCCGATGATCCTGAAGCCGTGGTGCTGGCGACGCAAATCGCGCTCGACTACCGCATGGAATTCAAGAAGGACATCGTCCTCGACATCATCTGCTACCGCAAGCTGGGCCACAATGAGCAGGATACGCCGGCACTGACGCAGCCACTGATGTACAAGAAGATCGGCCAGCATCCAGGCACCCGCAAGCTGTACGCGGACAAGCTGGTGGCGCAAGGCGTGATCCCTGCCGATGGCGGCGACAAGATGGTGGCCGCTTTCCGCGACGCCATGGACGCCGGCAAGCATACCGTCGATCCGGTCATCTCGAACTTCAAGAACAAGTACGCCGTCGACTGGCTGCCGTTCCTGAACAAGAAATGGACCGATTCGGCCGACACCGCCGTGCCGATGACGGAGCTGAAACGCCTGGCCACGCGCATCACCACCGTGCCGGAAGACTTCAAGGTCCACTCGCTGGTGGAAAAAGTCCTGGGCGACCGCGCCACCATGGGCCGCGGCGAAATGAACCTGGACTGGGGCATGGGCGAACACCTGGCCTACGCTTCGCTGGTATCGTCCGGCTACGCCATCCGCCTGACGGGCCAGGATGCGGGCCGCGGCACCTTCGTGCACCGCCACGCCGTCTTGCATGACCAGAACCGCGAGCGCTGGGATGCCGGTACCTACATTCCGCTGCAAAACGTGTCGGACAACCAGGCGCCGTTCACCGTCATCGACTCGGTGCTGTCCGAAGAAGCCGTACTGGCCTTCGAATACGGCTACTCGACCGCTGAACCGAACACGCTGACGATCTGGGAAGCCCAGTTCGGCGACTTCGCCAACGGCGCGCAAGTGGTGATCGACCAATTCATCAGCTCCGGCGAAGTGAAGTGGGGCCGCGCTTCGGGCCTGGTCATGATGCTGCCGCACGGTTACGAAGGCCAGGGTCCTGAGCACTCGTCCGCGCGTCCCGAGCGTTTCCTGCAGCTGTGCGCAGACAACAACATGCAAGTGGTGCAGCCGACGACGGCTTCGCAGATCTTCCATTTGCTGCGCCGCCAGATGGTGCGCCAGTTCCGCAAGCCGCTGGTCATCCTGACGCCGAAGTCGCTGTTGCGCAACAAGGATGCCGGTTCGCCGCTGACCGACCTGGCCAAGGGTGGTTTCCAGACCGTGATCGGCGAAGTCGACGACAAAATCGATGCCAAGAAAGTCAAGCGCGTCGTCGCCTGCTCGGGCAAGGTCTACTACGACCTGGTCAACGCACGCAAGACACGCGGCCAGACCGACACGGCCATCGTGCGCCTGGAACAGCTGTATCCGTTCCCGCACAAGTCGTTCGCAGCTGAACTGAAGAAGTTCCCGAACCTGGTCGAAGTGGTATGGGCCCAGGACGAGCCGCAAAACCAGGGCGCCTGGTTCCAGATCCAGCACAACATCTTCGAAGGCCTGGAATCGGGTCAGCGTCTGGCTTACGCCGGCCGTCCTGCTTCGGCGTCGCCTGCTGTCGGTTACTATGACAAGCACTACGCCCAGCAAAAAGATCTGCTGGAAACGGCATTCTCGAAGCTGAAGGGTTTTATCCTGACCAAGTAAGTGGCAGGGTAACGGGCGCCATGTGTATGCATGGCGCCTGTTCGCATACATCGTGACGGAGCGCCGCCCTTGCTACGCAGGGGCGGCGCCGCAATAACAAAATAAACGGAGTTTTACATGGCACAAATCGAAGTCAAAGTTCCCCAGTTGTCGGAATCGGTTGCAGAAGCGACCCTGCTGGCATGGCACAAGAAAGTCGGCGAGCCAGTCGCGCGCGACGAAAACATGATCGATATCGAAACCGATAAAGTGGTGCTGGAACTGCCGGCGCCCGCCGCTGGCGTGATCGTGCAGATCATCAAGGCTGACGGCGCCATTGTCGTCGCCGGCGAAGTCATCGCCATCATCGATACCGATGGCTCGGCCAAGGTCAGCCCGATGGAAGTGTCCGCCGTGCCTGCGCCAGCCCTGGCTGCCGCCGCCCAGGACGCCGCGACCGCATCCGCACCAGCCGCTGCCACCAAAGGCGATGTCGCCATGCCTGCCGCTGCCAAGATCCTGTCCGAAAAAGGTCTGTCCGCTGGCGACGTCGCCGGTTCCGGCAAAGACGGCCGCGTGACCAAGGGCGACGCCCTGGCCGCTTCCGCCAAGCCAGCTGTCGCGCCATTGGCGCCAGCCGCCGCCAAGCCGGCGCTGCAGCAAGTTGCCACGCCATCGGCCGCCAGCCTGGGCGACCGCCCTGAAGAGCGCGTGCCGATGAGCCGCTTGCGCGCACGTATCGCCGAACGCCTGCTGCAATCGCAATCGACGAACGCCATCCTGACCACGTTCAATGAAGTGAACATGCAGCCGGTCATCGACCTGCGCAACAAGTACAAGGACAAGTTCGAGAAAGAGCACGGCGTCAAGCTGGGCTTCATGTCCTTCTTCGTCAAGGCCGCCGTCGCCGCCCTGAAAAAATACCCGATCATCAATGCCTCCGTTGACGGCAACGACATCGTCTACCACGGCTACTTCGACATCGGCATCGCTGTCGGTTCGCCACGCGGCCTGGTCGTGCCTATCATCCGCAATGCGGACCAGCTGTCGATCGCCGACATCGAGAAAAAAATCGGTGAATTCGGCGCGAAAGCCAAGGAAGGCAAGCTGACCCTGGACGACCTGACGGGCGGCACGTTCTCGATCTCGAACGGCGGCACCTTCGGCTCCATGCTGTCGACCCCGATCATCAACCCGCCACAATCGGCCATCCTGGGCGTGCATGCGACCAAGGACCGCGCCGTTGTCGAAAACGGCCAGATCGTGGTGCGTCCGATGAACTACCTGGCCATGTCCTACGACCACCGCATCATCGACGGCCGCGAAGCCGTCCTGGGCCTGGTGGCGATGAAAGAAGCGCTGGAAGATCCCGCACGCCTGTTGCTGGACCTGTAAGCACTGTAGTCCCCCGGCGTCGCCGCCGGGGCAATGTAGCTGATACCCCTTGCCAGAAGACGCAGCTGGCTGATCTCAATGAAAGAGGATTCCCATGAACGTCTCTGAAGAAATCAAGCGTCTGCACGAGTTGCACCTGGCGGGCGCCCTGAGCGACGCGGAATTCGCGCAAGCGAAAGCCAAGCTCCTGAGCAATATCAACCTGGATAAATCGGACAGTCCCTCCGCCTCCGGCCCGTCGAACGCGTCGAACGACCTGGTGCAGGAATTCAACCGCCTGCGCCGTTCGCGCAACGACCGCTGGCTCGGTGGCGTCTGCGGTGGCCTGGGCCGCGCTTCCGGCATGGAAGCGTGGATCTGGCGTCTCGTCTTCGTCCTGTTTACATTGACCTTCGGCTTCGGCGTGGTGATTTACCTTCTATTGTGGATTTTCGTACCAGACGAAGAGATTGGAATAACAAAACATGAGTACTAAACAATTTGACGTAGTTGTCATCGGTGCGGGCCCTGGCGGCTACATCGCCGCCATCCGCGCAGCGCAGCTGGGCTTTTCCGTCGCCTGCGTCGACGAGTGGTCGAACGCCAAGGGCGGCGCCGCTCCTGGCGGTACCTGCACCAACGTCGGCTGCATCCCGTCGAAAGCGCTGCTGCAATCGTCCGAGCATTTCGAACACGCGGGCCACAGCTTCGCCGAGCACGGCATCGACGTCGCCGGCCTGAAGCTGAACCTGGGCCAGATGCTCAAGCGCAAGGACACGGTCGTCAAGCAAAACAACGACGGCATCCTGTACCTGTTCAAGAAGAACAAGATCGCCTTCTTCCACGGCCGCGCCGCTTTCGCCGCCGCCGCCGCTGGCACGTATGAGATCAGCGTGACGGGCGCAGCCAACGAAACCCTGACGGCCAAGCACGTGGTCATCGCCACGGGCTCGAACGCGCGCGAATTGCCGGGCGCACCATTTGACGAGAAACTGATCCTGTCGAACACGGGCGCACTGACCATCGACGCCGTACCCGCCAAGCTGGGCGTCATCGGTGCCGGCGTGATCGGTCTGGAAATGGGCAGCGTCTGGCGCCGCCTGGGTTCCGACGTCACCGTGCTCGAAGGCCTGCCGGTCTTCCTGGGCGCCGTCGACGAGCAGATCGCCAAGGAAGCGTCGAAGCTGTTCATCAAGCAAGGCTTGAAGATCAACCTCGGTTGCAAGATCGGCGCGATCACGCCAGGCAAGAAAGACGTCACCGTGGAATTCGTGGACGCCAAGGGCGAAGCGCAAAAAGCCGTGTTCGACAAACTGATCATCTCGATCGGCCGCACGCCGAACACGAATGGCCTGGGTGCCGACAAGGTCGGCCTGCAGCTGGACGAGCGCGGCTTCATCGCCGTCGATGGCGACTGCAAGACCAATCTGCCGAACGTCTGGGCAGTGGGCGACGTCGTGCGCGGCCCGATGCTGGCGCACAAGGCGGAAGAAGAAGGCGTTGCCGTGGCCGAGCGTATCGCCGGCCAGCATGGCCACACCAACTTCAACACGATTCCGTGGGTGATCTACACCTCGCCGGAAATCGCGTGGGTCGGCAAGACCGAGCAAACCCTGAAGGCGGAAGGCATCGCCTACAAGGCCGGCACCTTCCCGTTCATGGCCAACGGCCGTGCGCGCGCGCTGGGCGATACCTCGGGCATGGTGAAATTCCTGGCCGATGCGACCACCGATGAAATCCTCGGCGTGCACATCGTCGGCCCGATGGCCTCCGAACTGATTTCCGAAGCCGTCGTGGCGATGGAATTCAAGGCTTCGGCGGAAGACATCGCGCGCATCTGCCACGCGCATCCATCCTTGTCGGAAGCGACCAAGGAAGCGGCACTGGCGGTTGACAAGCGCACGTTGAACTTTTAATTGTAGTTAGTCCTACAGGGGCGCTCGCGGATTTTTTCCGCCGGCGCCCTTGTGCGTTAAAGCGAATCCCATGAACGTAGAAGAGTTTTACCAGCACGCGTTGCAGAAGCGTGATTTCAAGGCCGATGCCGCCCAGCGGCGCGCGGTCGACCGCCTGCAGCTGTGCTATGACGAGTGGGTGGCCTACAAGGGCCAGCGTTCGAGCACCTTCAAGCGCCTGCTGAACCGTCCCGCCGTGCCGAAAGGCGTGTACATGTGGGGCGGGGTAGGGCGCGGCAAATCGTTCCTGATGGATAGTTTTTACTCGGTCGTGCCCCTGGTGCGCAAGACGCGATTGCACTTCCACGAATTCATGCGCGGCGTGCACCAGCAGCTCGATGAATTGAAAGGCGTGGCCGACCCGCTCGACGAAGTGGCCAAGCGCATCGCCAAGAAATACCGCCTGATCTGTTTCGATGAATTCCACGTCTCCGACATCGCCGACGCGATGATCCTGTACAACCTGCTGTCGGCCCTGTTCGCCAATGGCGTGTCGTTCATCATGACCTCGAATTACGACCCGGACCTGCTGTATCCGGACGGTCTGCACCGCGACCGCATGCTGCCGACCATCGCGCTGCTCAAGGACAAGCTCGACGTGATGAACGTCGACGCGGGCGTCGATTACCGCGGCCGCGCGCTGGAACAGGTGGAAAGCTACTACACGCCGCTGGGCGCGGACACGGACCGGGCCTTGCGCGACGCCTACACGCGCATCGCCGAGACGGCCGACGAAGACGCGCGCATCCGCATCGAGAGCCGCGAAATCCATTGCCTGCGCCGCGCCGGCGGCATCATCTGGTTCGATTTCGCCACCCTGTGCGGCGGACCCCGCTCGCAAAATGATTACCTGGAAATCGCCAGCCGCTTCCATACGGTGATATTGTCCGGCATACCGGCCATGTCGGCGGCGCAGTCGTCCGAAGCGCGCCGCTTCACCTGGCTGATCGACGTGTTTTATGATCAAAAGGTCAAGCTGATCATGTCGGCCGAAGTGGCGCCCGAGCAGCTGTACACGAACGGCATGCTGGCCAACGAGTTTCACCGTACCGTTTCGCGTATCATCGAGATGCAATCGCGCGAATACATGGAAAAAGAACAGCGCGGCGCGGCCGACGCGATCGTTTGAGGCAGGGATAATGAAGATGATGGCAAATACACTATACAAGCTGGGCGCCGCGCTGGGCCTGGTCCTGGCGTTGTCCGCCTGCGCGCACCAGGGGGCCGCGGCATTGGATGAGGTTGGCGCACCGCAGGTGCCCGCCACCTTGTCGGTGGAGGAAGCGGACGCCAAGCTGAAGCAGTCAGCCAGCGAGCGCGAGGCGGCGGAAAATGAGTTTGCCGCGCGGGAACTGGAGTGCTACGACAGGTTTTTCGTGAATAACTGCCTCGACAAGGCCAAGGAAAAGCGCCGCCTGATCCTCGTGCGCCTGCGCGCCGTCGACGCGGAAGCGAATTACTTCAAGCGGGCCGAATCCGTGCGCCTGCGCGACATCGACCTGGCCAGGACGCAGGAAGATGCGCGCCTGGACGCCGAGCAGCGGGCTGCGGCCATGCCCAAGCCTGTGAAGGTCGTCGCGCCCGAGCCGGCGCCGCCCAAGCCGGAAGGCAAGAGCGTTGCCGAGCGCGAAGCTGCGCAAGCGGCGAAGGTGGCGAAACAGGCCGCCGCCGATGCCGCCGACGCGCCGCGCCGCGCGGCCCGCGAGGCAGACTATGCGCGCAAGCAGGCTGACGCCGTGGCGCGCCAGAAAAGAGTGGCGCAACGCCTGGCCGAGCGCCAGGCCGAAGCGCAGGCCAAGGCTGCCAAGGCGGCCGCGGATGCTGCCAGCACGCCGGCCGTTGTTGTGCCTGTACCTCCTGCCAAATAAGAAAGAGCTGCGCGCGTGGGGCATGCCGGAAATGGCGTGCCCTAACGCGCGCGGCGGGTTAAACTATGCACTTGCCGGTGATGCCGGCATCAATGGCTGCCTGCGTACCTTGCGCGCGCCTGTTACCAACACTGCCTGGAACGCAACACATGAGCGATGCACAGCATATACAGCGGCGCCTGATTGAACTCAACGTGGAGCACCGTGACCTCGATGCCGTCATCGAGTTGCTGATACTCGATGGTCACCATGACGAGCTGCAGCTGCGCCGCCTGAAAAAGCGCAAATTGCAATTGAAGGATCACATCACCTTGCTGAAAATGCAGTTGGTGCCCGACGTTCCCGCCTGAGGGGCGCCAGTAGCGTCCAGTCCAGCCTTCACCTAAGTATATTTTGACCGATCACAATTTATTGCCCGTAAACCCAGAAGGCCAGCCTGCCGATCTGCCAGCCGAACCGCAGGCGGCGCCTGGCAAGCACGATGCCGACATCGAGCGCCTGTTCGGTGCCGGTGGCCCGCTCGGTCCCGCCGTGGGCAGCTACAAGCCGCGCCGTTCGCAAACGGAAATGGCCAAGGCCATCGCCCACGCCATCGACAGCCAGACCACGCTGATCGCCGAGGCGGGCACGGGCACAGGTAAAACCTTTGCCTATCTGGTGCCGGCCCTGATGTGGGGCGGCAAGACCATTGTTTCCACCGGCACGAAGAACTTGCAGGATCAATTGTTCCTGCGCGATATCCCCACCGTGCGCGCCGCGCTGCAGGCACCCGTCTCGGTGGCCCTGCTGAAGGGCCGCTCGAACTACGTCTGCCACTATCACCTGGAACGCACCCTGCAGAACGGGCGCATGACCTCGCGCGACGACGTGGGGCATTTGCGCGAAATCTCGCGCTTCATCAAGATGACCAGCTCCGGCGACAAGGCGGAACTGGCCAAGGTGCCGGAAAACGCCATGATCTGGAACCTGGTGACGTCCACGCGCGACACCTGCATGGGCGCCGAGTGCCAGTATTACCAGGATTGTTTTGTGATGAAGGCCCGCAAGGAAGCCCAGCAGGCCGATGTGGTGGTGGTCAACCACCATCTGTTCTTTGCCGACGTGGCCCTGAAGGACACGGGCGTGGCGGAATTGCTGCCTTCGGCCAATACCATCATCTTCGATGAGGCGCACCAGCTGCCCGACACGGCCACTTTGTTCTTCGGTAACACGGTGTCGACCTCGCAAATCCTGGAACTGTGCCGCGACGTGCTGGCCGAGGGCCTGGCGCACGCGCGCGGCATCGACTGGGCCAAGACGGTGACGGTGGTGGAAAAGGCGGCGCGCGACCTGCGCCTGACGTTCTCGCAGGATATCGTGCGCCTGTCCCTGCCGCAAATCGCCCCGTCGAGCGACTTCTTTCCCGCGCTCGACACGCTCAAAGATGAGCTCGACGGCATGGTGGCCGTGTTGGAAACCCAGGCGGAACGGGCGGAAACGCTGGAACAGTGCCGCGTGCGCGGCGTCGAACTGGCGCAGCAGCTGAGCGGCTGGAAGTTCGATCCGAAGGCGAAAGTGGCGGCCGGCGAAGAAGCCGTGTTCTGGGTGGAGGCGTTTTCCAGCTCCTTGCAGTTGCATAAAACACCGTTGTCGATCGCGCCGATCTTCAACAACCAGCGCGAAGGCACGCCGCGCAGCTGGATTTTCACGTCCGCCACCCTGGCCGTGAAGAACGATTTCAAGCATTTTTCGGAACAGATGGGCTTGACGGGCGAACCGTCGCATACGTGGCCGAGCCCCTTCGACTATGGCCAGCAGGGCTTGCTGTTCGTGCCGCAAAACCTGCCGCAACCGAACTCGCTGGGCTACACGGACGCCGTCATCGACTGCGCCTTGCCCATCATCGAGGCGGCGGGCGGGCGCACCTTTTTCCTGTGTACCACCTTGCGGGCCGTCAAACGCGCGGCCGAGCGCCTGACCGACGAATTCAAGCAGCGCGGCCTGAACTTCCCCCTGTTCGTGCAGGGCGACAAGGGCCGCACGGAATTGCTGGACCAGTTCCGCGCCGCCGGGAATGGCGTGCTGATCGGCAGCCAAAGCTTCTGGGAAGGCGTCGACGTGCGCGGCGATGCGCTCTCTCTGGTGATCATCGACAAGCTGCCGTTCGCGCCGCCCGACGACCCGGTCCTGGCGGCGCGCATCGAAGTGATGGAAAAGCAGGGCAAGAACGGTTTCATGCACCATTCGCTGCCGGAAGCCATCATCAACCTGAAGCAGGGCGCAGGCCGCCTGATCCGTGACGAGGGCGACCGCGGCGTGCTGATGATCTGTGATCCGCGCCTCATTTCCAAGCCGTACGGCAAGCGCATCTGGCAAAGCCTGCCACCGTTCAAGCGCACGCGCGACACAAACGAAGTGGTGGAGTTCTTCCGCAACCTGCCCGCCAAGGGCGCTTAAGTCTTCGTTGCCGGCGCCAGTTGCGCGCCGGCATATTTCCCTTTGTTATCAAGCCCCTGGCGTTTTTGCGCCGTGTTTGCCTGCGCGCCAGTCATGCCAGAAATGGGCGTGATCGCGCCAGTTTCTGGCTTTTTCCGCCATGTCCAGGACGCCGGACACATCTTTGCGCCAGCGCAAACAGGCTTGTTGCCGGGCGGTCTACAGTGAGCTCATGCCTTGCAGGATGAAGGCGCGGCGATGGCAGCGCCGCACGGGGAACAGGGGGATGCCATGGAGATCCGCTACGGCTGTTTCTTGAGCTATGCACACTGCCAATATGCGTTCATGAACAAGTTCAAGAATGATCTCATCGAGGCGCTGGCTTGCTATCTGGAACCGCACCTCGACCGTGAAGAAGTGCTGTTCATCGACAGCGAGCAACTGGGCGGCGGCGACGATATCGACCTGCGCGTGGCGCGCGCCATGTGCCAGAGCGTCTGCATGATCGTGCTGTACACGCCCAAATATGAAGCGCACGGCTATACGCGGCGTGAATTTGCTGCCATGCAACTAATCGAACAGGAGCGGCGCGCCTGGTATGAGCTGCCCAGCCACCTGATCATCCCCATCATCATGACGCGCCATCCGGACGGCTTGCCACCGCAAATCACGGAGTCGGGGCTGTACGTCGATTTCTCCGGCTATACGCTGGCCAGCGGCGACCTGAAGTCGAATCCGCAATACTTGCCCGACATCGACCGCATCGTGCAGCGCATCGCCAAGCATTACCACTTGCTCAAGCGGTCAACGCCGCCCGGCCACGATTGCAGCCGTTTCGTGTTGCCCGATATTCCACCGGAATGGCGCGCCATTCCGCCTCCCCACTTTCCGCGTTAATCACGTAAAAGGTCCTGTCATGGAATGCCAACGCCTCTCCCTGCCGCCTTTGAGCGCCCCTGGCGAAGTCGTCACCTTCTATTCCTACAAGGGAGGTACCGGCCGCACCATGGCCCTGTCGAACATCGCCGTCCTGCTGGCGCGCCGTGAAAACGCCAGCGTGCCCGTGCTGATGCTGGACTGGGACATGGAAGCGCCGGGCCTGCACCATTATTTCGAGCAGCACGAGGAACGGCCGGGCGTGCTCGAGTTCTTCGAGGCGTGCCGCCAGCAGCTCGAGCGCATCAGCCTTGAAAATGGCGGCGGGCAGGGCGCAGGCCGCGATGATGCGGCGCTGGCGCAACGCGTGCTCGACGCCATCGACTGGCAGCAATACGTGGTGCGCGTCGACCAGGGCAGCCCGCTGTACCTGATGCGCGCGGGGCGTTTCGATGCCAGCTACAGCGAACGCCTGGCGCAGATGCGCTGGGATCAGCTGTTCGACACTTGCCCGGCCCTGTTCCGCTGCTTCGCCGATACCCTGGCCCAGCATTTCCGCTACGTGCTGGTCGATTCGCGCACCGGCCGCACGGACAGCGCCGGCATCTGCACCACCTTGCTGCCGAAAAAGCTGGTGGTGGTCTTCACGCCGAACCGGCAAAGCCTGGAAGGCGTCGACGCGCTCGTCACCCGTGCCATCGAATACCGCCGCAGTCATGAGGATGAACAGCGTCCGCTGCTCGTCTACCCCTTGCCTTCGCGCATAGAAATGGGCGATGGTGCGCAGCGGGCAGAGTGGCGGCGCGGCGACGCGCACAAGGGCATCGCCGGCTTCCAGCCCATGTTCGAGCGCCTGCTGCGCACCTCCTACGGCTTGCCGCAGATTGCCCTCGACAGCTATTTCGACGAAGTCCAGCTGCAGCAGACGAAAACCTTTGCCTATGGCGAACAGCTGGCCGTGCGCATCGACCAGGGCGGCGACCGCTTTTCTCTCACGCGCACCTTCGAAGCCTTTTTGCACTGGATGACGGGCGGCTACTTTCCCTGGCAATCGAGCCGTGAAATCGCCTTGCTGGGCGCCATCGGCGAAGCGCGCCAGGCCTTGCTGCTCAGACCGGGCCGCGCCGTGGCCCTGCCGCTGGCGCGCGACCTGGCCCGCCTGGGCGAGCTGTACCGCAAGGACGGGCGCAGCGCGCAGGCGCTCGATGCCTTTCGCCAGAGCGTCGAGATCCGCGTACGCCTGCTGGGCGAGGAGCATCCCGACAGCCTGGCGTGCAAGAGCGGCATGGCGCGCCTGCTGCGCCAGCTGGGCAAGCTCGATGAAGCGCGCTTCCTGGAAGAAGACGTACTCGACGTGCGCGAGCGCGTGCTGGGCAGCGAGCATCCCGACACCCTGGCCGCCCGGGCCTGCCTGGCGCAAACGCTGTTGCTGCAGGGGGAGCTGGCGGCGGCGCTGCTGCTGCGCGATGCCGTGCTGGCAAGCTACGCGCGCCAGCTGGGCAGCGAGCATCCGCTGACGCTGGAAGCGATGGATGGCCGCGCCGCCACCTTGCTGCGCATGGGGCGGCTGGCGCAGGCGCAGCAAGTGCTGGGCACGGTGGTGGCGGCGCGCGAGCGCCTGTTTGGCGCCGAGCATGGCGATACCTTGCGCAGCAAGCTGGCCCTGGCGCAGGCCCTGGGGCGCGCAGGCGACCTGGAAGGCGCGCGGCGCCTGCTCGCTGCCGTGCTGCAGGTGCAGGAGCGGCGCCTGGGCAGCGACCATGCGGCCACGCTGGCCACGCGCGACTTGCTGGCCGATATCGTGGCCGGGCAGGGCGACTGGGCCGGCGCGCGCCAGTTGCACGAAGACCAGGTGGCGGCGCGTGAGCGCACGCACGGGCTCGACCATCCTGAAACCCTGATGAGCCAGCGCAAGCTGGCCGAGGCGCTGCTGCGGCGTGGCGAGCTCGATGCGGCGCGCAGCGTGCAGGAGCAGGTGCTGGAAGTGCATGCGCGCCTGCTGGGCGAAGACCACCTCGATACCTTGCACAGCAAGAAGCAATTGGCCGGCACCCTGCAGCAGCAGGGCGACAGCGAGGCGGCGCGCCTGCTGGAAGACGCCGTGCTCAGCGGCAGCGACCGCTTGCTGAATGCGCCCGTCACGGGACATGCGGACAGCGTGCTGGACGGCGCCCGGCATTTGCAGGAAACCATCCTTGCCGGCCGCGCCAGCGGGCAGGACGTGGCCGAGCCGGACACCCTGGCCAGCATGATCTCGATGTTGCAAGGCATGATCGAGCGCGAACAGTATGCGCAGGCGGGCGAACTGGCCGAACATTTGAAGTCCGGTCTGCTGCGCCCGGGCGTGCCGGGCAAGCTGCGCAGGCGCGGCATGGCGCAGATGAAAAGAATGTATAAATTGCAAGGCGACCTGAATGCCTTGCTGGCCTTGCAGGAGGATGAAGTGCAGGCGCTGGAAGGGGCGTTATCGGAAGCGCGCATCGAGCAGCGCTGACGCCTTGCGCCATGTCAGCGCGGCGGCATAAATAATGCTGCCATTCGGCGCGTGGCACGCGCAGTGTTGGCATTGCTTCAGGTAAAATCTCGTTATGAGAATTCTTATCAGTAACGACGACGGTTACCTGGCGCCAGGCCTGGCGGCCTTGGCCGACGCGCTCGCGCCCATTGCGGAAATCGTCGTGGTGGCGCCCGACAGCAATCGTTCGGGCGCGTCCAATTCGCTGTCCCTGGACCGGCCCCTGTCCGTGCACAAGGCGGCCAACGGCTTTTATTTTGTCAACGGCACGCCCACCGACTGCGTGCACGTGGCGCTGACGGGCATGCTCATCGAGCGCCCCGACCTGGTGGTGTCCGGCATCAACAACGGTCCCAACATGGGCGACGACACCCTGTATTCGGGCACCGTGGCGGCCGCCACGGAAGGCTATCTGTTCGGCATTCCCGCCATCGCCTTTTCCCAGTCGCAGTTCGGCTGGGCCAACCTGGACGCGGCCGCCCGCGTGGCACGGGAAATCGTCGAGCGCCAGTTCGACGCCCTGCAGAAACCGTATTTGCTGAATGTGAACATCCCCGCCATTCCATATGAACAATTGCAAGGCGTGGTCGCCACGCGCCTGGGCAAGCGCCATTCGGCCGAGCCCGTGATCCGCGCCCTCGACCCCCGTGGCCGTGAAATCTTCTGGATCGGCCCTGCCGGCGCCGCCAAGGAAGGCGGTCCTGGCACGGACTTTTACGCCATTGAACATGGACAAGTCTCGATCACGCCGCTGCAGATCGACCTGACCCATACCACCCAACTCGATGCACTGGCAAAAGGCCTGGCATGACCGCTCACTATGACTGACAAGCCGCGTACCTTCCCCCTGACCCTCGATTCGCTGGCCGGCAAGCCCGCCAGGCAGGGCGGGGGGCAGTCGCTGGCGCAGTCGCGCATTGCCACGCCGCAGACGGCGACGCAGAATGCGGCGCAAAATGCGGCCAGGGGAGGCGCGCCGTACCATGGCGCCACGCTGCCCATCGCGCCGTCGCGTGCCCAGGCCATCGCCAATGAGCGGGCGCAGCCGGCGGTGCTGTCGCCGCCACGGCAAAATCCGCTCGTGTCGGAGGCCGTGCGCCGGGCAATGGTGGCGCGCATCGCGAAACAGGGCGTCAAGGACCAGGTGGTGCTCGACGCCATGCAAGCCGTGCCGCGCCATCTGTTCATGGACGAGGCGCTGGCGTCGCAGGCGTATATCGACGCCTCCTTGCCCATCGGCCACCATCAGACCATTTCGCAGCCGTATATCGTGGCGCGCATGATCGAAGTGATGCGCCAGGGCGGCAACTTGCAGCGCGTGCTGGAGATCGGCACGGGCTGCGGTTACCAGGCGACGGTGCTGTCGCTGGTGGCGAAAGAGGTGTATTCGATCGAGCGCATCCGGCCCCTGCACGAGCTGGCGAAGGCCAATCTGCGCCCGCTGCGCGTGTCAAATCTGCGCTTGCAGTACGGAGATGGTATGCTTGGCCTGCCGCAGGCGGCGCCCTTCGACGGGATCATCCTTGCCGCAGCCGGCCTGGAAGTCCCGCAAGCCTTGCTGGAACAGCTGGCGCCCGGCGGGCGTCTGGTTGCGCCGGTGGGGGCTAAATTGCAACACTTACAACTCATTACCCGGGTGGGGAAAATGGAATGGACCAGCCAGACCCTGGAAGACTGCCATTTCGTGCCTTTGCGCCCGGGCACCATATGATCCCCGGATCAGCTAGCAAGCAGGACATACAATTACATGCGAATGATTAAGAAAAGTAACATACTTCTATGTAGCCTCACCTTGGCCGCGCTGTTGAGCGGTTGCGGCACCACGGGCGTCCAGGCACCCGTCGTGGAGCGCCATACATCGAGCAGCAGCGCCGCCGCCAGCGATCCGCGCGACCGCGACCCGGCCTACTACACGGTCAAGCGCGGCGACACCCTGTTGCGCATCGCCCTGGAACACGGCCAGAATTACCGCGACCTGGTGGCCTGGAATGACTTGAGCAACCCGAACGACATCAAGGTCGACCAGGTATTGCGCGTGTTGCCGCCGAATGGCGACACGGGCGGCGCGCAAACATCGGCCATCGTCATGCCGCCGGTGACGGAAACCAAGCCGGCCGCACCCGTCGTGCCGAAGAAAACCGGCCCGCGCGGCGAGAAGCGCGCGTATTCCGACGCCGCCCTGGCCGAGTTGCGCGCCGAGGGCGGCAGTGCCGACGCCAAGCCGGCGCCAGCGCCGGCCGCAACTGTCGCCGCCGCACCGGCCGCCGCCGCGGCAGCCCCTGCGGCATCGGCGCCTGGCGACGAGAAGATCAGCTGGATGTGGCCGTCCGAAGGCAAGGTCATCGGCACTTTCGATGAAGGCAAGAACAAGGGCGTCGATATCGCGGGCAAGGCGGGCCAGCAGGTGGTGGCGGCCGGCGCGGGAAAAGTCATGTATGCCGGGAGCGGAATCCGTGGTTATGGTAATCTTGTCATCGTAAAGCACAGTAATAGTTTATTGTCGGCATATGCGCATAACCGCAGCATCCTGGTGAAGGAAGGGCAGAACGTCAACAAAGGCCAGGCCATCGCCGAAATGGGCGATTCCGATGCCGACCGCGTGAAGCTGCACTTTGAAATCCGCCAGCAGGGCAAGCCTGTCGACCCTTCGAAATTCCTGCCTAACCGTTAGGTAAAGCAATGACACACGCGCCGCACGATCAGTTGGACGATGAGCCGGACCTGCCGGAAGACGGGACAGACGAAGTCGTGACGGACGATGCCGGCGAACTCGACGGTATTGATGCCGTCGACGCGGGCGAGGGCGGCGAGGCGGCCAGTGTCAGCGTGCTGGTCGAAAGTGTCGATGAACTCAAAAAAGTGCTGGCGGCCGAGCTGTCGACCGATACCACGCAGCACTATCTGAACCAGATCGGTACGCGGCCATTGCTGACGGCGGCGCAAGAGGTGCATTACGCCACGCTGGCCAAGCAGGGCAATTTCGAAGCCCGGCAAACCATGATCGAGCACAACCTGCGCCTGGTCGTATCGATCGCCAAGCATTACATCAACCGCGGCGTGGTCTTGCTCGACATGATCGAGGAGGGCAACATCGGCCTGATGCGCGCCATCGACAAGTTCGAACCCGAACGGGGCTTCCGTTTTTCCACCTACGCCACCTGGTGGATACGCCAGAGCATCGAGCGCGCCATCATGAACCAGGCGCGCACGGTGCGCCTGCCCGTGCACATGGTGCGCGAACTGAACCAGATTTTGCGCGGCAAGTATCACCTGGAAGCCCAGCATCACGATGGCAAGGATGCCACCGCGGAAGACATCGCCCACCTGGTGGGCCGTCCCGTGGAAGAGGTACAGGATATTCTGGCGCTGTCCGAGCACGCCACCTCGCTCGACGCGCCGCTCGACAACGATCCGCAGTCGTCGCTGATGGACATGTTGCCCGGCGCCAGCGAAGACAGCCCCGACGCGCGCGCGGAACACCATGAAATGACGGTGCTGGTGCGCGACTGGCTGACCAAGCTGCCCGACAAGCAGCGCGTCGTCATCATGCGCCGTTTCGGCCTGGACAACGACGATCCGGCCACGCTGGAAACCCTGGCCGAGGAAATGGGCGTGACGCGCGAGCGCGTGCGCCAGATCCAGCAGGAAGCCCTGATTAAACTCAAACGTGCCATGGCGGCGCGCGGCGTGGTGCGCGACTCGTTATTGTAGGACGCCCGATCCCGGTATTTCCGGGGCCGCATCTGCTATCATACGCCCCGCTCGCGGCGCCTGACCTTTCCCCGATTCTTTCAAGTTCCAGCGCGGCCCTGCGTCCTGGCCCACTCTTACCTATTGATCGCTATGCAAGAAAATATCATCGAAATCAAATCGCTCGACATGGACGCCCGTGGCGTTGGCCATATTGAAAACGAAGACGGCTCGCCGGGCAAGGTCGTGTTTGTCGAAGGCGCATTGCCGGGCGAGCGCGTCAGCTTTGTGACGTTCAAGAAAAAGAAAAACTGGGAAATGGCCCGCATGACGGCGCTGCACCGCGAATCGTCCATGCGCGTGACGCCCAAGTGCAAGCATTTCGATAACTGCGGCGGCTGCTCGATGCAGCACCTGGAGCCGTCGGCGCAGGTGGCGATCAAGCAGCGCGTGCTGGAAGATAACTTGTGGCATATCGGCAAGGTGCGTCCGCAAAGCATCATGCGCCCCATGTATGGCCCGACGTGGGGCTACCGCTACCGCGCGCGCCTGTCCGTGCGCCACGTCAAGAAGAAAGACGCCGTGCTGGTGGGCTTCCATGAAAAGAAATCGGCGTTTGTCGCCGACATGGATAGCTGCGAAATCCTGCCGCCGCACATTTCCGCCATGCTGCTGCCGCTGCGTGGATTGATTGCTTCGCTGTCGATCTTCGAGCAGATGCCGCAGATCGAGCTGGCCGTCGGTGAAGACGTCACCGCCATGGTCTTGCGCATCATGGCGCCGTTGACGGCGGACGATGAAACGAAATTGAAAGCCTTTGCCGACGAGTACGGCGTGCAATGGTGGCTGCAGGTGAAAGGGCCGGAAACGGCCGTGCCGTTCTATCCGCTGGACAAGCAATTGCATTACCTGCTGCCGGAATTCGGCGTCAAGATGCCGTTCAAGCCCGTCGATTTCACGCAGGTGAACCACCACATCAACCGCGTGCTGGTGTCGAAAGCCCTGCGTTTGCTGGAAGTGCAGCCGACCGACCGCGTGGCCGACCTGTTCTGCGGCCTGGGCAATTTCACCTTGCCGCTGGCCACGCAATGCAGCGCAGTGGTGGGCATCGAAGGCAGCACCACGCTGACGGAGCGGGCGCTGGAAAACGCACTGGCCAATGGCCTGGCGGAAAAAACCTCGTTCTCGACGCGCAACCTGTTCGAAGTCACCACCGACGACCTGATCGCCTTGGGCCGTTTTGATCGCATCCTCGTCGACCCGCCGCGCGATGGCGCCATGGCCCTGTGCCAGGCGCTGGTCGGCCTGTCGCAAGTGCGCCCCGACCTGCTGCCGAAACGTATCGTGTATGTGTCGTGCAGCCCGTCGACCCTGGCGCGCGACGCCGGCATCCTGGCGCTGGAAGCGGGTTATGTATTGAGCAAGGCGGGCGTGGTGAACATGTTCCCGCATACGTCGCACGTAGAGTCGATGGCGGTATTTGATTTGCTCTGAGGGCACACCTGAGAAAACGTCCATAGCTGCGTTGCCTTGCCTAGCCGTACTATTCGTACTGTCTTCGGCAAGGCGCCTTGCTCTGAACGTTTTTCAGGCGCGCCGAGGCTATCCATGCGCTGGCCTGGATTCCGCGCTAATACCACTCACAGCGTGTTATAAAACTGGTCTGTCTTTTCCCGATCCAGCGTCTTTTTTCATCCTCCCTCTGCCGTTTTTTCATTGTCCAGTAGGACAACACGCCGTTCGCATCAGCCGCTGCGTTTTCTGCGCGAAGTGGTATTGCCCACTTCGAGGCCACTTCAAAACCACTTGACCGCCTATTTTTTCAGCAGCATGCTGTTCTTGCAACTGCAAAAAACAAAATCACAGGGTAGCTTTTCATTGAAGCAGAGTTGTATTTCCGCAAACCTGAACAGGAGACAGCGTGGAAAATTTAATACTCAAAAAAACAATCAGGAACATGATGGTATGTCTGGCCAGCGGTGGCGTGCTGGCGGCATGCGGCGGTGGCGGCGACGCCAGCGCGCCCGGCGGCTCGCAATTGCTGGCGGCCAGCACGGTGGTCGCCTGCGTGCCGTGGCAAGAGGGCGGCACGTACAACGCGGGCACGGTGGTCACTTACCTGGGCGCCAACTACACGGCCCTGGTGACGCAGACCGATCACGTGGGCTCGGGTTGGAACCCCGTCTCCACGCCTAGCCTGTGGAGCGCCGGCGGCACCTGCGATGGCGGCACCACGCCGACCCCAACGCCTACACCCACCCCGACACCGACACCCACCCCGACACCGACACCGGTGCCAACGCCGAACCCGACGCCCACCCCGACCCCGACCCCAACCGGCGGCACCTGCGCGCTGGCCTGGGTGGCGGGCACGGCTTACAGCGCGGGCGCCACCGTCAGCTATGCGGGCACGAATTACCGCGCCAACTACTGGACGCAGGGCGACAACCCGTCGACCAGCAGCGGCGCCGCGGGCACGGGCAAGCCATGGACCAGCCAGGAGATCTGCAGCATCACGCCGACGCCCACTCCGACGCCTACTCCAACCCCGACGCCGACGCCGACACCGACGCCGACACCGACGCCGACGCCGACGCCAACGCCAACGCCAACCCCAACGCCAACCCCGACCCCAACCCCAAAGGGCCGCGAAGTGGGGTCGTACTTCGCGCAGTGGGGCGTGTATGGCCGCGACTATGAAGTGGCGAACGTGCACACCAGCGGCGTGGCCGATAAGTTGACCTTCATTAACTACGCTTTCGGCAACATCTATCCGAAAAATGGCGGCTATGAATGCGCCATGATCACCAAGACGGAACCGGGCGCGACGAATCCGAATTCGCCGGACGCGGGCACGGGCGGCGATGCCGAGGCCGACTACATCCGCACGCCGAAGCGCACCGTCGATGGCCAGGCGATTCCTTGGGACGCACCGTTGTCGGGCAACTTTTTGCAGTTGAGAAAGCTGAAGGCGGCGCACCCGAACCTGAAACTGTTCATCTCGCTGGGCGGCTGGAGCTGGTCGAAGAACTTCTCCGTCGGTTCGGCCACCGATGCGCTGCGCAAGCAGATGGTGCGTTCCTGCATCGATATCTACATCAAAGGCAACTTGCCGGTGCAGGGCGGTCGCGGTGGCGCGGGCGCGGCGGCCAACATCTTTGACGGCATCGACATCGACTGGGAATACCCGGTCGGTGGCGGCCAGCCGTACAACACGGTCAGCCCCAATGACAAGCGCAACTTCACCTTGCTGATGGCGGAATTCCGCAGCCAGCTCGATGCGCTCGGCGCCGCCAACGGCAAGCGCTACCTGTTGACGGCCGCTGTCGGTGCCGGCAAGGACAAGATCGACAACACGGAACCGGCCCTGTACTCGCCGTACATGGACTGGATCAACCTGATGACCTACGACTTCCACGGCGGCTGGGAAACGAGCACCAACTTCAACGCCCAGTTGTATGCCGACCCCGCTGATCCATCGACGGGCATGGCGCGCGAATACGTGGGCGACAAGGCGGTGCAATACATGATTGCCGCCGGCGTGCCGCGCGACAAGCTGCTGCTGGGCATACCGTTCTATGGCCGCGGCTGGACGGGCGTGGCGCCGGGGTCGAACGGCGATGGCCTGTACCAGGCTGCCACGGGCACGGCGCCGGGCACCTACGAGTCGGGCATCGAGGACTATAAAATCCTCGTCGCCAAGAGCGGCACGCGCTACTACCATCCCGTGACCAGGCAGCTGTACCTGTACACGGGGGCGGGCGGCCAGTGGTGGAGCTATGACGACCCGACCGTCATCGGCACCAAGGTGAAATATGTGAAAGACCAGGGCTTGCGCGGCGCGTTCTCGTGGGAACTCGATGGCGATGCGAATGGCGTGCTGGCGACCGAGGTGTGGAAAGTACGGTAATGCGTCGTTAGGGTAGGGCGCGGCCGGACGGTGCATGCTGTCCGGCCGCTGATGCATATAAAAAGGAGACAGGTAATGGCGGCCGTATCGATAGTGGGAGCAAAACAGCTGGAGCAGAAGCAAGACCCGGAGCTGAGCCGCGAGTGGCGCAGCTGGATCGCGGAAAACCTCATGCTGGGCAGCCATCCGTCGGCGTTGATGCCGGTGCTGCAACAGGCTGGCATCGCGGAAGGCCTGGCGCACCGCGAAATCGAACTTGCGCTGCACAGCCCGTACCTGGCCGGCGCCGTGCGCCTGTCGAACCGGCTGGCCAAGCGCGACTGGGTGATCGATATCCAGCGCAAGCTGAACCAGTTGCGTTCGCCCGAGATACCGCGTCGCGACAAATTGACGGCGCAGGAATTCCTCGACGAGTACTATTCCACCAACCAGCCCGTCATCATCACCGGCATGCTCGATGAGTGGCCGGCGATCCGAAAATGGAGCCCTGCCTACTTCCGCGACCATTTTGCGCAGCGCGAAGTGGAAGTGCAGTTCGGCCGCGAAGCGGACGCCCAGTACGAAATGAACAGCGTGGCCCACAAGCGCAAGATGGCGTTCGGCGAGTACGCCAGCCTGGTCGAGGGCAGCGGTGCGACCAACGATTTCTATATGACGGCGAACAACGATTCGCAAAACCGGCAAGCCTTGCGCGAGCTGTGGGACGATATCGGCCAGCTGCCCGAATACCTGGAACAGGGTGGCGGCCCGACGGGGTTTTTATGGTTCGGCCCGGCCGGCACGGTGACGCCGTTCCACCACGACCTGACGAACAACTTCATGGCGCAAGTCAAAGGGCGCAAGCGCCTGCGCATCATGGCCGCCTGCGAAGTGGCGCGCGTGTACAACCAGCGCCACTGTTTTACCCCCGTCGACGGGCGCGCCATCGACCTGCGGCGCTATCCGCTGATGGCCGACGTGCAGGTGCGCGAATGCGTGCTGGCGCCGGGCGAAATCCTGTTTTTGCCCGTCGGCTGCTGGCATTTCGTCGAAGCGCTGGACGTATCGATGACGGTGGCGTTTACCAACTTCAAATGGGATAACGATTTTTACAGCAAGTATCCACCGAATCACGACTTTTGATGGTAGGGCTTACTTGCCGCGAACAGCCGCCTTACGGGCGGCTTTTTTCATTGTACGGCAGGTATCTTGTATAAGATATTTCCATAAAATAATTTATTTAAATCATTTTGTAGCAATTATTTTGATATGAATGACCATGATGTTTCATTATCCAGATGGCCATGGCGGGCGGATAATTTTATGGCTGGTGTGTCGCCGGGCCTCTGAGTGGGCGTGATGGCGCGCCAGCACCGACAACCATCTGGAGGCGGCAGGGCATGAACACGCAGCAAATGACACAGTTACAGCAAGCACCAGCAGGTAGTACTGAACTCCAGCTCGACACGCGGCTGACCCGCGAAGCGGCCGAATTGCTGGCCAGGGCCGACATCCACCTGAATGGCCGCGCCGCCTGGGACATGCAACTGCGCAAACCGGGCGTGCCGGAACGGGCTTTCGCCAGCGGCAACCTGGGCCTGGGCGAAGCGTACATGGATGGCGACTGGGATGCGAGCCAGCTCGACGAATTCTTTTGCCATCTGTTGCGCGCCAGGGTGGCCGACGACGTGCGCCCCATGCGCCTGCTCTTCCACGCCCTGACTGCGCGCCTGTTCAACCTGCAGACGGAACGCCGCGCGTGGATGGTGGGCAAGGAACACTACGACCTGGGCAACGCCTTCTATGCGGCCATGCTCGATCCGCGCATGACCTATACGTGCGGCTACTGGAAGGATGCGGCCAACCTGGCCGAGGCGCAGGAAGCCAAGCTCGATCTGATCTGCCGCAAGCTCAGGCTGGAGCCGGGCATGCGCGTGCTCGACATCGGCTGCGGCTGGGGCAGTTTCATGCGTTATGCAGCGGAAAAATACCAGGTGCAGTGCGTGGGCGTGACCATCTCGCAAGAGCAGGTCGCGTATGCGCGCGGCATGCCGGGCGGAGACAAGTTGGACTTCCGCCTGCAGGATTACCGCGACACCGATGAAAAATTCGACCGCATCGTCAGCATCGGCATGTTCGAGCACGTGGGGCATAAAAATCACCGCACCTTCATGGAGGTGGCGCACCGCTGCCTGGAAGACGACGGCCTGTTCCTGCTGCACACGATCGGCAAGAACAAGCGTCAATCCGCGTGCGACCCGTGGATCGACAAATACATCTTCCCGAATGGCGACTTGCCGTCGATCGGGCAAATCGGCGACGCCATCGACGATCTGTTTGTCGCCGAAGACCTGCACAACTTCGGCGCCGACTACGACAAGACCCTGATGGCCTGGCACGCCAATTTTGAGCAGGCGTGGCCGCAGTTCTCCGCCCAGCTGGGCGAGCGCTTCCACCGCATGTGGTCCTACTATTTGCTGTCCTGCGCCGGTGCCTTCCGCGCGCGCGACTTGCAGCTGTGGCAATGGGTCCTGTCGAAGCGGGGCGTATTGGGTGGCTATGCGCGCATCAGCTGATATGATGGATTGATGGATATCAATCAAGCGCGTACCTTCCTCGAAGTGGCTTCCTGCGGCAGCTTCATCATGGCGGCCGAGCGCATGCACGTGACGCAAACGGCCGTCAGCGCCCGCATCCGCACGCTGGAGCAGCAACTGGGGCGCCAGTTATTTGTGCGTAACAAGGCGGGCGCCCGCCTGACGTCGGCCGGCGAGCGCTTCATGCGCCATGCGGCCACCATGGTGCAGGTGTGGGAGCGGGCGCGCCACCAGGTGGCCTTGCCGCCGGGGCGCGACGACGCCGTCAGTATCGGCTGCGAGCTGAGCCTGTGGCAGCCGCTGCTCGGCGACTGGCTGATACGCATGAGCCGCGATTGCCCCGAGATCGCCTTGCGCGCGGAAGTCGACAGTCCCGCGCGCCTGCTCGACGCCGTGCACGACGGTTCGCTCGACCTGGCCGTGCTGTACAACCCGCCGCAGCGCCCGGGCCTGGCCAGCGAATTGCTGGCCGAGGAAAAGCTGGTGATGGTGACCACGCGCGCCGACGGGCAGATGCATGCCGATACGTATGTGTATGTGGACTGGGGACCCAGCTTCGCGGCCAACCACCAGGCGACGTATCCGGAGCTGAGCAGCCCGCCCGTCTCGATTTCGCTGGGGCCGCTGGCCCTCGTCTACCTGCTGGAAGTGGGTGGCGCCAGTTACTTTCGCATCGGCAGCGCGCAACCTTATCTCGATGCAGGCTTGCTGCACCGCGTGCGCGACGCGCCCGAATTCTCGCATTCCGCCTACGCCGTGTACGCGGCCCAGCGCGACAACCCGACCCTGGATCGCGCCCGCGCCTGCCTGCTGGCGGTGGCGGAGAAGATCAAGTAGGTTCGACAGACGTAAAAAAGCCGACCCGCGGGTCGGCTTTTTGCTGTTTCAATCGCCGCGCTTAGTCGCGGCTGCCGCCGGCGAAGCCCAGCAGGGAAAGCAGGCTGGTGAAGATGTTGTACACGTCCAGGTAGATGCGCAGGGTGGCCGAGATGTAGTTGGTCTCGCCGCCGTTGATGATTTGCTGCACGTCATACAGGATGTAGGCCGAGAAGATGGCGATGGCGACCATGGAGATCACGATCGACAGTGCCGACAGGCCCAGGAAGATGTTCGCCACCGATGCCAGGATCAGCACGATCACGCCGGCGAACAGCCATTTGCCCATGGCCGAGAAGTCGCGCTTCGACACCGTGGCGATGGTCGCCATCACGGCCAGGATGGTGGCCGTGCCGCCGAATGCCGTCATGATCAGCATGCCGCCGTTCGAGTAGCCGAGCGTGCGCGTCAGGATAGGCGTGAGCATCAGGCCCATGAAGAAGGTGAAGCCCAGCAGGACGGCAACGCCCAGGCCCGAGTTCTTGGTTTTCTCGATCGCGTACATGAAGCCGAATGCGACGGCCATGAAGATGATGAAGCCCATGCCGCCGGTCAGCATCGGCAAATGCATTTGCACGCCGATGAAGGCGCCCAGCACGGTCGGTATCATGGACAGTGCCAGCAGCCAGTAAGTGTTGCGCAAGACCTGATGGCGGACTTGCTGCATGCCCCCCGACAGGTCAAAGGTGCGTTGCATGTTCTGATTCATAGTGCCTCCGTGTTGTCAATTCAAATTACTACTTTACCCAAGGATAGCATGAGGGGCGGAATTTGCCAAAAAAGCAGCTTAAGATTTCATTAAACTCAAGCGGCAGGGAAGGATGCCCCCTGCCTGTCTGGGTGATATGGGGTGGAGTATGGTAAAATCAAAGGTTGATTGAGTTATCAATTTACCGTTTTAAACCTTACTTTTTATTGGAGTTTTCACACATGGCAATCGAACGCACCCTGTCGATCATCAAACCAGACGCAGTTGCAAAAAACGTAATCGGTCAAATCTACACCCGTTTTGAAAACGCTGGCCTGAAAATCGTTGCAGCACGCATGACCCAACTGTCGCGCGAACAAGCTGAAGGCTTCTACGCAGCGCACAAAGAGCGCGGCTTCTTCAAGGATCTGGTCGACTTCATGGTTTCCGGTCCAGTCATGATCCAGGCCCTGGAAGGCGAAAACGCCGTTCTGGCCCACCGTGACCTGATGGGCGCGACCGATCCGAAGAAAGCAGAAAAAGGCACGATCCGCGCCGATTTCGCCGATTCGATCGACGCCAACGCCGTACACGGTTCCGACGCTGTCGAAGCTGCTAAAGTGGAAATCGCTTACTTCTTCCCAGAACTGAAGGCTTAATTGCCTTAGATAACGTTATTTCCTGGCGTTATCTGTGAAATAACTTATCACCCCCTGTTCCCGCTGCGCTGTGGTGCTTTGCTCCTGATGCGCGCGGGGACGGATTTTTAGAATAGACAAGATCATGAATACGACGACCCTCACCAACTTGCTGGACCTCGATCCCGCGCAACTCATCGCCTACTGCGCCGAGTTGGGAGAGAAACCGTTTCGTGCGAAACAATTGCAGCGTTGGATACACCAGTTCGGCGCTTCCGATTTTGACGCCATGACGGACCTGGCCAAGTCGCTGCGCGACAAGTTGGCCACGCGCGCCGAAGTGCGCGCCCCGGCCGTCATCAGCGACCACACGTCGACCGATGGCACGCGCAAGTGGCTCGTTGACGTGGGCAATGGCAATGCCGTGGAAACCGTGTTCATTCCGGAAGAAAACCGCGGCACCCTGTGCATCTCGACCCAGGCCGGCTGCGCCGTGAACTGCCGTTTCTGCTCGACGGGCAAGCAGGGCTTCAACCGCAACCTCAGCGTTGGCGAAATCATCGGCCAGCTGTGGATGGCGGAATTCGAATTGCGCCGTACCAAGGGCATCGAGCCTGGCCCGAAAGGCGAGCGCCAGATCACCAACGTGGTGATGATGGGCATGGGCGAACCCCTGCTGAACTTTGAGCCGACCGTCACGGCCCTGAAATTGATGCTCGACGACAACGCCTACGGCCTGTCGCGCCGCCGCGTGACCCTGTCGACCTCGGGCGTGGTGCCGATGATGGACAAGCTGTCGCAGGAAGTGCCGGTGGCCCTGGCCGTCTCGCTGCACGCCTCGAACGACGCCTTGCGCGATGGGCTGATTCCACTGAACAAGAAGTACCCGCTGAAGGAATTGATGGCGGCCTGCAAGCGCTACCTGGAATTCGCCCCGCGCGATTTCATCACGTTTGAATACTGCATGCTCGATGGCGTCAACGACAGCGACGAGCACGCGCACGAACTGCTGGCGCTGGTGCAAGACCGCGAGTTCGGCGTGAACTGCAAGTTCAACCTGATTCCGTTTAATCCTTTCCCCGAGTCGGGCCTGTTCCGCTCGAAAAACCCGCGCATCAAGGCGTTTGCCCAGGTACTGATGGATGGCGGCATCATCACCACCGTGCGCAAGACGCGCGGCGACGATATCGATGCGGCCTGCGGCCAGCTGGCCGGCGAAGTCAAGGACCGCACGCGGGTGCAGGAACGCATGGAAAAGATGACCGAGTATCAGCAAAAATTCGGCGCCAATTTCGGCAAGATCGTGGAGATCCGCTCCTGATGCGGGGAAGCATGGCTTATCCTGGCGCACTTGCCGCGGCTGTTGTCAGCCTGGGCGTGCTGCTGGCCGGCTGTGCTGCCACCGCGGACAAGGAGCAAGCCGCATCGGTCGAGCAGCGCGCCGCCTTGCGCTTGCAGCTGGCCAGCGCCTATTATATGCAAGACCAGTTCGTGGTGGCGTTGGCCGAGGCAGAGCAGGCGGTGCAGCTGGTGCCGGACAACGCCCAGGTACGCGGCATGCGCGCCCTGATTTTTGTCGCCCTGCGCCAACCTGGGGCTGCCGAAAAAGATTTTCTTTACGCATTGCGCCTCGCGCCCCACAATCCCGAGTTGAGCAATAATTATGGCCTGTTTCTGTGCCAGACCGGGCGCGCGGCGCAGTCGCTGGCGTATTTTGATGCCGCATTGCAAGATGCCGCCTATGGCACGCCTGCACTGGCGCTGCATAATGCGGCGGCGTGCAGCCTGGTCATGCAAGATTACCCGCGCGCCGCCAGCTACTGGCTCAAGGCGGAGCGCATCGCACCTGGCGCGGCAATCACGTATGCCGGCCTGGTGCGCGTGTATTACGAACAGCAGGACTACCGGCAAGCGGCTCATTACCTTGAGCGGCTCGGTAAAGTAGCGACAATGGAGAGCCAGGCGGCCGATGTGCTGTGGCTCGGGATCAAGGTGCAGCATAAGCTCGGGGATGCGGGTGCGGAAGCTGGCCTGGGGGCGCTTTTGCGCCACCACCATTCCGGCTCCCCCGAATATGCTGCTTATCAAAATGGGGCGTTTGATGAGTGAGACAGGGATACCAATGAATTCAGAGTGGGCAGAAACGCCTCAGCAGCAGCCCCAGGGCAATCTTGCGTTGGCAGGCGCACAGTTGAAGGCGCAGCGCGAAGCGCTGGGCTGGCCGGTGGAACAGGTGGCCGACCAGCTCAAGCTGGCGCCACGCCAGGTGATCGCGTTGGAAGAGGGCGACATGGCGGCCTTGCCGAACCTGGCCGTGGTGCGCGGTTTCGTGCGCGCCTACGCCAAGGTGGTGCGTCTCGACGCGGCGCCGCTGGTGGCCATGATCGAAGTCCATCCGGCGCCGGCGCAAGACCCGGCCGCGCCCGTGCGGCGTGAAATTTCCGCCACGTTTTCCGAGTCGCGCTTCCCGTCGATGACGCAGCGCTCGTCGAACCAGACTCCCCTCTGGATCGCCGGCGCCGTGGCCGTCGTCGTGGCGGCCGCCTTTGGCGCCTACAAGCTCGGCTATGTACCGGCCAGCCTGTTGTCCTCGCACGCCGAGAAAGAAACCGTGCATGCGGACGTGGGCCCCGTGGAAACGACCCTGATCAAGCCGGGCCAGGACTTGACGCCCGTGCAGACGCCGTCCGTGCCGCTGATTTCCGTGCCGCCGCCGCCAGGCAACGATACGCAGACGGGCGCGCCTGTCTCCAGCGTCGCTTCGGCGCCTGCCGCCGCCGTGCCGCCAGCAGCTGCTCCGGCGGCGACGGCCGCCGTCACGCCGCCCGTTGCCGCCGCCGCCGCTACCGTGGGCGCGAATACGCTGGTGTTGAAGGTGGAGCAAGATTCCTGGGTGGAAATCCGCCGCCCGGGCAGCTCGCCGTTGATTTCGCGCATGGTCAAGGCGGGCAGCACGGAAACGTTCGATATCGCGGGACCGGCCACCCTGGTGGTGGGCAAGCCGGGTGCCGTGCAGGCAACCTTGCGCGGTGCCAAGCTGGATCTGCCCACCGTTGCCGGTGGCACGATTTCCCGTGTCAGCATCAAATAATTGCAGTCATCGTTCAAGCAAACTCAGAAGATAATATTTATGGCTACCTCGAAAACAGCGATCGGCTCCGGTCCTTCCGGCCGCCGCGACAGCCGCAAGGTACTGATCGCGCACGGCCAGCGTCAGATCTGGGTGGGCGGCGACGCCCCCGTGGTGGTGCAGTCGATGACGAACACGGATACGGCCGACGCCATCGGCACGGCGATCCAGATCAAGGAACTGGCGCGTGCCGGTTCGGAACTGGTGCGCCTGACGGTGGACCGTCCGGAAGCGGCTGCCGCCGTGCCGTATATCCGCGAGCAGCTCGACAAGATGGACATCGACGTGCCGCTGGTGGGCGATTTTCACTATAACGGCCATACCCTGCTCAACGATTACCCCGATTGCGCGCGCGCGCTGTCGAAGTACCGCATCAATCCTGGCAACGTGGGCAAGGGCGCCAAGCGCGACACGCAATTCGCGCAAATGATCGAAGCGGCTTGCAAGTACGACAAGCCGGTGCGCATCGGCGTGAACTGGGGCAGCCTCGACCAGGCCTTGCTGGCGCGCATCATGGATGAAAACGCGGGCCGCGCCGACCCTTGGCCGGCGCAAGCCGTCATGTATGAAGCGCTGGTGACGTCGGCGATTGAAAACGCCGTGCGCGCCGAAGAGCTGGGCCTGGGCCGCGACAAGATCATTCTGTCGTGCAAGGTGTCTGGCGTGCAGGACCTGATCGCCGTGTACCGCGAGCTGGCCCAGCGCTGCGACTATCCGCTGCACCTGGGCCTGACGGAAGCGGGCATGGGCAGCAAGGGCATCGTGGCGTCCACCGCGGCGCTGGCCGTGCTGCTGCAGGAAGGCATCGGCGACACCATCCGCATTTCGCTCACGCCCGAACCGGGCGGCGACCGCACGCGCGAAGTCATCGTCGGCCAGGAAATCCTGCAAACCATGGGCTTGCGCAAGTTCGCGCCGATGGTCATCGCCTGCCCCGGTTGCGGTCGCACGACGTCGACCACCTTCCAGGAGCTGGCCGACAACATCCAGACCTACCTGCGCGAGCAGATGCCGGAATGGAAGATATCGTATCCGGGCGTGGAAGCGATGAACGTGGCCGTCATGGGCTGCATCGTCAACGGTCCCGGCGAATCGAAGCATGCGAACATCGGCATCAGCCTGCCCGGCACGGGCGAGTCGCCGGCCGCGCCTGTGTTTGTCGACGGCGAAAAAGTCGTCACCCTGCGCGGCGAACGCATCGTCGAGGAATTCCAGGACATCGTCCTCAATTATGTTAAAAGCCATTATGGCGCAGCAGCGTAGGTCGGATTAGCGCTACGCGCGTAATCCGACAATCAAGTTAAAGCAAAGAAGAACACTATGTCCGAAAATAAAAAAGCAGAGAAAATTACAGGCGTGAAAGGCATGAATGACGTGCTGCCGGCCGATGCCCCGCTGTGGGAATTGTTTGAAAATACGGCGCAATCCGTGCTGCAAAGCTACGGCTTCCAGCAGATCCGCACGCCGATCGTGGAAGAAACGAAATTGTTCGCGCGCGCCATCGGCGCCGTGACCGATATCGTGGAAAAGGAAATGTACTCGTTCACCGATTCGATGAACGGCGATAACCTGACCCTGCGTCCTGAAGGCACGGCCGGCGTGGTGCGCGCCGTGGTCGAACACAACCTCGTCTACGAAGGCCCGAAACGCCTGTGGTACAAGGGCCAGATGTTCCGCCACGAGCGCCCGCAGAAAGGCCGCTACCGCCAGTTCCACCAGTTCGGCGTGGAAGCCATCGGTTTCACGGGCCCGGATATCGACGCCGAGATCATCATGCTGTCGCGCCGCCTGTGGGATGACCTGGGCCTGGAAGGCATCCGCCTGGAGCTGAACTCGATCGGCGATGCGGACGAGCGCCTGCGCCACCGCGCCGACCTGATCGCCTACCTGGAAAGCCACAGCGAGCTGCTCGACGAAGAAGCCAAGCGCCGCCTGCACAGCAATCCGCTGCGCATCCTCGACACGAAGAACCCAGCCATGCAGGACCTGGTCAATGGCGCACCGAAGCTGCTGGACTACCTGGGCGAGGAATCGCTGGCCCACTTCCACGGCGTGCAGAAGATCTTGAACCACAACAATATCCCGTTCACCATCAATCCACGCCTGGTGCGCGGCCTCGATTACTACAACCGCACGGTGTTCGAGTGGGTCAGCGACAAGCTGGGCGCGCAAGGCACGGTCTGCGCCGGTGGCCGCTATGATGGCATGGTGGAAATGTTCGGTGGCAAATCGACGCCCGCCGTCGGTTTCGGCATGGGCGTCGAACGCCTGGTGCTGCTGATGAAGGATGCGGCCGAGCCGGAAGCCCCGGCCCAGTGCGACGTGTATCTGGTGCACCAGGGCGAGCAGGCAGGCTTGCAAGCGTTCGTGCTGGCCGAGCGGATTCGCGATGCGGGCCTCGACGTTGTGCTACATTGCGCAGCGAGCAACGGTGGCGGCAGCTTCAAGACGCAAATGAAAAAGGCCGATGCCAGCGGCGCGGCGTTTGCCGTGATCATGGGCGACGATGAAATCGCCAACAATGTCGCGACGGTGAAAGCCATGCGCGAAGCCGATGCGGGCGCGCAGCAGAGCACGGTGCCGTTCGACGATGTCGTCGATTACGTGGTGGACCAGATCATCGGCGACCACGATTGCGGCCACGACCACGGTCCTGGCGGCCACGTGCATCACCACCATTGATTTGAAGCAAGACCGTACTACCCTCGATCAACTACTCATTAAAACTGACGACCCATGGCATACGATCACGAAGAACAAGAACAACTGGCAACCCTGAAGGCCTGGTGGCAGCGCAATGGCAATCTGACCTCCTGGGTCCTGATCGTGGCGCTGGCAGGCTACAGCGGCTGGGCTGGCTGGCAGTACTACCAGCGCACGCAGGCCGCGCAAGCGGGCCAGCTGTACGACGAACTGCAAAACGCCATCGCCGCCAAGGACACGGCCAAGGTGATGCGCGCGGCCGGCGACATGCAGTCGCGTTTCGGCGGCACGGCGTATGCGCAGATGAGCGCCCTGGCCGCGGCCAAGGTGGCGTTCGACGCGAACGACCTGAAAACGGCGAAGACCCAGCTGCAATGGGTAGCCGAGCATGGCACGGAAGAGTACAAGGCCATCGCCAAGCTGCGCCTGGCCGGTGTCCTGCTGGACGAAAAAGCCTACGATGAAGCGTTGAAGGTGCTCGCGACGGCCACCGTGGCGCAATTTGCCGGCGCCGTGGCCGACCGCAAGGGCGACATCCTGGTGGCGCAAAACAAGCTGGCCGATGCCCGCACGGCTTACCTGGCCGCGATAGCCGCGACGGACAAGAACAATCCAGGCCGTCAACTGATTCAGGTCAAACTGGAAGCGATTGGCGGTACGGTACCGGAAGACAAGGCCAAGGCTGACAAGGCCGCCGCCTGACAGGAACACTGACGGTGTGGCCGCGCGGCGTTGTGCGCCGCCTGCCTTGCCCTTACAAGTACAAGAAAAAGGTTGGATAACACTTATGCGTGTCACTGAAAAGCTGGTAGCTGCAAGTCTGTTGGCCCTGATGGCCGGTTGCTCGTCGTGGAACCCGTTCGCCTCGAAAGACCCGAAAGTCGAACCGGCCAAGCTGGTCGAGTTAAAATCGAGCATCGCCGTGCGCGACGCCTGGAAGTATTCGATCGGCAAGGCCGGCGTGTACGCGTTGACGCCGGCGCTGGCCGGCAGCAGCCTGTACGTGGTCAGCGCCGATGGCGCGCTGGCGCGCCTGGATGCGGCCAGCGGCCGTGAAACCTGGCGCGTCAAGGCCGGCAGCGACATCACGTCAAGCGCCGGCAGCGATGGCAGCGTGGTGGCCGTGGGCGCCGCCAAGGGCGCCGTGCTGGCGTTTGACGCCGATGGCAAGCAGCTGTGGAAGGCACAGGCGTCCAGCGAAGTATTGACGGCGCCCGTCGTGGGGCAGGGCGTGGTCGTGGTGCGCAGCGTGGACAACCGCATCGTCGGCTTCGATGCCAGGACGGGCGAGCGCAAGTGGACGGTGCAGCGCGCCACGCCGGCACTGACCCTGCGCAATGCGCCGGGCATGGTGCTGGGCGGCGCGAATGTCTATGTAGCCCAGCCGGGCGGCAAGCTGCTGGCACTGACGGCGGCCACCGGTGTGGTACGCTGGGAGATCGTCGTCAGCGAACCGCGCGGCGCTACCGAACTGGAGCGCGTCTCCGACATCGCCGGCACGCCGGTGGTGTTTGAAGGCGAAGTGTGCGCCGTCACGTACCAGGGCAAGGCGGGCTGCTTCGATGCCGCCACGGGCGTGCCGCGCTGGACCAAGCCGTTCTCGTCCGATGTGGGCGTGGCCGTCGACCAGCGTTTCGTGTTTGCCGCCGACTCCCAGGGCGCGGTGGTGGCGTTCAGCCGCGAAGGCGGCCAGAGTGCCTGGAAGAATGAGGCGCTGGCGCGCCGCCGCCTGTCGACGCCGGCCTCTTTCGGCCGCAGTGTCGCCGTCGGCGACTATCAAGGTTATATCCACTTCCTGTCACGGGAAGATGGCGCATTAATAGGTCGTGTCAGCACCGACGGTAGCCCGATTGTTTCGGCTCCTGTTGTTGCCGGTTCGAATTTGATTTTTCAAACCCAATCAGGGACAGTGACCGCTCTCGCGGTCGAGTAATACAATGAAGCCGGTAATTGCACTAGTAGGTCGACCCAATGTTGGGAAATCGACTTTATTCAATCGTCTGACCCGCTCGCGCGATGCGCTGGTGGCGGATTTGCCTGGGTTGACGCGCGATCGTCACTATGGCGAAGGCCGTGTCGGCGAACGTCCCTTCCTGGTCATCGATACGGGTGGTTTCGAACCCGTCGCCAAGGAAGGCATCATGCACCAGATGGCACTGCAGACCAAGCAGGCCGTGGCCGAGGCCGACGTGGTGGTGTTCATCGTGGACGGCCGTCAAGGCCTGACCCCGCATGACAAGACCATCGTCGACTTCCTGCGCAAGAGCGGTCGCCCGGTCTTGTTGGTGGTCAACAAAAGCGAAGGCATGCGCTACACGGCCGTCGTGTCCGAATTCTATGAATTGGGCATGGGCGATCCGTATGCGATCTCGTCGGCGCACGGCGACGGCGTCAACGACCTCGTCGAAGTGATGCTGGACCTGGCGTTCGCGCAGCGTCCGGACGAGCCTGAAGAGCTGGAAAAGACCGACCGCGGCATCAAGATCGCCCTCGTCGGCCGCCCGAACGTGGGCAAGTCGACCTTGATCAACACGCTGCTGGGCGAAGAGCGCGTGATCGCCTTCGACATGCCGGGCACGACGCGCGACTCGATCGAGATTCCGTTCGAACGCGATGGCCAGCAATACACCTTGATCGATACGGCCGGTATCCGTCGCCGCGGCAAGGTGTTTGAAGCGATCGAGAAATTCTCGGTGGTGAAAACCCTGCAGTCGATTTCCGAAGCCAACGTGGTGGTGCTGATGCTCGACGCGCAGCAGGATATTTCCGAGCAAGACGCGCATATCGCCGGCTTCATTCTGGAATCGGGCCGCGCGCTGGTGGTGGCCGTGAACAAATGGGATGGCTTGCAATCGCACGAACGCGACGAGATCAAGATCGATATCGACCGCAAGCTCGATTTCCTGTCGTTCGCGCAGATGCATTTCATTTCGGCGCTGAAGGGCACCAACATCGCTCCATTGATGAAGTCGCTCAACGCCGCGTATGCGGCCGCCATGTGCGACCTGTCGACGCCGAAGCTGACGCGCGCCCTGATCGAGGCCGTGGAGAAGCAGGAGCCGCGCCGCAAGGGGTCGATTCGTCCGAAGCTGCGCTATGCCCACCAGGGCGGCATGAACCCGCCTGTGATCGTTATTCACGGCAATGCGCTCGACGCCGTTGGCGACCCGTACAAGCGCTATCTGGAAAAACACTTCCGCGATACGTTTGCCCTCGTCGGCACGCCGCTGCGCATCGAACTGCGCACGGGTAAAAACCCGTTTGCGCGCACGCCAAGTAAGTAAAATTAAGTGCATATTAAGGCGCCGCAGAGATAATGCGGCGCCGACAGCCAATTCGATGGCTTTTGCACGGAAATAATAAAGTGTTAATGCGCCATGCGCGACAGCGATCGCGAAAACAGGTTACAGTAGCTATGACGCATCTTTCTTTCTTTGAAAGGTGTGAGAGCACTTGAAATCAAGCGAGTCGCCTCCAATTCTTACACAACAACATAAACAAACGGAGCTGTTATGAGCAACAAAGGGCAACTGTTACAAGACCCATTCCTCAATGCATTACGCAAAGAGCATGTTCCTGTCTCGATCTACCTGGTCAATGGCATTAAATTGCAGGGCCATATCGAATCGTTCGATCAATATGTCGTATTGCTGCGCAATACGGTGACACAGATGGTGTACAAGCATGCCATCTCGACAGTGGTGCCGGCCCGTGCCGTCAATCTCAATATTGAATCTGAAGCGGAGTAAAGCGTTGAGCTTGACGGCCCAGCGCCTTTCACCCTCCATCGCCCCCGTCCGCGCCAGCGGCGCTGATGCGTTTGCATCGGCGTCGGCGTCCGCCGCAACTTGTCTGATGCCATCATGCGCGCCGTACTAGTCGGGGTTGACTTCGGTCACAGCGACTTCGCCGCCAGCATGGAAGAACTCATGCTGTTGTCGCGTTCGGCTGGCGCGGACCCGATTTCCACCATCACGGCCAAGCGTTCCAGTCCCGATTCCGCGTATTTCGTCGGCAGCGGCAAGGCCGATGAAATTGGCGACATCGTCGTCAACGATGGCCTGGAAATCGTCATCTTCAACCATGCCCTCTCACCTGCCCAGCAGCGCAATCTGGAAAAGCGCCTGAATGTGCGGGTGCTCGACCGTACCAGCCTGATCCTCGACATCTTCGCGCAGCGCGCCAAGAGCCACGAGGGCAAGCTGCAAGTCGAGCTGGCCCAGTTGCAGCATCTGGCCACGCGCCTGATCCGCGGCTGGACCCACCTTGAGCGGCAAAAGGGCGGTATCGGCTTGCGCGGTCCCGGCGAGACGCAGCTCGAGACCGACCGCCGGCTGATCGGCGACCGTGTCAAGGCCTTGCGCGCGCGCCTGGAAAAGCTGCACAAGCAACGCGAAACGCAGCGCCGCGCGCGCGGCCGCAATCACACATTCTCGGTGTCCCTGGTCGGCTATACCAATGCCGGCAAGTCGACCCTGTTCAATGCCGTGACCAAGGCCGGCGTGTATGTTGCCGACCAGTTGTTCGCCACGCTCGACACCACCTCGCGCCGGGTTTACCTGGGCCAGGAAGTGGGTAACGTGGTGATCTCCGACACGGTCGGCTTCGTGCGCGAATTGCCGCATCAGCTGGTGGCCGCGTTCCGTGCCACGCTCGAAGAAACCATCCATGCCGATTTGCTGCTGCATGTCGTCGACGCCGCGTCGCCGGTACGCATGGAGCAGATCGAGCAGGTCAACCTGGTCTTGAAAGAGATCGGCGCCGATCACATTCCGCAAATCCTCGTGTGGAACAAGATCGACGCGGCCGGGCTGGAGCCTTCGGTGGAGCGCGACGAATATGCTACGATCAGTCGCGTCTTCGTCAGTGCGCAGAAGGGCAGCGGGCTCGACCTGCTGCGCGATGCGATTGTCGAGATGGCCAGGAAGGCGCCTCGTTCGGCGCACCTGTATCAGAACGACGCAGCACCGCAGGAAGATCAGTTGGACGGTCAGTACGACCAGCACGATGGCGCCGCCCCGGACCAGGACGAAGAGCCTGGCGAGGACGATAGGATTTCCACCCACTCCCAAGTCGGAACACGATAGTTATGCTTGTCTCCCTACTCAAAAAAACAGGCTTGAAGTTGTCCCTGAACGATCCCCGCTGGGGCAATCGCAAGGACGACGGCAAGAAAGCCCAAGAAGGCAAAAAGCCCGGCGAAGGTCCGCCGGACCTCGATCAGTTGTGGCGCGATTTCAATCAGCGCCTGAACGCCTTTTTCGGACAGAAGAACCGTCCCGACAACGGCGGCAATAACAACGGTGGTGGCGGTGGCCCGCGTCCCGACATGAAGGGCGTCGGCATCACCGCCGGCGTGGTCGGCGTGATCGCCGTCTTCATCTGGCTCGCCAGCGGCGCCTTCATCGTGCAAGAGGGCCAGAGCGGCGTGGTGCTGACGTTTGGCCAAGTCACGCGCACGGCGCCGGCTGGTCTCAACTGGCGCTGGCCGTATCCGTTCCAGACCGACGAAACCGTCAACGTGTCGCAGGTGCGCACGGTGGAAGTGGGGTATCGCACGTCGCTGCGCAACAAGCAGGCCAGCGAGTCGCTGATGCTGACGGACGATGAAAACATCATCGACATCCAGTTCGCGGTGCAGTACACGCTGAAAGACCCGGTGGAATGGCTGTTCAGCTTGCGCGACCAGGAAGACACCCTGCGCCAGGTCGCCGAAACGGCGATCCGCGAAGTGGTCGGCCGCAGCAAGATGGACTTCGTGCTGTATGAAGGTCGTGAAAAAGTGGCCTTTGACACGCAGAAATTGATGCAGCAGATTCTTGATGATTACAAGGCTGGCGTGTTGATTAACAATGTGACGATGCAGGCCGTGCAGCCGCCGGAGCAGGTGCAAGCCGCCTTCGACGATGCCGTCAAGGCAGGCCAGGACCGTGAGCGCCAGAAGAATGAAGGCCAGGCGTACGCCAATGACGTCATTCCAAAAGCACGCGGCGCAGCATTCCGCCTGATGCAGGAAGCCGAGGCCTACCGGGCCATGGTGACCGAGAACTCCGAAGGTAATGCGTCGCGCTTCAAGCAGGTGCTGGTTGAATACCAGAAGGCGCCGGTCGTCACGCGCGACCGCATGTACCTGGAAACGATGCAGCAAGTGTTCAGCAGTGCCAGCAAGGTCATGGTTGACGCCAAGACGGGCAGCAATCTGCTGTATCTGCCGCTCGACAAGCTGATCGCCCAGCAGGCGGCGTCGGACGCCTCGGCCGCAACAGCGCGCGCCGCAGCGGCCGCACCCGCAGCCAATACCGTAATGCCACAGGAAGCCATGCAGACAGTAGAAGTTAACCAGCGTCGCGACAGCCGCTCTTCGCGTGAACGGGAGAGCCGCTAATGAACCGTATCGTTGCCGCCCTGATCGCGGGCTTTATCGCGATCATGCTCTTGTCCTCGACCGTGTTCGTTGTCGATCAGCGTAAATACGCCATCGTCTTCGCCCTCGGTGAAGTCAAGGACGAGATCAGCAAGCCAGGCTTGTACTTCAAGCTGCCGCCGCCGTTCCAGAACGTCATCTACCTGGACAAGCGGATCCTGACGCTCGATACGCCGGAACCGGAGCGCTTCATCACGGCCGAGAAGAAGAATATTCTCGTCGACGCATATGTGAAGTGGCGCATCGTCAATCCGAAGACTTATTTCCGCAGCTTCGGCGGCGATGAAAGCCGCGCCCGCAACCGCATGTCGCAAATCGTCAAGGCCGCGCTGAATGATGAAATCACCAAGCGCACGGTGCGCGAAGTGATCTCGGGCGAGCGCGGCAAGGTGATGCAGGCGATCAAGGCCAAGGTGGCGGCCGAGGCCGAGGCCATCGGCGTGGGCATCGTCGATGTGCGCCTGAAACGCGTCGATTACGTCGATCAGATCAACAACTCGGTGTATGAACGCATGAAGTCCGAGCGCGTGCGCGTGGCCAACGAGCTGCGTTCGACCGGTTCGGCCGACTCCGAGAAAATCCGCGCCGACGCCGACAAGCAGCGCACGGTGATCCTGGCCGAAGCGTATCGCGAAGCCGAGAAGATCCGCGGCGAGGGCGATGCCAAGGCGTCGCAGATCTATGCGGAAGCGTTTGGCAAGAATCCGGAGTTCTACAAGTTTTACCGTAGCCTGGAAGCTTACCGCGCCACGTTCAAGGACAAGGGCGACGTGATGGTGGTCGATCCGAGTTCGGAATTCTTCAAGTACTTCAAGGGTAACGGCACGGCCGCTCCGTCCAAGAAGTAAGGCAGCATCGAGACTGCACCTGGCCGCAAGGACGGGTGCGGCAGCAGCGGGGCCGGCATTGACGCCGGCCCCGTTTTTTTGTGCCCGCCAAGCTGTTGCGGGAAGGCGTAAAATGCGGTGTTTTTAGGGCTGTGTGGCAGCTATTCGGAGAACTTGTCCCTAAAGGCCCGTGTTTTCGCGTAAAATATCAGGTTCGGCCTCTTGCCTGGCGCGCTCGCCGCTGCCTCGCATGATGCATTTTTTCAACTTTCTTCCGTATCTCGCTCCCTCATGCCGAATTGGCTTTTGCCCGAAAATATTGCCGATGTTCTGCCGTCGGAAGCGCGCAAGATCGAAGAGCTGCGCCGCCTCATGCTGGATAATTTCCGTCTGTACGGATATGAACTGGTGATGCCGCCGCTGCTCGAGTATCTGGAATCGCTGATGACCGGCGCTGGCAAGGATACCGACCTGCGCACCTTTAAACTGGTCGACCAGCTGTCGGGCCGCATGCTCGGCCTGCGCGCCGACATGACGACGCAAGTGGCGCGCATCGACGCCCATTTGCTGAACCGTGCCACCGTGACCCGCCTGTGCTACGCCGGCAGCGTGCTGCATACCCGTCCGTCGGGTCTGCACGCCACCCGCGAACCGCTGCAAATCGGCGCCGAAATCTATGGCCATGCCGGCCTGGAAGCGGATGCCGAGATCCAGGAACTGGCGCTCGCTTCGCTGGCACTGGCCGGTTTCGACTCTGTCCGTCTGGATTTGTCGCACGTCGGCCTGTTGCGCGCTATCATCGCGCAAGACGCCGCTGCCGTGCGCGACGAGGCAGCGCTGTACACTTTGCTGCGCGCGAAAGATGCGCCGGGCCTGCGTGCGCTGACCGCCGCCTACGATCCCGTCACGCGCGATGCGCTGCTGGCCTTGCCGAACCTGTACGGCGATATCGACGTGCTGGCGCGTGCGCGCGCAGTGCTGCCGCCGCTGCCGGGCGTGCTCAAGGCGCTGGCCGAACTGGCCGCGCTGGCAGGATCCGCCCTGGGCCGCGCCGAAGTGGCGATCGACCTGGCCGACCTGCGCGGCTACCAATATGAAAGTGGCGCGATGTTTGCGCTGTATGTACCTGGCTTGCCGAACGCGGTTGCGCGCGGCGGCCGTTATGACCACGTCGGCGAAGCGTTCGGCCGGGCACGTCCCGCGACCGGCTTCTCGCTCGATTTGCGCGAACTGGCGCGCCTGTTGCCGACCGCGGAACGGAAGCATTCGATCCGCGCGCCGTGGGGCAGCGCGCCAGAATTGAAGGAAAAAATCGCCGAGTTGCGCAAGGCGGGCGAGGTCGTGATCCAGAGTATGCCGGGTCACAGTAATGAACAAGACGAGTTCGAGTGCGATCGCGTGCTGGTACTTGCCGATAATGGTAGTAGCTGGATTCTTAAAAACTTAGGTTGAGTGATGTCAAAGAAAATTATGGCAAAGAACGTCGTTGTCATCGGCACCCAATGGGGCGATGAGGGTAAAGGCAAGATCGTCGATTGGTTGACCGATCACGCCCAGGGTGTGGTGCGCTTCCAGGGCGGCCACAATGCAGGCCACACGCTGGTCATCGGCGGCGTCAAAACCGCGCTGCAGCTGATCCCGTCGGGCATCATGCGTCCAGGCGTCGCCTGCTACATCGGTAACGGCGTGGTCGTTTCCGTGCCGGACGTGCTGCGCGAAATCGACAAGCTCGAAGCGGTCGGTGTCGAAGTCGCCTCGCGCCTGAAAGTGTCGGACGCGGCGCCCGTGATCCTGCCTTACCACACCGCGATCGACCTGGCGCGTGAAGTCAAGCGTGGCGATGCGAAGATCGGCACCACCGGCAAGGGCATCGGCCCGGCCTACGAAGACAAAGTGGCGCGCCGCGCGATCCGTATCGCCGACTTGCTGAACGAGAAGCGCTTTGCCGAAAAGCTGGCCGAAAACCTCGATTACCACAACTTCGTGCTGGAAAACTACCTGAAGGCGCCGAAAGTCGACTATCAGAAGACCCTCGACGACGCGCTGGCCTATGTGCCGCGTCTGCGTCCGATGGTCACCGACGTGTCGAGCGCGCTGTACAAGGCGCACAAGGCCGGCGCGAACCTGCTGTTCGAAGGCGCGCAGGGTTCCCTGCTCGACGTCGACCACGGCACCTACCCGTTCGTCACCTCGTCGAACTGCGTGGCCGGCAATGCCGCCGCCGGTTCGGGCGTCGGTCCTGGCATGCTGCACTACATCATGGGCATCACCAAGGCTTACACGACGCGCGTCGGTTCCGGTCCGTTCCCGTCGGAACTGCCAACGGATGCGGGCGTCGGCCACCACCTGGCGCAAGTCGGCCATGAATTCGGCACCGTGACGGGCCGTGCCCGCCGCTGCGGCTGGTTCGACGCCGCCTTGTTGCGCCGCTCCGTGCAGATCAACGGCGTGACGGGCATGTGCCTGACCAAGCTGGACGTACTGGACGGTATCGAAACGCTGAAACTGTGCACCGGCTACACCATCGACGGCGTGGCCACGGACATCTTCCCATCGGGCGCTGAAGAAGCCGCACGTTGCGTACCGGTGTACGAAGAAATGCCAGGCTGGACGGAAAGCACGGTCGGCGCGAAATCGCTGGCGGCCTTGCCGGCGACGGCGCGCGCTTACATCAAGCGCATCGAAGAACTGGTCGGCGTGCCGGTGGACATGGTTTCGACCGGTCCTGATCGTGAAGAAACGATCGTGCTGCGCCACCCATTCGAGTAAGCTGCTGGACACAATCCGCCGCAAGGCGGATTTTTTTAATCACGCTAATAATAAGATTTCACTATCATGACTACCCCACAATCGAACGATCAACATCTCTGGGTCAACTGGGAAGAATACCACCGCCTGATCGAGCGCCTGGCGCTCAAGGTCTACGAATCGGGCTGGAAATTTGACCAGGTACTGTGCCTGGCGCGCGGCGGCGTGCGTCCCGGCGACGTGTTCTCGCGCATCTTTGATTTGCCATTGGCCATCCTGTCGACCAGCTCTTACCGCGAAGACGCGGGCACCGTGCGCGGCGACCTCGATATCGCCAAGTACATGACCATGACCAAGGGCCCGCTGGCCGGCCGCATCCTGCTGGTCGACGATCTGGCCGATTCCGGCGTCACGCTGGACAAGGTCACGCGTCACCTGAAGGAAAACTTCCCTGACGTGACCGAAGTCAAATCGGCCGTGATCTGGCTCAAGGGCTGCTCCGTCGTGCGTCCTGACTACTTCCTCGACGAACTGCCGCACAATCCGTGGATCCATCAGCCGTTCGAAGACTACGACGGCCTGCGCCCGCACCAGCTGGCGGCGTGGATCAAGAAGGGCGAAGCAGGCAAGTAACTGCGTGCGCGCTTGCAAAAAAAAGACGATCGTGTATCGTCTTTTTTTTCGTCCAAGGAAATGCCATGACCATACTGACAACGGCGCGCCTGCGCCTGGAGCCGATCACGGAAGACCACTACGAGCGCATGCGCACGCTCAACACCGATCCCGAGGTGATGACCTATCTGAACGCGGGCCAGCCCGAGTCGGAAGAGGTGACGCGCGCTGCCATCACGCGCACCATGGGGCGCTGGGCCGAGTGGGGCTATTCGTGGTGGGCGATGATCCGCCTCGACGACGGCGCGCTGGTGGGCATGGCGTGCCTGCAGCACCTCTCCGGCGACAGGGCCAATCCCCTTGAAATAGGCTGGCGCCTGGCGCGGACCAGCTGGGGCCAGGGCTATGCCAGCGAAGCGGCGCAAGCCATCGTCGCGCATGCCTTCGACGTCGTCGGCGCGCCCGAAGTGGTGGCCGTGGCGCACCCGGACAATGCCGCCTCGATCAAGGTCATGACGCGCCTGGGCATGCAATACGTGGGCATGGAACGCCACTACGACCTCGACAGCGTGGTGTACCGCCTGGCGCGCCCATGACGGCAGCGCGCAAGCCTCTGAAGCTGGGCTGCAGCTACGGCGTGCGCTTTTCACCCGATGGCACGCGCCTGGCCGTGCTGGGCCGCGACCTGGTCCTGTGGGACGTGGCGGCAAGGCAGAAGCTGTGGCGCGGCAAATTCATCGCGCACATGTCGGGCATGGCCTTTTCGCCCGATGGCGGCCGGCTGGCCATCAAGAGCACGACGGGCCAGCTGGCCGTGGTGGATGCGCAGGCGGGCCAGTTGCTGCTGAACTTCCAGAACAAGAAGGATGGCGAAGGCTGCGGTCCCGCATGGTCGCCGTGCGGCCGGTATCTGGCCGACGGCGGCTGGGATGGTCGTCTGCGGATGCGCGACGCGCAGACGGGCGAGGTGCTCTTCACGCAGGAGCATCCGGGCGAGATGCTGCGGGCTGTCTGCGCCATTGATGGCGGGCGGCGTTTGCTGCTCCAGCACGGCGTCAAATCGGTGGACGAGGGGCAGGTACAGCCGCCCGATTACTGCAGTGTGTGGGACTGGCCCTTGCAGGCGGGAGGAGGGACGGTGGTGCTGTCGCTGCCGGGCATGATGGCGTGTGCGCCGTCGCCAGATGGGGAATCTCTGGCCGTGCTGCACCACGCCGGCGGCGCGCAGTATCTGTCCATGTACGCGCTGGCCGACGGCAGTTGTCTGGCCAAGGTGCCCGTGGAGGCGGGCGGCGGCACGGGCAACGGCTTGCGCTGGCTGCCCGACGGCAGCGCGCTGGGACGCATCGGCAAGGGCAAGCTGCTGTTTTACGGTTGGCCGGGGTTAAACGTCCTGGCGCAGGAAGATTTTATTTATCCCTGCGCGCTCGATTTTTTGCCTGGCTCGCCATTGTCCGCCATCGGCTCCTGGGAATCTGGCATGCTGATGGAGTTGAACGTTCACAAGGAAACCGCATGATCACCTGTTATTTGCGCTACATCATCGACCCGTACAAACTGACGGAATTCGAAGCCTACGGCAAGCTGTGGATACCGCTGGTCGAACGCTTCGGCGGCCAGCACCACGGCTACTTTTTGCCGTCGGAAGGCGCCAGCAACGTCGCGCTGGCCATGTTTTCATTCCCCAGCCTGGCCCTGTACGAGCAGTACCGCAGCGACTCCATGCAGGACGCCGAGTGCCAGGCGGCCTTCCTCTACGCCGAAGAAACGCGCTGCATCGTCAGCTATGAGCGCAGTTTTTTCCGGCCCGTGTTTGGCTGAAACGGCGTCGTGCCCGCTATCGACCGCGATTAAAACCGGATGGGACAAGGCGCCGCGGTCCCTTCGCCAAAACCGGCGTAGCCGGATCGCGCGCTGAGGTTCAGCGTCATGTTGCCTTTGTCCGGCAAATAGATGCAGTATTCACCGGTCGCCGTGATGACGCGGTAGATGCGCTTGGGATCGTTTGGTGCGCTCCACAGTTCGATACGCGCCGCTTCGAACCACTTCGGCTTGACCGCCGCATGCGCTTCCGCAAAGCCTTTCGCCAGGCGCGTGTGCGCCGTCTCGGGCGGCGCCACGAACTCCTGCGGATGCTCGCTGCGCAACTGGCGGTCGATGGCGCCGACTGCCTGCAGCGCCTGTTGCGCCAGGGGGAGGGGGGCGGCCTTGGGTGCGGCAGGCACCGGTTCTGCCGGCAGGGCATCGTCTTGCGGCGGGTCCTGCAGCGGTGCCGTCGCCTCCTTCGGTGGCGACACGCTTGCCACGCTCGATGGAACGGCTGGCGGACGTGCCGGCGCCGGATCGGGCTTGGCGGGTGGATTGAACCTTGGCATGGGCGGCAGTGGCGGCATCAGCTGTAGCCAGACCCGGTCATCGTGCTCGATTCTGGTGTGGACTGGCCGTGTGGCCGCCCAGAACAACGCCAGGTGCAGCAGGATAATCGCGGCGATGTACCGGCCATGGGGACGCTGGCCGAGAGAAAAATCATGCTCCTGTAGTGCAAGGTCGATGCGCATCTGTTTCCCGCTTGGTCAGGTCGCCACGCCTCAGTCCTCGGCCTGGAATTCGCTGGCCGAGACGAACAGATCCCACGAAGCGATGAACAGGGCCGCCACCACGGGGCCGATGACGAAGCCGTTCAGACCAAACAGGGCCATGCCGCCAACGGTCGACAGCAGCACCATGTAGTCGGGCATCTTGGTGTCCTTGCCCACCAGGATGGGGCGCAGCACGTTGTCGACCAGGCCGATGACGAAGACGCCGAAGGCGGCCAGGCCGGCGCCTTGCCAGATGGCGCCCGTGGCCAGGAAGTAGACGGCCACGGGGGCCCAGACGAGGGCGGCGCCGACGGCCGGCAGCAGCGACAGGAAGGCCATCAGCACTGCCCACAGCAGCGGGGCCGGCACGTCGAGGAACCAGAACGCCAGGCCGCCGAGGGCGCCCTGGGCGATCGCCACGAGGATGTTGCCTTTCACCGTGGCGCGGATCACCGTGGTGAAATTGGTGAACAGGCGCTGCTTGTACTTGCGGCTCAGCGGCACGGCGCCCTTGATGCGGGCCGACAGCGTGGAGCCATCGCGCATGAGGAAAAACAGCAGGTACAGCATGATGCACAGGCTGGTGAGAAATTCGAAGGTGTACAGGCCCACATTGATGGCTTTGACGGCCACCACCTGGCTCACCTGCGTGGCGCCCTCGGCCAGCTTGTCCTGCAGGCTGGCCAGGCTGGTCAGGTTGAAGCGCTCGAGCAAATTGATCAGCCATTGCGGCAGCACGGCCATGATTTTATTGAAGAACATGGCGACCGTGATTTCACCCGAACGTACCATCTCCACGACGCTGGCCGCCTGGTTTACCAGCGACACGGAAATGAGCGACAGCGGCAGGATCACGATGACGACGATGAGCAGCAAGGTCAGCAGCGACGCCAGGCCGGCGCGGCCCCTGGTTTTCCGCAGCAGCCAGCGGTACACGGGCGCGAACAGGATCGCCAGGACGACACCCCAGAAGATGGCGCCCGCATATGGCGCCAGTATCGTGCCGAAGCCGATGGTGACGATGCTCAAGAGGAGCAAGAACACTTTCTGGTGCAGCGTGAGGGTAGGCATGGGCGGTAGCGCAATGAGCAAGGTTGAGTTGCCCCATCATAAGCGAGGCGTGCTGCGGCGCGCCATACAATTGTGGCCTTGGTAGTTTGTGCGCGAGCGCACCCGGCGCCGGCGGGCCGGCAACGCGGTGGCGGCAATTCCAGTAAGCTGTCGTTTCAGGCGCTCCATCCCGGGCGCCGTTGATTTCTTTTGACTTCAGGAACGCGCGTGCTTGACCCTATTCACTTTTATGAACCTGCGCAGGGCCATGGCCTGCCGCACGATCCCTTCAATGCCATCGTGGGGCCGCGTCCTATCGGCTGGATCGCCACGCGCAGCAGCGCAGGCGTGCTCAATCTGGCACCGTACAGTTTTTTCAATGCGTTCAATTACACGCCGCCGCTGATCGGTTTTTCCAGCATCGGCCGCAAGGATACCTTGCGCAATATCGAGCAGACGGGTGAATTCGTGTGGAACCTGGCGACGCGTCCGCTGGCCGCGGCGATGAATGCCAGCTGCGCGCCGGCGCCGCCCGAGGTCGACGAATTTGCGCTGGCCGGCCTGACGCCGGCCGCCTCGCGCATCGTCAAGGTGCCCCGCGTGGCCGAGAGTCCCGTGTCCTTCGAATGCCGGCGCACGCAGATCATCGAGCTGCAAGGATTGAATGGGGAGGGTGTCGGCAGCTGGCTGGTGCTGGGGGAAGTGGTGGGCGTGCACATCGCGCGCCACCTGTTGACCGATGGCGTGTACGACACGGCCGCCGCCGCGCCGATATTACGCGGCGGTGGTCCGGCCGATTATTTCGAGATCGGACCGGACAGCCTGTTTCACATGCGACGGCCAGTCTGGCCATAGGCGACTGTCGCCAGCTGCGAGCGGCGATAGTCGAGCGGCGTGCTGCCTACCAGTTCCGTAAAACTGCGGCTGAAATGGGCCTGGTCAAAAAAGCCCAGTGCATGCGCCAGGCTGGCCAGGTCGGGCGCATCGGGCTGTGCCAGGCGCCAGATCGCCTCCTGCAGGCGGTAGCGCTGGATCACCCATTTCGGCGGCACGCCCACGTAGTTGGCGAACAGGCGCTGCAGCCGGCGTTCGCCAATGGCCATGGTTTCGCACAGCTGCGCCACGCTCGCCGGACCGTTGTGGGCCGCCGCCGCCGCGGTCAGCCTGGCGGCCAGCAGGGCGGCGTCATCGACCTGCGGCAGTCTTGCCAGCAGCAGTGCCTGTGCCTGCGCCACCATGGCCAGATCGTCGGACTCGCCTAATATCCGCGCCTCGGCCTGTGCTGCCGGCATGCCCAGCAGCGCATCAGCGGCGATGGTCGTGTCGGTGAAGGTCGACAGTGGCTGCGTGATGAACGGGCGCAGGCCGCCTGGCGCGAAACGCACGCCCAATACTTTGCCGGCACCGGTCAACGGCCTGTCAAAGGCGCCGCGCACCACGCCATGGATGGCGCTGCGCCCAAGGTCGAATACCAGGTGGGCATTCGGGTAGGGCAGCACGCGCTGCGTCTCCGGTGCGCGGCCCCGCCGGTCCCATTCGACCACCCAGAAGTAGTCGACAAACGGCGCCAGCGCGGCAGCCGGTGGATAGGTTGCCAGGCGTATGCGGCGTGCCGCCGCCTGCGGGTCGACGATGCCTTTTGGCGCCTGGCCGCGCGCGGCGAGCAGATTCATCGTGCTGTCGGTTTTATCCAATATTTATCTCCTGCGCGGCCTTAATCTGGCCCTCTCGCATTGATCGGAAGGGAATCATGAAATCACACAGTTTGTCGGGCCTGATGCTGGCCGCATGTTGTCTATCGGTGGCGCCAGCCGGCGCCGCCTCGTCTGCAGAGGGAGATCATCGCATGCACGCGCACGCTACGGGAAGTTTTAGCATCAGCATGACGCCGGCCACGGCGTCGCAGCGCGCGGGGCGCACGACCTTGGGCAGGGTGCTGCTTGAGAAGGTGTATGCGGGCGACCTGGTCGCCACGGCCAAGGGCGAAATGCTCAATGCCGTGACGGACACCCAAGGCGCGGCCGGCTATGTCGCCATGGAAGCCATCACGGGCATCCTGCAAGGCAGGCAAGGCAGCTTCGTCGCGCAGCATGCGGGCACCATGGCCGACGGCAGGCAGCAGCTGAGCATCGTCATCGTGCCGCATTCCGGCACGGGGCAACTGGCGGGCATCAGCGGCACGCTGGCCATCCGCATTGAAAACGGCCAGCATTTCTATGACATCGATTACTCGCTGCCGGAGTAGGGCAAACCCATGGGCAGCAATCCTGTACTCGCTGGTACGGTCAAGCCACAGTTCAGGACTTCGTGCCGAGCGGCTTTTCAAGTAGGTCGGATTAGCGGCAAGGCCGCGTAATCCGACACCACCACCAGCGCCAACAATGTTGTCGGATTACGGCCCGCAGGGCCTGATCCGACCTACGCATGGTGTGGTATTCATTTTCCCAGCATCGACGCCACATTGTCCGTACCCGGCGCGCCGAACAGCTGCTGCTTGAGGATGTGCAGCTGGTCGCGCACTTGCGCCGCCTTTTCGAACTCCAGGTTTTTTGCGTGGTCGAGCATGAGTTTTTCCAGGCGCTTGATTTCCTTGCTGACCTGCTTTTCGCTCATGGCTTCGAACTTCGCCGCTTCTTGCGCCACTTGCAAGGTTTCGCGCGCTTCCTGCGGGCTGTAGACGCCGTCGATCATTTCGCGGATCGATTTTTTCACGCCGATCGGGATGATGTTGTTGGCCGTATTGAAGGCGATCTGCTTGGCGCGGCGGCGTTCCGTCTCGTCGATGGCGCGGCGCATGGAATCCGTGATGCGGTCGCCGTACAAGATCGCCGTGCCGTTCAGGTTACGCGCGGCGCGGCCGATGGTCTGGATCAGGCTGCGCTCGGAGCGCAAGAAGCCTTCCTTGTCCGCGTCGAGGATGGCGACCAGCGACACTTCCGGCAAGTCCAGGCCCTCGCGCAGCAGGTTGATCCCCACCAGCACGTCGAAGGTGCCCAGGCGCAGGTCGCGCAGGATTTCCACGCGCTCCACCGTCTCGATATCGCTGTGCAGGTAGCGTACCTTGATGCCGTGGTCGCCCAGGTATTCCGTCAATTGCTCCGACATGCGCTTGGTGAGCGTGGTCACCAGCACGCGCTCGTCCTTCTTGATGCGCTCGACGATTTCCGACATCAGGTCGTCCACCTGCGTGCTGGCGGGGCGCACGATGATCTGCGGGTCGACCAGGCCTGTGGGGCGGACCACCTGTTCGACCACCTGGTCGGAATGGTTTTTTTCGTAGTCGCCCGGGGTGGCCGAGACGAACACCGTCTGGCGCATCTTCTGTTCGAATTCCTCGAATTTCAAGGGCCGGTTGTCCAGCGCCGACGGCAGGCGGAAGCCGTAGTCGACCAGGTTGGTTTTGCGCGAGCGGTCGCCGTTGTACATGGCGCTCAGCTGGCCCGTCAGCACGTGCGACTCGTCGAGGAACATCAGCGCGTCGGCCGGCAGATAGTCGACCAGCGTCGGCGGCGGTTCGCCCGGCAGCGCGCCGGACAGGTGGCGCGAGTAGTTCTCGATGCCCTTGGTGAAACCGATTTCGGCCATCATTTCCAGGTCGAAGCGCGTGCGCTGTTCCAGCCGCTGTTCCTCGATCAGCTTATTCTCCTTGCGGAAGAACTCGAGGCGCTCGCGCAGCTCGTCCTTGATGGTTTCCACGGCGCGCAGCACGGTGGAGCGCGGCGTCACATAGTGCGAACCCGGGTACACGGTGAAGCGGGGGATTTTTTGCCGCACGCGGCCCGTCAGCGGGTCGAACAGCTGGATCGACTCGATCTCGTCGTCGAACATTTCCAGGCGCACGGCCAGTTCCGCATGCTCGGCGGGGAAGATGTCGATGGTATCGCCGCGCACGCGGAAGGTGCCGCGGCCGAAGTCGACCTCGTTGCGCGTGTACTGCATCTGGATCAGGCGCGCGATGACGTCGCGCTGACTGACCCTGTCTTTTACGCGCAACGTCAGAATCATTTGGTGGTATTCGTTGGGGTTACCGATACCGTAGATGGCCGAGACGGTGGCGACGATGATGACGTCGCGCCGCTCCATCAGCGACTTGGTGCACGACAGGCGCATCTGTTCGATATGCTCGTTGATCGACGAGTCCTTTTCGATGAACAGGTCGCGCTGCGGCACGTAGGCTTCGGGCTGGTAGTAATCGTAGTAGCTGACGAAGTATTCGACCGCATTTTGCGGGAAAAAGTCGCGGAACTCGCTGTACAGCTGCGCCGCCAGCGTCTTGTTCGGCGCGAAGACGATGGCGGGCCGGCCCATGCGCGCGATGACGTTGGCCATGGTGTAGGTCTTGCCGGAACCGGTCACGCCCAGCAGGGTCTGGAAGGCCAGGCCATCGGCAATGCCTTCGGATAACTGGGCGATCGCCGCCGGCTGATCGCCGGCCGGAGAGAAGGGCTGGTGCAGTTTGAAAGGGGAGTCCGGGAAAGAGATAATTGCGCTTTCCGCCTCGCTGGCGGTAGATAATTCGGGCATGTGAATCAGACCTTTGTTAGAATAGTGCTCTGCTGGCGGCCCTGGCGTTGTATTCGGGGCGCTGTCTACAACTCCGCTGTGAACCTGCTTCCAATCGAATCCAATCTTATCATGACGAACCCAACTGTTTCTGCCAGTCTGTTTAGCGCCATCGAGATGGCCCCACGCGACCCGATCCTGGGCATCACCGAAGCATTTAACGCGGACCAGAATCCCGCCAAAATCAATCTGGGCGTTGGCGTCTATTATGACGACAACGGCAAGGTGCCTCTGTTAGCTTGCGTACGCAAGGCGGAAGCCATCCTGATCGAGCAGGCCGCCCCACGCACCTATCTGCCGATCGAAGGCCTGGCTGCCTACGACAAGGCGGTGCAAGAACTCGTATTTGGCGCCGATAGCGCCGTTATTCAAGAGCGCCGTGCCGTGACCGTGCAAGCCATCGGCGGCACGGGCGCACTGAAGATCGGTGCCGACTTCCTGCAGCGCTTCGCGCCGGGTGCGCAAGTCTACATCAGCGACCCGAGCTGGGAAAACCACCGCGCGCTGTTCGAAAGCGCCGGTTTCGTCGTGAATAACTACACGTACTACGATGCCGCCACCCATGGCGTGAACTTCGACGGCATGCTGGCCAGCCTGAACGCCATGCCAGCGGGCTCCATCGTCGTGCTGCACGCCTGCTGCCACAACCCGACCGGCGCCGACCTGAGCGTGGCCCAGTGGGATCAGATCATCAGCGTGGTCACGTCGCGCGGCCTGGTGCCGTTCCTGGACATGGCCTATCAAGGTTTCGCCAACGGCATCGCCGAAGACGGCGCCGTGGTGCGCCGCTTTGCCGACGCGGGCGGCCCGCTGCTGGTGTCGAACTCGTTCTCGAAATCGTTCTCGCTGTACGGTGAGCGCGTGGGCGCCCTGAGCGTCGTCGCCGCCAGCGCCGATGAGGCGGCCCGTTTGCTGTCGCAATTGAAACGCGTCGTGCGCACCAACTACTCGAACCCGCCAGTACACGGCGGCAAGGTGGTCGCCACCGTCCTGGCCACGCCGGAACTGCGCCAGCTGTGGGAAGAGGAACTGGCCGGCATGCGCGTGCGCATCCGTGAAATGCGCAATGCCTTCGTGGAAAAACTGAAGGTCAAGGCGCCGGGCCACGACTTTGAATTCGTGCGCCAGCAAATCGGCATGTTCTCGTACTCGGGTCTGACCAAGGAGCAGGTGGCGACCTTGCGCGAGCAATCGATCTACGCCGTCGACACGGGCCGTATCTGCGTGGCAGCGTTGAATTCGCGCAATATCGACATCGTCATTGACGCGATCGCCAAAGTGCTTTAAGATCTTGCTTCTTCGGCGCTGCATGCAAGTGTGGCGCTGATGGCAGTGGAAAGTCGGCGATGGCCGTGTTTGTCGAGATGCAGTATGAGTCTTGCAAATACGAAACAACCGACATATAATATTTCCTCTTTTCCCTGATAGCTCAGTTGGTAGAGCGACGGACTGTTAATCCGCAGGTCCCTGGTTCGAGTCCAGGTCGGGGAGCCAGAATTCGAAAGGCCACGTTGAAAAACGTGGCCTTTTTTGTTTTTGCGGCACCAGCGCGTGACTTGGGGCAAGATAAGATTTCCCCTATGGAAATCTGGACAGCGCCAGGTTTGGCCTATATAATACGGCCTCTTTTCCCTGATAGCTCAGTTGGTAGAGCGACGGACTGTTAATCCGCAGGTCCCTGGTTCGAGTCCAGGTCGGGGAGCCAGAATTCGGAAGGCCATGTTGAAAAACATGGCCTTTTTTGTTTTCCGGCGCCGTCAGCAGGGCTGGCCGGTGCGTGATCGCGTTTTGCGCTATCCTGAATGCATCACTTCAGGAGCCCCTTCCCATGACTTGTACCTCCGCCTTGCGCCACATCGTCCTGTGCGACTTTCTCGATGGCGTCACGTCCGCCAAACATGCCGAGCTCGTCTATGAGTTTTCCCAACTGAAACACCGCATTCCTGGCGTGCGGCAATTTGAATGGGGGCCGAACGTCAGCCCGGAAGGCCTCGATGATGGCTTTACCGATTGCTTTACCCTGACCTTCGACGATGCCGCTGCGCGCGACGTGTATCTGACCCATCCGGCCCACCTGGCCTTTGTCGAGCAGCTCAAGCCATGGCTGGGTCGCGTGCTGGTCTTTGACTACTATCCGCAAGAGCATCCCGGCTGACCGCAACCGGGCAGGGTGACGTCGGGAAAATGCACATTTTTCGGAGGGAAATCTGGACATCGTAAAATTTACCCTATAAAATGCGGCCTCTTTTCCCTGATAGCTCAGTTGGTAGAGCGACGGACTGTTAATCCGCAGGTCCCTGGTTCGAGTCCAGGTCGGGGAGCCAGAACATGTAGCAGCAGAAAGCCCAGCCTTGAACGGTTGGGCTTTTTGCGTTTCGGGGTCCCATGAGGCGCCCGTGTCATCTGCCCTTGATCCGCCGCACGGAGGGCCAGGCATCCGGCGATAGACTAAAGGGGACAAGGCGTTGGCGGGTCTGTCATCGCCTTCAACTTCCTGGGGAGGCTGACGTGGATGAAACTACAAGTGTTGGGTCGGCAACGATCGTGCTCGTGCATGGCGGTTTTGTCGACGGATCTGGCTGGGAAGGGGTCTACCGGGTGCTGCGTGACGATGGCTGTCATGTTGCCATTGTGCAAAACCCGACGCTATCGCTGGCGGACGACGTGGCCGCGACCCGGCGGGTCATCGCCGCAGTGCCGGGTCCCGTGGTCCTGGTCGGTCATTCGTATGGTGGCGCCGTGGTCACGCAAGCGGGGAACGACCCCAGGGTCAAGGCATTGGTTTACATCGCGGCCTTCGTGCCGGACCAGGGCGAGTCTGTCGATTCCTTGCTGAAGCATGCCCCGCCTGGCGCGCCGGTGCCGCCGATCTTGCCGCCACGCGATGGTTTCCTGTTGCTCGACCAGAAAAAGTTTGCGGCCGCCTTCGCTGCCGATGTGCCCAGGGACAAGGCCGACTTCATGGCGGCATCGCAAGTGCCCTGGGGAATGGATGCCTTGACCGGAGTGGTCAGCGCGCCAGCCTGGAGGAGCAAGCCCAACTGGTACCTGGTCGCGACCGCTGACAAGATGATTGCACCGGCGATGCAGCGCGAGATGGCCCAACGAGCGGGCTCGAAGGTGGTTGAAGTCGCCGGCAGCCATGCCATTTACATTTCGCAAGCCCATGCCGTGGCGTCGTTGATCCGCAAGGCCGCTGCGAGCATTGCCGACGACTAGGCCAGGCTACGGGGCGTTGCATCAGGACTTGGCAGCCGCATCCAATGTCTGGATGATGGCTTCTTGAAACTTTGCCGGTTCATCCTGGTGTATCTGATGCCCGGAATGGTCAAAGAAAAACAGCCCCTTCTTTGGCGCCTTCAACGCCTCGAAATATGCTTGCGTGATCCTGGTCGAGGTCTGGATATCGTTTTTGCCGACGAAGAAATACACGGGGCAGTCAACGCTCTTCAAGGTCCTGGGCAAATCAATGTTCATGACCTCGTTCCAGACTGGCGACCAGGTCTTTGACCATTGCAGAAAGCCCGTCTTGAAACCCGCACTCGTTGCAAATTCCTTGCCATCCTTGTAAAAAAGCCATTTCCTCAAATAAAACATGCTTTCGTCACTGGTAAACGGGAAACTGATGCTGCCCAGTTCCTGGCTGGCGAGGGCATTGTCCTTGAAGTGGATTTTCAAGGCTTGCAGCAATTCTTTCTCGCTTTCCAGCTGGCTCACGACAGGATTGGAAGCGAAATAGGCATGCAGCAATTCCGGATGATGCTTGACGATGTAAAAGCCCAGGACGTTGCCCCAGGAACTGCCCAGCAAGTATATTTTTTCCTGTTTTAATTCTTTGCGCAGGAATTGGATGACTTGATACGTGTCCTGCTCCATCTGTTCCACGGATGGCTGCGTGGGCGACGGATTCAGTTTCAAGGTTTTGCCCGCGTCCCGCTGATCCCATTGCACAATCGTAAATCTGCTTTTCAACACATTGCTAAAGGCATCCGCCCCCTTGATCATCGAGCTTCCCGGGCCGCCCGATAAAAACAGCAGGACGGGTTTGTTCGCGTCGTCCGTCTTGATTTCCACCACTTGCTTGATGCCACCGATGTCGGGTGTCAGGGTGGTGGTGACTTCGGCGGAAACGGGTTTCGCTTCTGTCATGGCTTGCGCCTGGCATGCGTAGAAGGGAATCAGGGCGGTGAGTAACACTGCCAATGTCATTTTTTTTATCATGATGTGAGGGTCAGTTTCAGGTTGCTTGCAAGGGCGCCGCATTGCACGCCGCAGTTGAACAGCTATATATCGCATGGCCTCGTCGATATGCCTCCTTGTCAGAAACTTGGATTCATGGAAATTGACCTTGCCCGGAAGGGGTGGAAAAGCGGCAAGGCGTGCATCGGTGCTCCGGTAGGTTGTGCGGATGGTGAAGGATAGTTGCAAATAAACAGGCGTCTATTTGTTTGCCATGCTGCCAAGTTTTCCGCGTCCTTGCAATCATTTCCAGGAAGCCGCAGGCATTCTGTCTTTATCCCGCGCCATGACGCCTGCGTGGAACGCCGGGTTCCATGCAGAATCAAGGCAACAATCAAAGATCAAGTCCCAGTCCGAATGCTCCATTGGCAAACAATTTATTTCTGTAGGATAATGGTGGAACCGGTTCCATATGCGTAAATGCAATGTAACGCAATCATCCAAGTCAACAAAACAACAAGTCTTGCGGGAGTCTCATGAACCATCCAGGCAGCGAACCATCTGCAACATCCGATTCATCCCTTCCCCGCATCAGCCGCCGCCACGCCCTGATCGGCCTGGCCGCCTTGCTGGCGCAGGCCGGTTTCTGGAGCAATCCCCTGTCCGCCGCCATGCCGGCGCCGGCCAGCGCTGCGGCGACGGGCCTGGCGCCGGCCACCATGCTGTTCTACACCTTGTCGCAAACCATCACGGGCCACCGCGATTTGTCCGCCGCGACGGCGGCGCGCATCGAGCAAGCCATGCGCAGCAACGTGCCTGGCTTTGCCGATCATTTGCCACGGCTGGGTGCGCTGCTCGTCACGGGCCAGGAAGCCACGGCGCTGCTGGCGGCCGCCACCGCCGCGGACGCCGGCCTGCGCGAGCTGGCGCTGGCCATCGTCGCCGCCTGGTACACGGGCACCGTCGCCGGCAACGCGGCGCAGGGCACGAAGTCCATCGTCGTCGCGTATGCGGAAGCGTTGATGTACCGCACGGTGGCCGATGGCCAGGTTGTGCCCACCTATTGCAACTATGGCCCCCTGTGGTGGCTGAAGGCGCCGCCGGCCGTGCGCGTCTCCGCGCCCGTGGCGCCAAAACCCGTACCGGCCCCGGCCACCACCGGCACTCCCGAACCGAAAGGCAAGCAAGCAAAATGAAATCACCGCAATTCAAGAGTAATGGCGACGTCGTCGCCGATGTCGTCATCGTCGGGACCGGTGTCGTGGGCGCCATGATGGCCGATCAGCTGGCCGCCCAAGGCCACTCCGTGATCATGCTGGAAGCGGGCCTGCGCATCGAGCGGGGGCAAGCCGTGGAAAACTGGCGCAACATGCCGTTCGAGAACCGCGTCGGTTCCGACTTCCAGGGCTTGTATCCGCAGGCGGACAATGCGCCCGCGCCCCTGTATTTCCCAAAAAATAATTATGTGGAATTGTCCGGCCCCAGCGGCAGCAGTTTCCAGCAAGGCTATCTGCGCACGGTAGGCGGCACCACCTGGCACTGGGCCGCGTCGTGCTGGCGCCACTTGCCGACCGACATGCGCATGAAAAGCGATTACGGGGTAGGGCGCGACTGGGCCATTTCCTACGATGAGCTGGAACCCTACTATTGCCGCGCCGAGCAGGAAATGGGCGTGGCCGGCCCCAACGATCCGGCGCAGCAGTCGCCCAGCGAGCGCAGCAAACCGTATCCGATGGACATGGTGCCCTGGGGCTATGGCGACAAGCGCTTCGCCGAAGTGGTCAACCCGCACGGCTACCGCTCCGTGCCGATTCCGCAAGGGCGCTCGACGCGCCCATGGCAAGGTCGTCCGACCTGCTGCGGCAATAACAATTGCCAGCCGATCTGCCCCATTGGCGCCATGTACAACGGCATCCACCACGTGGAGCGGGCCGAGCTGAAAGGCGCGGGCGTGCTGGCCGAGGCCGTCGTCTACCGCATCGACACGGACCAGAACAACCGCGTGACGGCCGTGCATTGGTATGACGCCAAGAAACAGTCGCACATGGCGACGGGCAAGGCCTTCGTCATTGCCTGCAACGGCATCGAAACGCCGCGTTTGCTGCTGCTGGCGGCGAACCAGAACAATCCGAACGGCATCGCCAACAGTTCCGACCAGGTCGGCCGCAACATGATGGACCATTCGGGTTTCCACTGCACCTTCCTCGCCAATGAACCGATCTGGACGGGCCGTGGCCCGGCGCAGAGCAGCTGCCTGGTGGGGCCGCGCGACGGCGCCTTCCGCGCGCAGTATTCGGCCAATAAGATGATACTGAACAACATCACCAGGGTCGGACCTGCCACCCAGCAATCGTTGAAGCTGGGCCTGGTGGGCAAGCACCTCGACGATGAAATCCGCCGCCGCGCCGCGTTTGGCGTGGACCTGTCGATCAGCCTGGAACCGCTGCCCGAGGCGCACAACCGCTTGACCTTGAGCAAGACGCGCAAGGACCCGCTGGGCCTGGCCTGTCCCGACATTTATTATGACGTGGGCGACTACGTGCGCGATGGCGCGAAGGCCGCGCATGCGCAGCTCGAGCACATCGGCAAGCTGTTCGGCGCCGTGGAATTCCATATCACCGACAGCCTGAACGCGAACAACCACATCATGGGCGGCGTCATCATGGGTTCGAACCGTCTTGACTCCGTCGTCGACGGCAATTGCCGCGCTCACGACCATGCCAATTTGTGGTTGCCGGGCGGCGGCGCCATGCCGTCGGCCAGCGTCGTCAACACGACCCTGAGCATGGCTGCGCTCGGCTTGCGCGCGGCCGACGACATCGCCCGCACCCTGGCAAGGGAGGCAGCATGATGCGCCGTTTCTTGCTGGGCCTGACCCTGGCGGCCGGCTTGCCGCTGGCCGCGCGTGCTTTACCACCTGTGCCACCGGCGCCGCCCGTCACCCTGACGCCGGACCGTCCGGCCGCGCCGGCCGCAAGTGCAGCCGCCAAGCCCGATGCACGGCTGGAGCGGGGCCGCTATCTGGCCATCGCGGCCGACTGCATGGCTTGCCATACGGCAGCGGGCGGCAAGCCGTATGCGGGTGGCTATGCCATCGATTCGCCGCTGGGCACGATTTATGCGACGAATATCACGCCATCGAAAAAAGGCGGTATCGGCCATTACACGGAAAGCGACTTTGCGCGCGCCTTGCGTGCGGGCGTGCGTGCCGATGGCAGTCATCTGTACCCGGCCATGCCCTACACCAGCTATGCGATGCTGACGGATGCGGACGTGGGCGACCTGTATTACTACTTCATGCAGGCCGTTCAGCCCGTCGATGAACCGGCGCGCCAGACGGCCCTGCCATTCCCGTTCAACGTGCGCCTGTCCATGCTGGGCTGGAACACCTTGTTCCTCGACAATAAACGCTTCGTGCCCGATCCGGCGAAGAGCGCGCAGATCAACCGCGGCGCCTATCTGGCCGAAGGCCTGGCGCACTGCAGCGCTTGCCATACGCCGCGCAACGCGCTGATGGCGGAAATCGGTAGCCAGACCCTGGCGGGCGCGTCGCTTGGTTCCTGGCATGCGCCGAATATCACCTCTGACAAGGTCAGCGGCATCGGCGCCTGGACAGATGCGGAAATCGCCGCCTACCTCAAAACAGGTCACGTGGAAGGCAAGGGGCAGGCGGCGGGCGGCATGGCCGAAGCCATCCAGAACAGCCTGCAATTCTTGCGCGACGATGACGTGGCCGCCATCGTCGCGTACTTGCGCACGGTGCCCGCCGTGCGCGCGCCGGGGCAGACCAAGGCTGCGTTCAGCCATGGCAGCGCGGCCAGCGAAGAACCGCTGCTGCGCGGCATGGCCAGTTCCACCGAGCACCACTCGCTCAACAGCGGTGCCGTGCTGTTTTCCGGCTATTGCGCCAGCTGCCATTCGGCCAGCGGCGCCGGCAGCACGGGGCAAAGCTATCCGGCCCTGTTCAACAACACGGCGACGGGCGGCGCCACGCCGGCCAACCTGGTTTCGGCCATCCTGTTTGGCGTCGAGCGCAAGATCGAAGGGGAAGAGCACGAAGCGTTCATGCCCCGTTTCGACCAGCGTTCCTACGTGCAACCGTTGACGGACGAGCAGATCGCTTCGATCGCCAACTACGTGCTGAAACAGTATGGCAACCCGGATGTGTCCGTCACGCCCGCGTATGTGGCGCAGGCGCGCAGCGGCGGCGAAAAACCGCTGCTGGCACGCGTGCAACCGTTCATGCTACCGGGTGGCATCGTGGGCATCTTGCTGCTGATCGCGCTGTTTGTGTGGCTGCGCCGGCGCCGTCAAGTCAAGAAATAGGCGTCGGAGCCGTGGCGTATCGGCGGCGAATATGAACGTTGGGCGCAACTTGCAGTAAAATGCAGGCTGAAAAATGGTTACGAGCAATCGTAGCCATTTTTTATTCTGGCCCGATCCTGCTTTCGCTCATTTGAAAATTGACAATGTCTCATTCCCTGCATCACCAATTTTTACGTTTCGCCGCCGTCGGCGCTTCCGGCACGGCCGTGCAATACAGCGTGCTGTGGGGCGGCGTGGAATGGGCCGGCATCAGCGCCGCCGCCGCTTCCGGCATCGGCTACATCCTGGGTTCCGTCGTCAACTACCTCCTCAATTACTTTTTCACGTTTAAAAGCGACAAGGGCCACGGCGAGGCGGCGTCCAAGTATTTCACCTTGCTGGGCATCGGCTGGTGCATCAATACGGGCCTGATGTGGCTGCTGGTACACCAGCTGGGCTGGTATTACTGGCTGGCGCAGGTGCTGGCGACGGGTATCGGCCTGATTTGGAATTTCGCGGGCAGCCGCTGGTGGGCCTTCAAGCCGGCCAGCGCGCCAGGCAAGTAATCAAGCAAGCAAGTAAGTAGTTGTTGCAAGAAAAAAAGATGCGCATAGTCCAAGACCAGGCGCGCGGTTTTACCAAAACAAGGGGTTAATCATGCAGTTCCTGGAACGCTATTTCAAACTGAAGGACAACGGAACCAATGTGCGCACGGAGCTGCTGGCCGGCCTGACCACATTCCTGACGATGGCCTACATCATCTTCGTCAACCCGTCCATCCTGGGCGATGCGGGCATGCCGAAAGACTCCGTCTTTGTTGCCACCTGCCTGGCGGCCGCCATCGGCACCCTGATCATGGGCTTGTACGCGAACTATCCGATCGCGCTGGCGCCGGGCATGGGCCTGAATGCATATTTCTCGTACACGGTGGTCAAGGGCATGGGCATGAGCTGGGAAGTGGCGCTGGGCGCCGTCTTCATTTCCGGCTGCCTGTTCATCCTGGTCAGCCTGTTCAAGGTGCGCGAGATGATCATCAACAGCATCCCGCCCGCGCTGCGCACGGCGATCACGGTGGGTATCGGCCTGTTCCTGGCCATCATTTCGCTGAAAAGCGCCGGCATCGTGGTATCGAACCCCGCCACCATCATCGCGCTGGGCGACTTGCACCAGGCGGCGCCCATCCTGGCCATTCTCGGTTTCTTCATCATCGTTGCGCTGGACCGCCTGAAAGTGCCGGGCGCCATCCTGATCGGCATCCTCACCATCACCATCGCCAGCTTCTTCTTTGGCGGCAACCAGTTCAACGGCATCGTCTCGGCGCCGCCCGCCATCGAGCCGACCCTGTTCAAGCTCGACATCATGGGCGCGTTGTCGATCGGCATCGTCAACGTGGTGCTGGTGTTTTTCCTGGTGGAATTGTTCGATGCGACGGGTACCCTGATGGGCGTGGCCAACCGTGCCGGCTTGTTGAAAGACGGCAAGATGGAACGCATGAACAAGGCCTTGCTGGCCGACAGCACGGCGATCGCCGCCGGCGCCTGCCTGGGCACGTCCAGCACCACGGCTTTCGTGGAAAGCGCGGCCGGCGTGCAAGCGGGTGGCCGCACGGGCTTGACGGCCGTGGCCGTCGCGCTGCTGTTCCTGGGTAGCCTGTTCTTCGCCCCGCTGGCGCACACGGTGCCGCCGTACGCGACGGCGCCAGCGCTGCTGTACGTGGCGTGCCTGATGCTGCGCGAACTGACGTATATCGACTGGGATGACAGTACGGAAAGCATTCCGGCCGCCATCACGGCGCTGATGATGCCGTTTACCTATTCGGTGGCCAGCGGCGTGGCGTTCGGCTTCATCACCTACGCGGTATTGAAACTGTTGACGGGCAAGGGCAAGCAAGTATCGGTGGTGGCTTACATCATTGCCGCCATCTTCCTGTTCAAGTTTATCTACCTGGGCGAATAGCGGGTTTGCCGCCGCAATGACAAGGCCGTCCGTGCACCAGCAGGGCGGCCTTTTCTTTTGCTGCGGCTTACATCAGCAGCGCCGCCACCAGGTCTTTCCTGGCGTCGCAGGCGCTGCCGTCGAAGCGCAAGGCCGCTTCCACATGCGTCAGGTGCTCGACCATCAGGCGCGCCGCCAGGTCCGCGTCGCCGCTGCGCGCCGCTTCCAGAAAACGGCCGTGTTCGTCGTACGAGCAGGCGGCGGCATGGCCGGACTGGTACAGCATGGTGATGAGCGAGCTGCGCCCCACCAGTTCGCGCACGATATCGCGCAGCACGGCGTTGCCGGCGATGTCGGCCAGCAAGACGTGGAAGTCGCCCAGCAGTTGCGAGCGCAGCGGCGTCGCTTGTGCCAGCGCCAGGCGCTCCGCTTTCAGGTGCCGCTCCAGCATCCGGTAGTCGGCGGGTTTGGCCCGCGCGACGAATTCGCGCGCCAGGGCCGCTTCGATGATGCGCCGCGCGGCGAAGATGTCGCGCGCTTCCGCTTCGGTGGGCTGGCTGACGAAGGCGCCCTTGTCGGGCACCATGCGGATCAGTTTGTCTTTCGACAGGATCAGCAGGGCGGCGCGGATCTTGGTGCGGCTGACGCCATACAGCCGGCACAGCGCCTCTTCGCGCAGCCGCGTACCGGGCGGCAATTGGCGCGCCACGATGGCGGCCGCGATATGCTCGGCAATTTCCGCCGAGCTATCGCCGCTGCCGGGCTTATCCACCAGGGATGCGCTTGATTCTGTCATGTCGGGTGAGAGCAGTCAGCCAGGGGCAAGGATAAGCCTTGCAAGCGCATGCCGGCAGCGGGGTGGTCGACGCCCCGCTGCCGGCATGCCGTTAGTGCCTTGCGTGTCGGCAAGGCCTGGCTATTCTACTATCTTGCGTGGCGCCGCGCAGACGCACCCAGCCACCTGGCAAGGCTTGTTCCCTGGCGGCGTATTTTGCTGGCCATGCAGATTGAAACTGGACATGCGAATTTTTGACGTATATAATTCGGCCTCCTTTCCCTGATAGCTCAGTTGGTAGAGCGACGGACTGTTAATCCGCAGGTCCCTGGTTCGAGTCCAGGTCGGGGAGCCAGAATAAAGCGTTGAAAATAAAGGCCTTCTTCGGAAGGCCTTTATCGTTTACGGCTGAAAGACTGGTTTTGATAGCGCGGTGCAGTCAGAATTTCCACCACGGCTTCCTTGGCTCGAACACATTGTTTTTCATTGTGGCGGTGCTGCCCTTGAGCAGCGTTACGGGGTCTTCAGAGCCGACAAATGTATTCCCTTCGATGCGAATGTTTTCGCTGGCATCCGTGAGATAGATGTTGTGTCTTGTTGCCGAGTGTCCTTTAACTTCGATTGTATTGTTGCGGATAACTGTGTTGGAGGCCTGGTGTAGCACGATAGCTGCTTTTTGGACCTGCCATTCTTCAATCTCGCTATAAATACGCCCTGGAGTATAGCGGCCCTCCATTAGCTTATTGAACGTAAAGGGTATCAGTCCCGGCATCAATTTTCGTGTGAGAATAATTGTGTTATTTTCAATTAGTCCACGGGGGCCCGCCATCATTATGGCCGCTCGACCATCACTCTCGATAATGCAGTTTCTGATTATATTGCCATCGCCTTCGAGGATAATTCCTATGTTGTCGGTGATGATGCGCAAATTCTCTAAAATAAATTCGGTTTTCTCATAGCTTGCCCGCGAGCCTGGAACTTGGTCATCAAGAAACAGCATATCCCAATGATTGATAAGTTTAATCCCTACACCTAGTCCGCGCAGGTCTATTACTCCATTTTTTATCGTAATGATTTTAGTGCTTTGGGTGAATATAAAGTTCGGTTTATTGGGCTGTGTGGAACTCTTATTTTGTTGAGCGTAGGCTATTATTCCACTAGAATGACCATCACTATGTAAAGTGTGATTGTTCAAGTTGATAGTTACACTGCCGCCCTTAATTGCGAGCAAATGACGATAAGCAGCTGGAGCGCAATGCCCCGCTCCGCAAAATCGACGTTGCCTGAAATCAACCGCAACGCAGTATCGACCAGCTTCCCACACCACTGCTTCCTGAAATGTTTCATCTTCTGGGCGTAGGTCGGTACACGGTTGAGAATCCAGGGTTGATGGAATCGGTGAATTTAGCAGGGGCCTCGTTTCATTCCCCGGCCAAAACAACCATGCGATAAATGGAAGAACAAGTAGGCCTAGAAACTTTGTTCGCCGACGAACTGGTTTTGGAAATGAAAAGAAGGTCATTATTTTTTCGGCAGTGACGCCGTCCCTTTCGGAAGAATCGTTCCAATATAGTCGGCTGGCTTCACTTTGTTTAATGTCGTAGCGTGTTTTTCGTTTATTTTACTGGAGAGCTACCACCATGGAAGTCTTTGCTCGTAAGTATTATTTCTTAAATTAGATGTGCTCCCATTCGTCAAGGTGACTGGGTCATCCGTTCCAACAAATGTATTCCCCTCGATTTGCACGCCGATACTAGTGTCGGTCAGGTAAATGTTGTGCCTGCTTGAGGACTTTCCTTTGACCTCAATTCGATTGCCACGGATGACTGTTCCCGTCGCACGATGGAGTGCAATAGCTGCTCGAGGAGCCTTGCGAAAATCAGAAAGATTGGCAATTTGGTATACAATTCCTTTGTTGCCATGTGCGAGCCAAGTGGGGATGAGTGGGTCGGTGAGAACGATGGTGTTATTCAGAATTTTTCCGTTCGGTCCCGCCATCATGATGGCGCTATCGCCACCACTTTCGATGACACAGTTGCGGATGATGTTGCCGTCGCCTTCCAGCATCACTCCCACGTTATCTGCCCTTATCAGCAAATTTTCGAGAATGACCCCTGATTTTTTAAATCCTGGGAAGTTTTTCGGCGCGGGGGTGTTAATGTCGGACATGGGCCAATGGTCTAAGAAATCTACTGCAGTGCCGAGACCCCTGATTTCCAGAACACCATTCTGGACCGTGGTATTCTTAGGCATCGGTTTCTCGCCCTGCTCAATCCTTTCCGCCACGATTCCGCCAGAATTTCCGTCACTATGCAAGGTGTGGTTGGCCAAATCGACCGTGACATCGTTTGCCATCACACCAAGTAGATGGCGATAGGGGGTGGGTCCGGTGTGTCCCGCAAAATCGGACAGACGCTGTTGCCAAAAATCGACGGCAATGCAGTGTTTCCCCGGCGTATCAATTACTGCTTCCTGATATGGCCCGAATTCTGGCCGAACTTCGACACAAGGCAGAGTTGTCTTGGCAACCAGACGCGGTGGACGCAGAACCGGCGGGCTATCTGTCATTCGCCATAACGTCCAACTAACAAGAAGGAGACCAACGATGAGTACGAGCGTTCCACGGCGAAGTGAACGGAATTTGCGGTAGAGGTTCATTTTCTTTCCTCAGGCAAGGGAGCAGCTCCCTGGGGAGGAATGGTGCCGACGTAGTCCGCGGGCTTCAATCTATTTAATGCGTCCCCACGGTTTTTTTCAGCTATCTTACGGGAAAATGCATCAGTTCCTTTCTCGTAGGTCATATCTATTCCTTTATAACCAAGGTAATTCAGTGCGTCATTTAGAATTGCAATCTTAGGTTCTAGATGTTTAGTTTCGTGCGATCATATTCCTCGTCGCAGCATGGCCCTGTTTCGCTCCAGGAAGGCCTACGACATCATGATTGAAGGAATAGTCCGGATGCTCTCCGCCAGTGAGATGGCCGGCGCCAAGGCCGAAAGTGGTTGCGGAATAGGAGTTGTTGAATCGGTCCCGGTGAGCAAAAGTGTCCTCTAACGCGTGAAGATATTCACCGAACAGTTGCGCGCTGGAGTGGCAATTGGCATTCGGGTCTGTTTTCGCGAAATTTGATGCGTTCAGTAGTCGCGCGAGTTGGGGGCTTCCAGGATTCACGATATGGCGGTCCACGTAGCTTTGTAAGTCGACACCTATGGCAAACCGATAGGCGCTCTCGACAAGTGTGCGTGGCGGGTCGTAACCGTCTTGAACAAAATGGTAGCGGGCGAGTGCCGGTTGATTTACCAGCAGGCTATCGGGATGGAGACCATCCGGTAGCATTGGTTCCGTCACTGGATTTTCGTCAATATACTGGGTGGCCAAGGCAATTTGTCGTGCGGTATCCTTATCCACGCCCGCCGTGATGGCCAGGAAGAACGTCATGTAATAGTGCACATCGATTTGGTACAGCCCCAGCGGGTCGATGTTGGTCAAGGGATTATCCGAGACATAGGCATATGGATTGATGCCGCCTTGGCCCATCGGGTCGGGCGTCAGGTAGCAACCCGGTGCCGGGTCGTAGTCGCGCAGGTAGTTGTAATGCGCCTTGATGTGGCCCTGACCGTCAGTCTCGGCGGCCATCCGCTGGTCGCGGTACAGTGAGTAGGTGGCGGCGTCGTTCGCTGACTCCCGAGTGAACGCAATCGGCATCAGGGCCGCTTGCGCGGAGAAGGCCGTCTTGGCGATGCGCCCGCCCAAGGTGTTGACATGCAGCCGGCGTTCATTGCCCCGGGTCCAGGCGTATTCGAGCAAACCGTTCGGCTTTCTGTCGAGACGTATGATGCCGTTCGCCGTCTTTTTGGTGCGACGCGGATGTGGGTTCTTCTGGTCGTGGTCGAAGTCGATGCGGCCACCGGCGACCTCCCACCGCTGTTCCGCCGCGTTATGCCAGGTGCACAGGAATGCCTCCCGGCTGAGCGCTAGCCGAGTCAATACGTAGCCCTGTGCAGTCAGAATTTCCACCACGGCTTCCTTGGCTCGAACACGTTGTTTTTCATTGTGGCGGTGCTGCCCTTGAGCAGCCTTACGGGGTCTTCAGAGCCGACAAATGTATTCCCTTCGATGCGAATGTTTTCGCTGGCATCCGTGAGATAGATATTGTGTCTTGTTGCCGACGGCCCTTTAACTTCGATGCGGTTGCCGCTGATGACAGTGCCGGTGGCTTGGTGCAATGCAATTGCAGCTTTTGGCCTCATCTTTTCCTGGATAAGATCGGGAAAGTCTCGTGGTTCATTAAACTCAGTGGCGCGCATGTCGCCGGGAATAAATGGATTGGTGAGAATGATTGTATTATTCAGTATCTGACCGTTAGGTCCTGCCATCATGATTGCCGCCACACCTCCGCTTTCGATTATACAATTACGGACAATGTTGCCATCGCCTTCCAGGATTACGCTGGTGTTGTCGGTGATGATGCGCAAATTTTCTAAAATGAATTCGGTTTTCTCATAGGTTCTACCTAAAATTTGGGTTTCAATAAACAGCATACTCCCGTGATTGATAAACTCTACGCCAGTACCTCCTCCTCGCAAGTCTATAACGCTATTCTGAATCGTAATCCGTGTCGTTTTTTGAGAAAAAGAAAAATTTGGATTGTCGCGTTCCATGGAGCCCTTGTTTGATTGTGTGTAAGCGACAATTCCACTAGAGTGCCCATCACTATGCAAGGTATGATTTCTTAAGTCTATTGTCACGTCGCCTCCGCTGATATCAAGCAAATGTCGATAGGCAGCTGGAGCGCAATGCCCCGCTCCGCAAAATCGACGTTGCCAGAAGTCAACCGCAACGCAGTATCGACCAGCTTCCAGTACTATTGCTTCCTGAAATGTCTCATCTTCTGGGCGCAGGTCGATACACGATTGAGACTCCAGGGTTGATGGAATCGGTGAATTTAGCAGGGGCCTCGTTTCATTCCTCGGCCAAAACAACCATGCGATAAGCAGAAGAACAAGTAGGCCTAGAAACTTTGTTCGCCGACGAGCTGGTTTTGGAAATGAAAAGAGGCTCATTATTTTTTCGGCAGTGGCGCCGTCCCTTTCGGAAGAATCGTTCCGACATAGTCGCTCGGATTTAAATTCCCCAGAAAATCATTCCTGTTCTCTTTCGCTGCCGCAGCATCATACCCATGTATGCCTGAATCAAATACCAAATCTATACCGCTGTAACCAAGTGTTATAAGGCCATTGTTTAGAGTCGCAATTTTATTTTGAAATTTCCGACTTTCAATATCAACATCACTTGCATGAGTACCGTTAAACTCTTTCAGTATGCTTTCAATTTGACCGAAATTCTTATATTTCACGCCATATGTTGATACTGATTGAAGTTTTTCGAATACTTCTTTCTCCATTTCTAAAGTTCTTGTCTCGTTGGTTTTCCATTCGCCAAACCCGGGGATGCCCGAGTAATGGTTGAATGTGTAATCCGGATTGGTGCCGTCGACAGCATGTCCTGTTCCGTATCCGAACGTCGTCGCGTTATACGGAACATTATCTTGATTGCGGTGCGCAAATGTATCCTCAAATGCGTGGAGATATTCGCCAAGGAGCTGCGCACTTGAATTGCACGTGGCGTTCGGGTCTGTCTTTGCGAAATTTGAGGCCGCCATGAGGCGTACGAGCTGCGGACTTGCCGGATTTTTTATGCGGTCCGCGATATATGTTGGACTGTCCTTGCCGAACGTAAACTTGTAAAAACTTTGCAGCCATGTACGCTCCGGGTCGAATCCGTCCTCGACGAAATGGTAGCGGTCCAATGCGGGTTGATTGATGGTCATGCTCGAAGGCGTCACTCCGTTGGGTGTCGGTGATGTCGCCTTGTTATCATCAACGTACTGCGTCGCAAGTGCAATTCGCCTTGCCGTGTCCTGGGTCACACCGGCCGTGATGGCCAGGAAGAACGTCATGTAATAGTGCACGTCGATTTGGTACAGCCCCAGCGGGTCGATGTTGGTCAAGGGATTATCCGAGACATAGGCATACGGATTGATGCCGCCTTGGCCCATCGGGTCGGGCGTCAGGTAGCGACCCAGCGCCGGGTCGTAGTCGCGCAGGTAGTTGTAATGCAAGCCGGTTTCGGCATCGAATACCTGGCCGGGCAGACGCAGGTTCATCTCGAACGGTTTGCCGTTGCGAGCGTTCGCAGCGAACGTTACGCGCGCCAGGCCGAATGGCGCGGTGAGGGCCTGCCACACCAATTGCCGTTGCTCGTCGACGAGCTGTTGCGGCGTGCCCAAGTGGTCGGTGATGATGGCGTAGATACGCGGCAGCCTGTCGCTGGGCGCGTCCTCCGAACGCATCGTGATGACCTTCCACAGGCGGTGCATGAAAGTGGTGTTCTCCGTCATTTAAATCTTGGCCACCGGTTTGCCGTACAGGTAGATGTAATGCGCCGTGATGTGGCCCAGGCCGTCAGTTTCGGCGGCCAGCCGCTGGTCGCGGTACAGCGAGTAGGTGGTGGCGCCGTCCGCCGGCTCCCGCGTGAATGCAATCGGCATCAGGGACGCTTGCGCGAAGAAGACCGTCTTGGCGATGCGCTCGCCCAGGGTGTTGTAGTGGTAGCGCGCGACGAGCCGGTCGTTGTCGTAGACGGCGACCGGACGTTTGTCGCTGTTGTAGACGGTGCGGCGGTTGCTGGCGGCGGCGCTAGCTTGCCGTTGCAGCTGCGCCAGCGGCACGCCCGTGCGGTGGTAGAACCAGGCGTCGCGCAATGGTCGGGCGGATACGGACGGATCGTCCGATGATTGTGTCGCGGCCAGCAGCCAGTTGCTGTTGCTCGCGTAGAGGAACTCGCGCCGTCCGGTGTCCGTCGATTGCGCGCCTGTCCGCTGCACTCCGGACGGTGTCGGAGAATTTGATTCGGCGATGCGGTTGCCCACGGTGTCGTACCCCAAATACGTGTCCGGCCCGTCGTTGCCAACGATGCCGGTCAGGCGGTCGAGTCGGTCGTAGGCGTATCCTTCGCGGCGTGTCGCGGCCGGCCGGTCTGGGCCAGTCGATGCCAGCTAACGGTCAATCTGGACCAGCCTGCCCGCCTCGTCGTAACGGTTGTGCTGGCTGTACAGCGAGGCATTGGCTGTCTCCTTGTCGGACGAAAACCATCGCATGACGCGGCGCCACCATGAGGCATCGGACGTGGCGGAGCGCGCTAGGGTTCGCAGTTGCTCAATGCGACCCCTGCGGTCCAGCTGGATTTGCTGGCGCAGGCCGTTTCCCATCGTGTAGCCGGTCATGCCGCCCACGATGGTTTGTTCGATGTTGTCCACGACGACGTGCTCGTCGAACAGGATGGCTTCGAGCTGACTGGGTCGGTAGCGCGCATCCGCCTTTTGCCGCGCGGCGTCGCCGGGAGTGACGCGGTAGCGAAGGCTGTGGCCGTCCGGCAGCGTTTGCCGGACCAGTCGGCCGGCCTCGTCATACTCGTTGCTTGTGACAAAGCGCAGGCCGGCAAGTCCCGCTTTCGTTGCGTTCGCCTGCCGTCCGACATCGGCGAGCCAGCGCGTCTCCCGAATCAGCTGGCCCATGGCGTCGTACTGGTAGTCCAGCCGCTCGGCGGCGTGGGCCGGCTTGCCGTCGGTGGTGCTGAGCATGCTGGCCAGCTTGCTGCCCCGATACTGGTATTGCAGCAGATTGGCTATCTTGTCCTGGCCCACGGCGAGCAGGCGGTCGGCGTTGTCGTAGGTGTAGCGCGTGGTCGCCAGCGTTTCGTCGATGCGGGCCACTGGCCGGCCGGCGGCGTCGTGGCGGTAGAGGGTGACGCCCCGGTCCGGGTCCGCTTCAAACACCTTGTGGCCGAAGTCGTCGTAGCGGCGCAGGGTCTTGACGCCGTTGGCGGCGGCGATGTCCGTGGCGCGGCCGGCCTTGTCGTAGGCCAGGCGCAGGGCTGCCGCGTCGGCGCTGCCGGCGGCGTCGGTGCGGCTGGCAAGCAGGCCCTCCGCGTCGTAGGCCAATGCCGTGGTGGTGCCCAGCGCGTTGGCGATGGCGATGACCTGTCCCGCGTCGTTGTAGCGGTAGTTTTTCAGCAGGCCCAGCGTATCGACTATCCGGGTCAGCCTGCCGGGTTTGTCGGTTGAGCGGTCGTAGTCGAAGCTGGTCGAGGACAGCGCTTCGGCGGCGGCCGGAACCATGTCGCCATAGCGGGCGATGCCGGTTGTGCGGTCCTCCGTGTCGCGCGCAATCGCCAGGCCGCTGCTGTCCGGCAAAATGAGCCGGGTGATGCGGCCGGCCTGGTCATACTGGAAGAGACTGCGCAAGTTGCCGGGCTGGGTCACTGCGGCGATGTTCCCGTCGGCGTTGTAGTCGTAGTGGAGATGCCGGTGCAGGGTGCCCGCCGTGAGGTCGAGGTCTTCCGGCGCGCCGCGCCAGTTGTTGCTGATGGTGGCGAGCTGCACCAGGTCGCCATCCGTGATGCGCAGCTTGGTCGGCCGCAGCGCCGCATCCCGTTCAAGGACCTCCGTGGTGAGGTTGCCGGGCGCGATGATGCGGGTGAGCAGCCCGTCACGGCGCTGCGTATGCTCGTCGTACTTCTCCAGTTTGCGTGGTGCGGTGGCGACCTTTTTCCCGCTGTCCGCGTCGGGGATGTTGTCGTACTCGAAGAGAGTTATGTCCGAGTCGAGCGGGCTGTTGGTCTTGCCATTGGCCAACGGACCGTCGATGCGCGTCAGCAGGCTGCGACCGTTGATGAGGGCGTAGCGGTAGGTGGTGGTGCGTTCCAGCGCGCCAGCCGCCTGCTTGCCGTCATACGTGGGCACCCAGCCGGTGTCGGTCACGCTCAGGGGCTGGCCGACATCGTTGTAGGTCATGCGTGTTTGTCGCTCTCGCCCGGGGACGACGCTGGGGCGGGCGATGACGGCCGGCGCGCCGCTGTCGCCGAGGTATTCCAGGCGCAGCAGCCATTGCACCGGTCCGGGTTTGCCGTTTTGATAGTCCACCTTGCTGACCCGCACAGTACGGCCGAGCTTGTCCAACTCGCTCCTGATCGTGCTGATGGGCGCGCCGTTGAAATCCAGCTTGGTCGTTTCGGTCAACTGTCCCAGGCGGTCATAACCGTAGCGCACGTTGCTCTCGCCGCAGGTGGCGCAGCCCGCGCCGCGCACTTCCAGCATGCGATGCTGGTCACCGATGATGGTGTAGCGGTAGACGGTCTGCTGGCCGAGGCTATTGGTCAGCACCGTCTTGCCCGGTTCGCGGGTGTCCAACGTCACCTTGTCCACGTTGTTCGTGTGGGTGCTGAGGTTGGCGCGGGCATTGCCGTCGTAGCCGAAGGTGGCGAAACGGTTGGCGACAGGCTTGCCGTCGGCACCGGCGGTCTCGATGCTGATACCTGTCAGCAGCCAGGGGAAGCGCGGATCCTCGTGGTGGTAGACACGGCTGAACGAGTGGCCCGGCAGCGTGACCCGTACCATGTTGGCCAGCACAATACGCGGGTCGAGCCGGACGCTGCCCTTGGGAAGAGCGCTGCCGTATTCATAGGAGAAACGTCCCACTGGGCTGTCGATGTACTGCACGCCCCGGTAGCGGTCGTTTGCCCGCGCGTGCTCCCGGTCTAGGTAGCTCAGGGTCAGGCCGCGGCCCTGCGGGTCAACCACCTTCGCCAAGGTATTGTCGCCGCGATAGTACAGGTCGACCTCTTCGCCGGTCGGAGCGACAATGCGCTCCAGCTTGCCGACGCTGTTGAAATGCAATCGCCGACCGTTAGTCCATGTCCAAATGTATTCGACGGACCCGGTCGGTCGAGAAAGGACCATCATACGACCGTTGGCCGGCAGCGAGGTGCTGCACAGGCTAGGGTTGGCTGGATCCCGATTGAAGATGATGCGGCCACCATCGGCTTGCAGCACTTGAATCCGACCGTTCTTGTCGAATAGTTCCGTTTCATAGGACAGCTTCCACTCGCGCCCCATGGGGCCGTTCGGCGAGCCGGGCTTGCTGTAGGCGCTGTTGTGGTGTCTTACAATTTCCAGGCCGAGGACGCCGGGCAGCGCTGGCAGGTCCTCCTCTCGCTGGTACTTGTTGCCGGTGATGACGTTGATGGGGTTGCCCGCGCCAGCACCGGGTCCGCCGTTGCCGCCGGTGCCGGCGACAGCGCTACCTGCACACGAGGTCGGCGGGCCGCCAGGCTCCGGGCCGCATCCGGCGGCGTGGGCAACGCCGGAGAGCGCGGCACCGCAAGAAATCAGCAGGATGCTTAGCATCTGGCGGACTTGTTGTTGCCAGGCAGGTAGGCGGCGTACCGTATGACGCCAACCAGTGGCGCGGGATGGCATGTTCATTTTGGAACCTCAAGTCGGTATACAGCATATGTTTGCATTTGGAGCACATGTGCCTGGGTTGCAATGTGCCGGGTCGCAGGCCGTTGGCGGCGGTGTCTTCGTGCCTGGCGTTGACACGGGGTTACCCGTCTCGACGGCGTCCGATCGCATGTGCAAGGTGACATGGGTAACAACAGGGATGCGGCCATCCTCCAACAACTTGCCATGGAAGGCGTCGGTGTGCGGAGCCAGCCATTTCAGATAGGTGCCGTACATGTTCTTGACGAGTGGAACCTTGGGCAGGTAGCAGTGGGTAATGCGCAGCTTGATAAGATTGGCGTCTTATATCGTCTGGTCAGATGTGACGCCGACGGTCTGGTCCTTGAACGCCTGTCCGTTGTTGGGGATCACGCGCCGACTACCTGTTTCATGCCGTACAACTGTTCATCCGCAGGTCCCTGGTTCGAGTCCAGGTCGGGGAGCCAGAACCAGCAGTAGCAAAGGGCCACGTGGCAACACGTGGCCCTTTTGTTTTGCGCGCACGGTTTCCCGTTCACGCTTGCTCTCCCTTTAGTGTCTTAACGACATGCGCGGTGCCGGTCTGCTGGTGGCAGGGGCATGCTCAGTGTTTCCCGGATCAGGGATCCACAAACACGTCGAAACGCACTTTGAGCGGGCTGCCCCAGGAGATTTCCACCCAGGCCAGGAAACCGCCGTTATATGGCGCGATGTTGTACACGGCCATGCGGGCGGCGCCAATGAAACGGTCCTGGGGAGTCGCGGCATATTCGCTGATATTGAGAAATACGCGCGAATTGGCCTTCACGTTGGCATTGGCGAAGTTGACCGAAGGATGCACGCCATTGGCGGTCCACGTGTAATAGGTGGTGAAGGCGGCGGAGCTCAAATTCAGATCCTGTGCCGCCGCGCCTTTTGCACTCTTGCCTTCCTGCTCCATCGGCGCATCTGTTTCTTCCAGTGCCAGGTTGCTGCCGGTGCGATGTTCTACTTTCATTTCCATGATGTACTCCTGATCGATAGTTTGGACGCCGCGCCTGACGTCGCGTGGCAAGACGCCCTATCTGTTGCCGTGACGGCCAGTGTCACGTCCTGGCTGATAAGGTAGCCGCCTGCTCCATGCTGTTGGAGTAAGCCATTCTAGGCAAACGCGCGGGCAAAAAGCGCGCCGCGCCACCGGAAAAACGGCGCTAACTTGTGCTGGCGCAAACACCTTGCAGGCAAGGGGCAAGATCTTTTCCTGTTGGCTATTTTTATGGGGGCGCCACGCATGTCGCGCAGGACAATGGCACAATAGGTGCCGCCGACCTGTCGATGCGCAACCCGTTGCGAGCCTAGCCCATGCCGATACTGAACCTGAGTGCCGAAACTGATATCTATTACGAGCTGATCGACGGCGACCCCGCCAAGCCCTGTCTGGTATTCCTGCACGAGGGGCTCGGCTGCTGTGCGATGTGGAAAGATTTTCCCGCGCAGCTATGCCAGGCGACGGGCTGCCGCGGCTTGCTGTATGACCGCCACGGCTATGGGCAATCGTCGCCGCTGGCGGCGCGCCGCCAGCTCCATTATTTGCACGACTACGCGCTGTGCGAGCTGCCGCAAGTGCTCGCCGCACTGCTGCCGGGACAGGACCATTTTCTCATCGGCCACTCCGATGGCGGCAGCATCGCCCTCATTTATGCGGCGCAGCAGCCGCCGCGCTTGCGCGGCATCATCACCGAAGCGGCGCACGTGTTTGTCGAGGGCGTCACGCTCGATGGCATCCGCGTGGCGGACGCGGCGTTTGGCGCCGGCAAGCTGCGCGCGTTGGCGAAATACCATGGCGACAAGACGGAATCCATCTTCAAGGCCTGGTCGGATACCTGGCTCAGCTACGGTTTCCAGTTCTGGAACATCGAATACCTGCTGCCTTCCGTCGAATGTCCGGCGCTGGTGCTGCAGGGCAGCGAGGACCAGTACGGCAGCGCGGCCCAGGTCGACACGATCGTGGCGCAGGCCCTCAACGCCGTGCCTGCCATGGTCGAACAATGCGGGCATGCACCGCACCAGGAGCAGCCACAGGCATTGCTGGCGCTGATGGAAGGCTTTTTGCAAGGCCGCATGGACGCGGCCGCTCACCCGAGAAACACATGCTAGACCACCCCGATCACCGGGTATTGACCAGCCGCGACAGGCGGACCTGACGTCCCAGCGGCCGCGTCGACCTCAATGGCAGGCGGGATCGCTGTCCCAGCGGCCCGAGCAGATGCGCGAGCGGCACAGCATGCCTTCGATCAGGCCCAGCTGCTTGCAGCGTTGCAAGAGTTCCGCCGTTTCCTGTTCCTGTTCTTGCTCCCGCTGGCGCAGCACCACGTCGCGCACGGGCTTTGCCGTGCCTTCCTGCCGGTGCGCATGGGCCACCATCGCCGTCAGCAAGGCGACGTCGCTGTCGCCGGGCGCTGCGGCCGGCCTTTGCCCCTGCGGCCGCGCGGGCGGTGCCGTCTTGCGTGGCGCACTGGCGCTCGCGCTTGCCGTTGTGGCAGCGACCGCAGGCAAGGGCGGGGCCGCCGTATTGACGATGGTGGCCGCCTGCGCCGCGTGCGGGGCCACCGTTGGTGCGGATGGCGCCGGCAGTGCGGGCGCAGCCACAGTCACGGCCGTGGCGGGCGCCGGCGGCATGATGCTCGTGTCATAAGCGAGCACGGCCGTGATCAGCAGCGCCAGGCACAGCGCGCCAGCGGCCCAGTGCCGCCAGCCGGGGCGCCAACGCGGGGCGGGCCTGGCCGCAGGCGCGGCGACGCCGTGTTCGAGCTGCGACAGGATGCCCTTGCCGTCGCTGTGCGCGCCCGCCGCGCCGGCCTTGCTCAGCAGGTCAGGACCGTGCGCCTGGCCATCCCCGGTTTTCAATAGAGACAAAATATCACCTCCGCAGTGGATCAAACTCGACTGACCTTGATGTAAACCGCGCTCATGCGGGCCGCGGACGCCTACGATCTAGCGATACCGCCGGGAAATTGCTGTCCGGCCCAGACTACCCCTGTCACGGAGCGCCCCATGTTCGTCGCCCTGGTCCTGATGTATTTTCTGCTTGCCTGTTTTGCCTGCTGGCTGCTGCTGTTTCCCGGCGGTCGCGCCATCATGCTGCACACACTCGTCAACCTCGGTTGGCGCGTGCAGCGGCGCGCGCAGCACCTGAAGGGCGGCAGCGGCGCGCAGTGGCAGCGCATGCGGCGGCACACGGGCTCGGGCATGGCGCGCGCCTGGCAGCTGCTGTTGCGGCATCGCTGGCTGAGCCTGGCAGGCAGCGTGCTGGTCATCGTGCCGCCTCTGCTGGCGTGGTTGTCCAGCGACCGCATCGCCCTGCGTGGCTATGCCGACCGGCAACACATCATCAACGACCAGGTCAGCGACTTGCTGAAAGGCGAGCAGCTGGTGCCGCCACCGACCTTGCCGCCGCTGCTGTTTTCCACGGCGGAAGTAACGCAGCTGCGCCCGCTGCTGGGCGGCGCCAGCCGCAACTGGCAATTGCTCGACCATGACTACGCGCAGCGTTTGCTGCTGGTCTTCAAGATCATGAAGGACGTGCATGGCTACGACATGGTCTTGCTGGAAGGCTACCGCAGCCCCGCGCGCCAGGACCAACTGGCGGCGGCCGGCCCGAACGTGACCAACGCCAGGGCGTTTCAAAGCTATCACCAGTATGGCCTGGCGGCCGATTGCGCATTCATGCATGAAGGAAAGCTCATCATTTCTGAAAAAAATGCCTGGGCCATGCGCGGCTACCGTTTATATGGCGTGACGGCCGAATCGGTGGGCCTGCGCTGGGGCGGGCGCTGGACCATGATGGATTTTGGCCACACGGAATTGCCGCAACCGCGCGTGCTGGGCAAGTAAGCCGCGCCAGCCATTCTAGCGCCGCGCCGCGCCATCATTTTCACCGCTGCAAGCTTGCTTGCGCAGCGTCAATGGCACGCCAGCGCCTGCCATGCGCTGGCGCCTGGTACTTGTCATATGTCAACAAAGGCGCGCCGCATTGCTGTCAGCATGGGTCGAATCCGCCTTGCTTTGCGACCTCACCCTGGGCTCATCATGCTGCGACGAATCTGGTATTTCCTCACCGACAGCCGCAATCTGACCATCCTCGGCTTCGTGGCGCTGGCCGTGTTCCTGTACCTGGGGGCCGAGGTGCTGGAAGTGGCGCTGATCTGGGCGCTGGCCTTGCTGCTGCTGGCTTTTCTCACCTGGCTGGGCCTGTGGCTGTGGCGCCGGCGCCGCGCGCGGCGCAATGCCCAGGCGCTGGGGCAAGCCATCCTCAACGAGGCCGAGATCGCCGCCGCGCAAGCGGCCTCGGCCTCGACGGCCAACAGCACCCAGCAGGGTGAACTCGACGCGGTGCGCACGGGCATGCTGGCCGCCATCGAGACCATCAAGACGTCCAAGCTGGGCCTCAAATCGGGCGCCGCCGCCCTGTACGAATTGCCGTGGTACATGATCATCGGCAACCCGGCTGCCGGCAAGAGCAGCGCCATCCTGCATTCTGGCCTGCAATTCCCTTTCGCTGACGGCAAGGTCGTGCAAGGCGTGGGCGGCACGCGCAACTGCGACTGGTTTTTCACCACGGATGGCATCGTGCTCGACACGGCAGGGCGCTACTCCGTCGTCGACGAGCACCGCGGCGAGTGGTTCGGCTTTCTCGACCTGCTGAAAAAATACCGGCGCAAGGCACCCATCAACGGCATCCTCATCGCCGTCAGCATCGCCGAACTGGGAGGCAACCCCGACGTGGGCATGCAACTGGCGCGCAGCCTGCGCAAGCGCGTGCAGGACGTCATCGAACGCCTGGAAGTGTTCGCGCCCCTGTACATCGTGTTTACCAAGGCGGACCTGATCGCCGGCTTCACGCAGTTTTTTGCGGATGCCGAACGCAGCGAACGCGAGCGCGTCTGGGGCGCCACCATGCCCTACCAGCGCAAGCTGCCCACGGCGGACTTGCTGGCGTTTTTCGACCAGAGTTTCGATGAATTGCACGATGGCTTGACGGAGCTGAGCCTGGCCAACATGGCGCACCGGCAACGCAAGACGATGGCGCCCGGCGTATTTACTTTCCCGCTGGAATTTGCCGCCATCAAGCCGGCCCTGCGCGCCTTCATCGCCACCCTGTTCGAGGAAAATCCGTTCCAGTTCCAGCCCGTGTTCCGCGGTTTTTATTTCACCAGCGCGCTGCAGGAGGGCGAGCCCGTGAGTGCCTCCTCGCAGCAGGTGGCGCGCCGCTTCGACCTGGCCTTCGCACCGGCCCCGGCCGCCGTGCCATCGGGCGCGCGCCAGCATGGCTATTTCCTGCTGGAGCTGTTCCGCAAGGTGATTTTTGCCGACAAGCACCTGGTGGCCAACTATGCCAACCGTGCCAAGCTGCGCTTCAAATATGCCGTGTTCTTTGCCGCCACCGTGTCGCTGGGCGCCTGCCTGGGCGGCTGGAGCTGGTCTTATCTGGGCAACCGGCAACTGGTGGCCAATGTCGAGGCCGATTTAAATAAAGTGGTGAAGCTGCAGGAGCGGCGGCTGGACTTGCAGTCGCGCCTGGAAGCGCTGGAGATCTTGCAGGACCGTATCGAGCAGCTGGAAGCGTACCGCACGCAACGTCCCTGGTCCTTGCGCCTGGGCCTGTATCAGGGCGATTTACTTGAGCGCAAGCTGCGCGAGGAATATTTTGCCGGCGCGCGCCAGGTCATGCTGGCCCCCGTGGCGGCAGCGCTGGAAGCCTTGCTGTTCGAGATGAACGCCAGCGCCGACCAGTTGCAGCCCACGGCGCGTACGCCACAGACGCCTGCCGCCGCGTCACCCACGGCCGCGCCGCGCGGCGTGCAGTACCAGGCGGCCAGCGCGACGAATGTGGAAGATGCCTACAACGCGCTGAAAACCTATCTGATGCTGGCCGACAAGACGCATGCGGAAAGCAGCCACCTGAACGACCAGCTGACGCGTTTCTGGCGCGGCTGGCTGGAGGGCAACCGGGGCGCCATGCCGCGCGAGCAGATGATACGCAGCGCCGAACGGCTGCTGACGTTTTACCTGGCGCAGATCGGCGACCCGTCCTGGCCGCGCATCGAGCAGAAGCTGGCGCTGGTCGACCAGGCGCGCGAAAACCTGCGCCGCGTGGTGCGCGGCATGCCGGCGCGCGAGCGCGTGTATGCCGACATTCGCGCGCGCGCCTCGACGCGTTTTCCCGGCATGACGGTGGCGCGCATCATCGGCGAACAGGATCAGGCGCTGCTGGCGGGCAGTTACGCCGTCTCCGGCGCCTTTACGCGCCAGGCGTGGGAAAAGTTCGTCGAGGGCGCGTTTCGCGACGCCGCCAACCGCGAGCTGCAAAGCGCCGACTGGGTGCTGAAAAGCGCCTCCACCGACGACCTGACCCTGGAAGGCAGTCCGGAGCAGATCGAGAAAAACCTGGTGGCCATGTACAAGGCCGACTACGCGCGCGAGTGGCAGAAATTCGTGCAGGGCGTGGCCGTGGCCGACCTGAAAGGCTTTGACGGCGCCGTGCAAGCGATGAACCGCCTGGGCGACCCGCAGTCGTCGCCGATCGCCAAACTGCTCACCACCATTTACGAGGAAACCTCGTGGGACAACCCGGCGCTGCAGAATGCGCAATTGCGCAAGGCCGAGCGGGGCATCATCGCCTGGTTCAAGGAAACCGTGCTGCGCCGCGCGCCATCGCAGCTGACGGCCAATCCGGGCCTCAATGCGCAGATCGACCCGGCCCGCCTGGATAAACCGATGGGCCCCGTGGGACGCGAATTTGCCGGCGTGGGCAAGCTGGTGGCGGCCAGGGACAACAATGCCTCGTTGATGCGCGCCTACCTGGAAGCGCTGTCGAAACTGCGCAGCCGTTTGAATTTGTTGAAGAACCAGGGCGACGCGGGGCCGGGCGCGCGCCAGTTCATGCAGCAGACCCTGGAAGGCAGCGGTTCCGAGCTGGCCGACGCCCTGAAACTGGTCGACGAGCAGATGCTCACGGGGATGAGCGACGCGCAAAAGCAGGCGATACGCCCCATCCTCGTGCGCCCGCTGATGCAGACCTTTGCCGTCATCGTCGCGCCGGCCGAACTCGATATCAACAAGACCTGGGCGGCGCAGGTATACGAACCGTTCCAGAAATCGTTGGCCAACAAGTATCCGTTCGCGCCCACGGCGCGCATCGAGGCGAGCAACCTGGAGATCGGCCAGTTCTTCGGCCCGGAAGGCCTGGTGGCGAAATTCGTCACGACGTCCATGGGCCCGCTGGTGGTGCGGCGCGGCGACGTGCTGGCGCCGCGCACCTGGGCCGACATGGGCATCAGCCTGTCGCCGCAGGTGGTGGCGCGCCTCCCCGGCTGGATCGCTCCGTTGGGCGCGGGCGGCGTGGCGGCCACTTCGACGGCGGCGCAAACCGTGTTCCAGATCCAGCCATCGCCCGCGCCGGGCACGCTGGAATACACGGTGGAGATCGACGGCCAGCAGCTGCGCTACCGCAATACGCCGGCGCAGTGGACGAACATGGTGCATCCGGGTCCACAGGGCGCATCGGGCATGCAGGGGGCGCGCATCACGGCCGTCACCTTCGACGGACGCACGGTGGAACTGTTCAACGAGCCGGGGCAATTCGGCCTGAAGCGCATGATCGATGCGGCGGCCAAGAAGCGCAAGGACGGCGGCGTGTTTGAACTGCGCTGGGCGCGCGGCGAGGTGGCCGTGGCGGTCGACCTGAAAATCACCAGCAGCGCGGAAACGACGGCGACGGGTACGGGCGGAACTGCGGCGTTGCAGGAGCAGGGTTTTCGCGGCATGCAGCTGCCCGAGACCATCGTCGGCGCGCCCCCACCCGTGCCGGCCATTGCCGCCGTTGCTGTCGCTGCGGCGGGAGTGTCGCCATGATGCGCGCGCAACAGCAGGTGCGCCTCGGCTACTTCGGCAAGATCCCCGCGCGCGGCGATTTCATCAAGGCTTGCGACAATCACGCGCTGGTGCAGCTGCTCGACGACTGGCTGGCGCAAGTCATGAACGCGCTGACGTTGGAACCGCGCTGGAAGCTCAATTACGACGCCTTGCCGCCGCTGCGCTTTGCCTTTGTCGGCACGCGCAGCCGGCGCGCCATCGCCGGACGCCTGGAAGCGAGCAATGACCAGTCGCTGCGGCGCTTTCCCTTCATGGCCATGGGCGCGCTGGAAGTCGATGACGCCGAAGCCTTTGTCGCTTGCAGCCCGCTGGCGCTGGCGCCCCTGTGGCAGCGCGTGGAGCAGCTCTCGCAAGGCATTGTGACCAGCGCCGAACCGGGGCCGGCGCTGCTGGCGCTGGCCGGCAACGTGGTCGAAGTCGAGCCGGCCGCACCGTGCCACGCGGCGCGGCTGGCCGCCTTCCTGCAGACGCAGACCGTGCACGGCTTGCAAACGATGCTCGCTTCGCCCGCATTCCCCGTGACGGTGCGCGAACTGCTGCTGGGTCTGGGCCTGCTGCTGCAACCGGTGCGCCAGAGCGGCTTGCCGCGCCTGGAAAAAAGCCTGGTGCTGCCGCTGCCGCAGGACGTGCAGCTGCGCGAGCTGGTGGCCAGCTTCTGGCTGCACCTGATCGCGCCTTTCCTGCGCCAGGCCGATTTCGAACTGGCGCTGTTCTTTTCCCACCTCGACGAGGCGCCCGTGCTGGTGATCGGTTTTTGCGGCGCCGACCCGCACGGCTTGCGCGCGCTGATCGATCCGCAGGCCGGCAGCGAACGGCTGATCGTGTTCGACCAGCTCGACTGGGTTGACGAGCAGTTGGGAGACGCTGCGGCGCTGCGCCAGTTGTCCGCCTGCCTGCAGCAGGAGCAGCTGTCGCTGCGCTCGGCCTGCGCCATGTTTGCCGATACCTTTGCCTGAAGGATTGCGATGAAGCCGACCGTTTTCTTCCTGCTGCTGGGCGCCGCCACTTCCTGCCACGCCCAGGCACAAGCGCCCCAGACGCCGATGCCGGGGCAGATCCTCGTCACGGGCACCCTGGCCGACGAGGCGGGCAAGGCGGCCGTGCTGGCCCGCCTGCGCGAACTGTATGGCGCCGAGCGCGTGGTCGACCAGATCGCCATC